>NZ_CP042808.1:2657500-2744393 GCF_004014775.2 Acetobacter oryzoeni
TGCGTTATCCACTTCCTTCCATGCATTCAGAACCGTTTTACGATACCGCAAAGCCGCTGCTTTCTGAGAGGCCTTCTTCATCTGAAGCTGCCCCGTCAAACGCCCACCTTGAAAAATAGGAAGGGTAATGGCTGGCCCAACATTCCACATGCGGGAACTCCAGAAGCCCATATCTCGGAAAGAGAAGGACTGGAAACCAAAGCCCGCATCAATCGTGACCTTTGGATAGAAATCAGCTTCAGCCTGCCCCACTTCTGCGGTAGCGGCATGAAGTTCCTCCCCAGCTTCACGGATATCGGGACGGCGTTCTGCCAATTCCGACGGCAAGCCAACTGGCACCTGCGGCGGCACAGGCGGAATGCCTGCTGTTTGCTCCAACTCGTTATTCAAACCACCCGGCGGCGCACCCATAAGCAGGTTAATGGCATTGATCTGCATAGCGATGCGCTGCTCAAACTGAGGGATAAGCGCATTTGTCCGCTCCAACTGAGAACGAGCGCTATCCACATCTAACTCGCTGACCAAGCCACTTTTATAGCGTGATGAACTCAACTGCAGGATTTCTGAAGCTGCATCGCGATTTTCTTTCGTAATCCGCAGTTGTTCCTGCAAATTACGCAGCGTCATATAATCCGATGCCAGTTCCGCCTGCCGTGCGATCAGAATACCCCGGCGTTCTTCCATAGTGGCTTTCATATACGCCTTGGCAGCTTCGTACTGCCTGCGTACACGCCCCCACAGGTCCACCTCCCAACTGGCCTGCAGCCCATCCTGCCATTGGTTCAGCAAAGGAATGGAAATGGATGAGGACTGGGCTGAAAGCATTTCCCCCATTCCTGTTCCGGCGGCATTTTCGCCAATACGCTCTACAATGCGCTGCAGTTGCTTACTGCTGTACTGCGCCCTGCGATATGAGCCAGAGGCAGCGAGATCTGGAAACCGCTCTGCCCCAGCCAACAGCAATTGGCCACGGCTAACCGCAAATTGTTCAGTAGCTTGCTGTACATCAAGGTTCTGGTCTGCCAGACGTTTTTCAAGCGAAGTCAGTTCGGGGTCATTAAAAATGGCCCACCACTGCGGATCGGGCGCCTGCGTTGTGGGGACACTCAACAACTGTGATGTATCTTTATCTGCCGCACGCTGCCACTGAGAGGGAGACCATGTATCTGGCTTCTTATAATCTGGCCCCACCATGCACCCCGCCAGCATGAAAACCAGCGCCAACGCGCCTGTGCGCTGTGCATTCCGTTTTGCCACCCGTTCACCCTCACCGAAAATGATATGCCTGATAGAAAATACCAGCCCTTGCACTGACCGACCAGTTCGGTCAGCATGGTAACCTACCTTCTTTCCTCTGTGCGTCAATCGCCTGATCTTTAAAGTCTGAAATCCTGATGTCTGAATCTTCCTCCCCTTCCTCCCTTACTTCTGCCTGCACTGGGGAATCAGAAGCAAAGCGAGAGCAGATTTTAAAAGGGGCCTATAACGTGTTTGCAGAACACGGTTATGAAGGCGCCAGTATGTCCGCCATTGCGCGGGAGGCTGGTGTTTCTAAAGGTACTTTATATAATTATTTCACCAATAAAGCGGATCTCTTTGGAGCTTTTGTAGAAAAATGCTGTCGGGAAAAACTTCCCCCAGCACTTGCTCCGGTGCAAAAAGAAGCTTCCCCCAAAGAAACTCTGACCGCCGTAGCCCGTGCCATGGTGCAGTTGATTACCCAGCCCGAAAGCTTGATGCTTTACAGAATGATTGTTTCTGAGGCTCCGCACTTTCCTCAGCTTGCAACCATCTTTTGGTCTCACGGCCCGCGGATTGCCATTGAAACTCTGTCTAACTGGATTCGCGAGCAAACCCAGCGCGGCACATTAAAAACGGATGACCCTGTTTTTGCCGCAGAACAGTTTTTCTCGCTTTGTCAGACACGGATCGCACATAGAAAGCGCTTTAACATGCCGTATGACAATATGGCTGAGGACGAAGAAAAAGTTATTCATACCTCTGTAAGCATGTTTCTGGCCACTTACGGCGTATAAATATCCACTTAAAAAACAAACCCCGCACACATGGATGTATGCGGGGTTGCTTAAGCAAATAGTTTAAAAGCGAAGGTTTATTTCTTCAGCTCTTCAACCAACTGCGGTACAACTTCAAACAGATCTGCTTCCATTCCGTAATCAGCAACCTGGAAAATGGGAGCTTCTGGGTCTTTGTTGATTGCCACAATCACGCGGCTGTCTTTCATACCGGCAAGATGCTGGATAGCGCCGGAAATACCAAAGGCCATGTACAGTTCAGGCGCAACAATCTTGCCTGTCTGCCCCACCTGATATTCGTTCGGCACAAAGCCAGAATCCACAGCAGCGCGAGAAGCACCAATAGCTGCACCCAAGGCATCTGCCAGTGGATCCAGAGCATGGAACTTTTCTTCGCTCTGCATGCCACGACCACCGGACACAACCACACGGGCCGTTTCTAGGTCTGGGCGTTCGGAATCAGACAGCTGAACAGTCTCAAACTTGGAAACTGCAGGGGCATCTACCGCGTCCACAGCTTCAATCGGAGCATTGCCACCTGTAGATGCAGCAGCATCAAAAGCAGCGTTACGCACCGTCAGCACCTTTTTGGCATCTGAAGACTTAACAGTGGCCAGAGCATTACCCGCATAAATGGGGCGCACAAATGTTTCTGCATCCACAATGCGGATAACATCTGGAATAGGCTGTACATCCAGCAGAGCAGCTGCACGTGGCAGCACGTTCTTGCCCGTAGCACCCGCAGCAGCAACGATATGATCGTATTGGCCTGCCAGAGAAACAATCAAAGCAGCCAGAGGTTCAGCCAGTTCGTGCGCATAACGTGCATCTGCTGCATGCAGCACCTTGGCAACACCGGGCACAGCAGCCGCAGCCTGTGCGATGGAGGCATCACCCGCCACCAGCACATGCACATCACCCAACTGGGCGGCTGCCGTTACAGCAGATAGAGCGGCCTTTCTGATCTGGCCTTCTTCATGATCCAGAAGAACAAGAGCGGTCATGATCAGATCACCTTTGCTTCGTTACGCAGTTTTTCCACCAGTTCCCCAACGGAACCAACCTTGATGCCAGCCTTGCGTTCCGGCGGCTCTGCCACGGAAACAATGCTCAGGCGGGGCTTCATGTCCACACCCAGTTCAGCGGCTTCAATGGTTTCCAGCGGCTTCTTCTTGGCCTTCATGATATTTGGCAAAGAAGCATAGCGTGGTTCGTTCAGGCGCAGATCGGCCGTGATAATAGCGGGCAGCGTAAGGGAAACTTCCTCCGTGCCACCATCAATTTCACGGCTGACACGTGCATGGCCATCAGCAATTTCTACCTTGCTGGCAAACGTGCCCTGCCCCCAACCAAGCAGACCAGCAAGCATCTGGCCTGTGGCGTTCATGTCATCATCAATGGCCTGCTTGCCCAGGATAACCAGACCCGGTTCTTCCTTTTCCACCAGCTTGCGCAGCACTTTGGCTACGGCCAGCGGTTCGGGGCTTTCTTCTGACAGAACCAGAATGGCGCGATCTGCGCCCATAGCCATGGCCGTACGCAGTGTATCCTGCGCCTTCTGAACACCAACAGAAACCACAACAACTTCGGAAGCCGCACCTTTTTCGCGCAGGCGCACAGCTTCTTCCACCGCGATTTCATCAAACGGGTTCATGGACATCTTGACGCCAGTGGTATCAACACCACTGCCATCTGCCTTCACACGCGGTTTGATGTTGTAATCAACAACCCGCTTTACAGGTACAAGTATCTTCATGACTTCTTTCGCTTGCAGACGCAGGATGGTTCGGACGCAGCCTTACCGTACTTTACTCCAAATTCACATACCGGCCGGATAATTAGGCCCACCACCACCTTCTGGCGTGGTCCAGTCTATATTCTGGGCAGGATCTTTAATGTCACACGTTTTGCAATGCACGCAGTTCTGCGCGTTAATCTGCAAATGTGGGTTTGTGGCTTCATCTGCCACTTCATACACACCGGCGGGGCAATAACGGCTTTCCGGCGCACGGAAGACATCCCAGTTCACCGGTTTCCACAGGCTGGGGTTGCGCAGGCGCAGATGCACCGGCTGATCTTCCTCATGATTGGTAGCGGACAGGAAGACCGAGGAAAGACGATCAAATGTCAGCTTGCCATCTGGCTTCGGATAGAAAGGCTTTTCAGACAGGGAGGCAGGTTTAAGGGTATCGCTGTCTTCATGCTTAAAGTGCAATGTCCACGGCGCACGGCCACGCAGCAGCATGGCATCAATGGCTGCATAAACAGCACCACCCTTGGCACCAAAATGCGCAAAAGCCGGACGAATATTACGGGCAGAGCGCAGTTCTGGCCACAACCAAGAACGCCGCACCTTTTCTGTAAAGGCACCGGGTTCAACACGGTCGGTTTTCATGGCTTCCACAACAGCTTCTGCTGCCAGCATGCCAGACTTCATGGCTGTATGCGTGCCTTTGATTTTAGGCACGTTCAGAAAGCCCGCGGAATCCCCAATCAGTGCACCACCGGGGAAAGTGAGACGCGGAATAGCCTGCAACCCCCCTTCAGAAAGAGCACGCGCACCGTAAGAGATGCGACGCCCACCTTCCAGATGCTGGCGGAATGCCGGATGCAACTTGATGCGCTGCATTTCTTCAAACGGAGAAAGCCACGTATTGGCGTAATCCAGCCCCACCACAAAGCCGTAGGACACCAGATTTTCACCAAAGTGGTACAACCATGCGCCACCATAGGTGCTGTCATCCAGCGGCCAGCCAAAGCTGTGCTGCACCAAACCGGGGCGATGTTTTTCTGCCGGAATTTCCCATACTTCCTTAATGCCAAGTCCGTATGTCTGCGGGTCTACATCTTTGCGTAGATCATAATGCGCCATCACCTGCTTGGTCAGGGAGCCACGGCACCCTTCTGCAAACAGGGTATAACGGGCGCGCAGTTCCATACCGGGCTGATAATTAGGGCCGGGTGTGCCTTCCTTGGTCACACCCATATCACCAGTCACAACACCAACCACACGGTTGCGCTCGATAATGACATCCGCACCCGCAAAACCCGGATAGATTTCCACCCCGAGTTCTTCTGCCTGCGTCGCCAGCCAACGGCAGACTTCCCCAAGGCTGACAATATAGTTCCCGTGGTTTGCCATATGCGGCATAACCTTATCCAGCAGCGGAACACGCAGGCTGCCGGTTTCGGTAAGATACAGCATATCTTCTGATGTCACCGGTGTGTTCAGCGGTGCACCACGTTCTTTCCAGTCAGGAATAAGCTCTGCCAGTGCGCGGGGTTCAATCACGGCCCCAGAAACAATATGCGCTCCGATCTCGCTGCCTTTTTCAATCAGGCAAACGCTCAGATCTGGAGAAAGCTGGCGTAGCCGAATTGCCGCGGCCAGCCCAGCAGGGCCACCCCCAACAATAACGACATCAAATTCCATCGATTCCCGCACAGGCTCGCTCATTCCCGTTTCATCCCCGTTTAAAGATATGCTGCTTCCCTAAACCCGATTTGGCGCAGAATTGCAAAAACGGGCACGTAGGCCCGTTCTGCCAGAAACAGCCATGTCAGAAAAATCAGTGCTGAACAGAACGCGGCCCGAACGCCAGTTCGTGCACTGCACGCCAGTCCTGATCAACAAAATTAACAATCAAGGTACGGCGCGTACCTTTAATGGGCCGCTTTACAAAGCCGTGCCAGGTTTTATCTGACGGAATAAAAAGCACCGCCGAATTAAACGCCCCTGAAGCTCGCACAACTGATTGGCCATCTGGAGTCATCAGGTCTGTCCCCAGTTCATCGGCCCCTTCTCCGGTGGAAAGAGAGATAAGCAGGGTAAGTTTTTTAGCGCCGATATCTGTATGTGGTTCCAGCCAAAAACCATCCGAATCCAGACATAATTCCAGCCGCAGTGCTGCCGTATCCAACTGCACGTTGCAGATACGTTCAAAAGCCTGCCGCATGGCATCGCTATCCAGCAAATGCGCCATACGGTTTAGGCGTTCATCCTGTTGTCGAACGGCTGGATCAACAAACACGCGAGACTTGTTCCGCGTTTCACGCCGACCGCCCACATCTCCTGCAATAGCCGACTCGCCCGGATCCCATTCCAGTAATGCCGCACAGGCATCTGGTTCCAGCACGTTTTCCAGCATCCAATGTGGAAAAGGGTCAGAGGCCACTGGCGTTTGCGCCAGCAGATTGGGCAGAGAAAACGTCACGCTCTGATCGGGAGCAGTGGCATCAGGACTCATGGCGTCCGATCCTTCAGCTGTCACAGAATATCGGCTGGGTAAAAGACACCGCTATGGCTGTCTTGCATAGCTCCCTTTCATGGGAAGCTTTCCTTACTTGCGCCAAAATACTGGCACAATCAAGGTTTGGTTCTACTTAAAGGGCAGCAGAAAACTGTGGTGAAGCACCTTGCCCAGCACCTTGGGCCTGCTGCTGCAAAGCGCGTCGCCGTGTATCAAACACTGCAGCTACGTGCCTTACAAAAGGCCGCCCAAACATTGTAACGCTGATTTTCTGGCCTTCAATCTTTACCAATCCATCCTGCTCAAACGGATGGAGTTGTGCAAGTTCTTCAGAAAAATCCTGCCCTTGCCCTACATCCGCAAGATCAACGGCCATATCACACATAATGCGTTCGATAATGGCTCCGCGCAGTTTGTCATCTTCGGTAAAAGCAACACCACGCGCTACGGGGAGGGAATCTGCACTTTCAGCCATTGCCCGCGCATAAGCCGCCACACTTGTAATGTTCTGAACAAACCCAGCTGGCAGCATGGAAATGGCAGAAGCCCCCATACCTAACAAAACAGGACAGGAATCTGTTGTATAACCTTGGAAATTACGATGCAGTGTGCCTGCTTGCGCAGCTTGAGCCAAACCATCTTCTGGCAAAGCGTAATGATCCAACCCTATGGGTTGATACCCCTGCGCCTGCAAAACTCTGTCTATTTCCGCCCGTTGCGCCAATCTTTCATCAGATTTTGGCAAGGATGCTTCCGGTATCAAACGCTGCCGTTTTTGCTTCCACGGCACATGGGCATATCCAAATACTGCCAACCGGTCTGGCCGTAATGATGCAATTTTCAGCGCGGTTTCACCCACGCTTTCAACCGTCTGGTACGGTAAGCCGTAAATCAGATCAATATTAACGCCAGATACACCCGCAGCACGCGCCGCCTGAATACTGGCTTCTGTCTGTTCAAAGGACTGATGGCGTCCGCACGCTTCCTGCACCCGAGGTTCCAGATCCTGCACGCCAAGGCTGATGCGTGTAAAACCCAGATCGCCCAACAAAGCCGGATAATCCTGCGGCACATGCCGTGGATCAAGCTCCATGGCCAATTCAGCCTGCGGATCAACCTGAAAGAATGTTCGGATAGAACGCATGATCTGCCGCAAGGCATGCGGAGGCAAGGTGGTAGGCGTGCCGCCACCAAACTGCACATGCCTTACTGTGCGTTGTTCCCCCACAAGGGCCACAATACGGCGCATTTCCTCACGCAGGAGGTCACCGTAAGCTAGGCGCCCATCCTCATGCCGCATAACGGATGTATTGCATCCGCAAAACCGGCAGAGTTCATCGCAAAAAGGAACATGAAAATAGAGGGAGACAGGTTCATTCTCAGGTAAAGCTTTAAGCCAGCCTGCAACCTGTTGGGGGCCGACCGCCTCCGTAAAGCTGGCTGCGGTCGGGTAGCTTGTATAGCGCGGCAGATTCCCACCGTAGCGGGAAATCAGATCAGATACAGATACCGCGCCCATAATATCTCTTAGAACCGGTAAGCAATACCAGCGGAAACCACTGTCGGATCCAGAGATTCGTGTGCTTTCACCTTCAGGCTTTCTGCTGGGTTTTCAACCCAAGCATGCATACGCACGAACATCTGCTTGACGTCTGCGTTGAAGAACCAGTTGCCAACGATCTGGTAATCGAAACCAACGTTCACAGAAGGACCACCGGTGAAGCCAGCGTTCAGTTTGGTCAGACCCAGAGCGGAACCACGGTTGCCGTTCATGTTGTGGAACCACATAGCCGTTGCACCCACACCCACATACGGGTTGAAGCGCTTATGCGGACGGAAATGCCAAGCAAATGTCAGCGTAGGGGGCAGAACCCATGCGCTACCAACGTCCAGCTTACGGGGGCCGCCCAGTGAAGGCACATCGCTACCCAGAGCAGCCACTTCATGACGGGTGCTGGTGGCAATCAGATCCACAGACAGGTTGTCTGTGATGAAGTATTCCACCGTCAGTTCCGGCATGGCCTGATTAGTGGTGGAAAGATGCGTGTGGCTCAGCGGCATATGGTTCAGACCAAGGCCCGGAGCAGTCAGCCAAGCCTTGCTATCACGGTCCTGCGGCAGAACACCCACGCCAGACAGACGGATCATGAAGTCACCACGGCCCAGACCAATTTTGGTGCTGGCGCAGGTTTCAAACAGACCGCAATGCCCTGCGCCCGGCTTTGGTGCATCGGGAATGCGCTGCATGACCGGTGCATTCACATATGCTGCGTTAGGAGCTGCTGTCTGAGCCTTGGCGGTGCCGGCCAGAGCGGCAACACCAGCCACCACTGCCGTAAATAGGGAACGGAACTTGACCATGCCTGTGTGTCTTTCCACTGCGCTAGAGAACGATATCTGAAGCGGGAAAAATCATGCGCCCATTCTTCCGGCCTTGATTTAGATCAAATATCAGGCATCTCCGCCTCATATGCGACAATACTGTGTCATTTTAATCACAGCGCATTTTAAGGGCTATATCCAAGGTAAATTGTAACCAATCTGCCCCAGACATCTGCGCATTATTGATTTATATCAACAATGACATAATATTTACGCAACACATTCTTTTTTCTTTCCGGTCCAGCACGTTCGCCATAATGCTGAAGGTACCGGGCTTTCCGGATTCTGCTCCCATGCCACCCTCTCCTTCTGCTCAGGCACTCCACTCCACTGGCAAACGCACTGGGCGCACAGATACCGAGTCCGCCCGGTGTTTGATGTGCAAGGTGCGCGATTATAATCTTTGCAGCAGCATAGAAGATCAGGATGTGGCGGTTCTGGCGCATGCAACACGCCAGATTACTTTGCCACCAGGCACAGCCGTGATTGAAGAGGGCACGCCTGCATCTGCCTTTTTCAACGTTATCAATGGCACAGTTAAGCTGTTTAAATCTCTTCCTGATGGCCGCCGCCAGATTACTGGCTTTGCAGATGCAGGACAGTTTGTTGGCCTTAGCAACTCGCGCACTTATTCCTTTGGGGCGGAAACCGTAAGCAGCGTATTGTTATGCCGCTGCACACATACACAGATAGAAAATTTATTGGCAGAATACCCACGATTCGCCCGTCATCTGCTCTCAGCCGTTACAAATGAATTGACTGATGCGCAGGAGCAGATGCTGCTTTTGGGGCGTAAAACAGCCAAGGAAAAAGTGGCTAGTTTTCTATTAGATCGCATCAAGCAATATCATCGCACACACCCGCACGACCCTGATGCAGAAACCACAGCTTCTGTACCCATGACTCGGGTAGATATTGCAGACTATCTTGGCCTGACGATTGAAACGGTAAGCCGCACCATCAGCGCCCTCCGCCGTGATAAAATTATTTCTGGCACAGAAAATCACTGCATTCGCATTTTGTCTCTACCTAATCTGCAAGACATCGCTTACGGCCTGAAATCTGTTTAGCTTTTAAAAGCAAAAGGCTGGCCCATTTCTGGACCAGCCTTTTCAACATTTCAGACTACGAGAGCCTTTTAGTTATCGTCGTCATCACCACTGTCATCAGATGATGGTGCGTTATTTCCGCCATCTGGAGAGATCGCGATAAACAGGGACTGATTATCGCGCAGAACCCGCAATAGCACCGGTTTTTTGGCAGCCAATGCCGACTTTACGCTGGCAACTGCTGCACGTGGGGAATCCACGGCCTGACTACCAACCGCCTGAATAACATCCCCCGGCCGAATCCCAGCCTGATCTGCCGGGGAACCAGGATCAACGTCGCTTACAACAACGCCGCGCACATCTGCTGAAAGCCCCAACTGCTGGCGCACATCGCGAGAAAGAGGAGCCAAGGCAATACCAAGCCGCTGCCCACGTGCGACATCTGTATTGCTGCCGCTATTACCATCACTGGAAGCTGTTTTCAGATCTCCGATGGTGACAGTAGCTGTCTGGGCTTTACCGCCTCGCAAGTAGCCAATTGTCGCCTGTTTACCCGGGGCCATAGACGCCACGCGCACAGCCAGATCATGCGGGTTGCTGACCTTCTGCCCGTTGAAATCGGTAATCACATCTTCCGATTTGAGACCAACTTTTTCAGCCGGGCTCCCGGGGCTTACGCTTGCCACCAACGCCCCAATTGGCGGCGCTCCGGGCGTAGCGGGGGCAGGCAAGCCAAGCGCACGCGCCATAACGGGGGAGATAACCTGTGCGTTTACGCCCAAGTAGCCCCGCACCACATGGCCAGTTTTACGAAGCTGCTCGACCACATTGCGCACGGTATCCGATGGAATTGCAAACCCGATACCAATGGAACCACCGCCAGAAGGTGAAAGAATAGCGGTATTTACCCCCACAACCTTACCATCCTGCGTAAACAGCGGACCACCAGAGTTCCCGCGGTTGATGGGCGCATCAACCTGAATGAAGTTGTCGTAAGGGCCTTCGTTAATATCTCGGCCACGGGCAGAAACAATACCAGCCGTCACCGTGCCGCCCAGACCATACGGGTTGCCAACGGCAATAACCCATTCACCGGGCTGCACATCATCCGATTCGCCCAATTCAATAAAGGGCAATTTTTCGGAGGTTGTAACTTTCAGCAGTGCCAGATCGGTTTTGCCATCACGCCCCACCACTTTAGCGGGCAGCGTTGTGCCATCATCCAGTGTCACCGTAACCTTGGTGGCGCCTTTCACCACATGGTTGTTGGTGACCACATACCCATCGGCTGAAATCAGGAAGCCGGAGCCTCTGGCCTCAATCGTCTGGTGCGATGGCTGCGGCATCATCTGGAAAGGAAACGGGAATGGAAAAGGCATTCCACCCATACCACCGCCGTCATTCTCCACGGCATCTGCCCGGATCATGGATGTAATAGACACCACAGCCGGCTTAACCTGCTTAACCAGACTGACAAAATCTGGAATCCGCTGAGAAGTAGGGGTGTTGGGCTTAATAACACTATCAGCTTCTGCGCGTGCTGGCGTGCTGCACCATGGAGCGGCAGCTGTTACCAATACACAGCTTGCCAGAAGGGCTGACATCCAATTACGGCGTCTGTTCCGCGCCCAAACTTTTGTCACAGATTTTCCCGACATCACGACTTCGACTGTTCCTTGTTTTATCCCGACAGGACAATTCCCGGACGGTCCAAACACCCAGCTCCGGCAGCCACCACAGATTGCCCAGAGTTTACAGTGCCTTACGCCTACAACGCTAACATGGTTTCTTAACCAAGAAAAAAAAGCCGTATCTTCATAATTTCACAAGATGTTATCGGCTGCGTAATTTCTGGAAAAAAGCTTTCAACATTTCAGCAGCTTCCTGCTCCCTTACCCCACCTATAACTTCCATACGATGTAAGGTTTCAGGCCGATGGGGCAAGCGTGCTCCGTGCTCTACGCCCCCCCCTTTGGGGTCATACGCACCAAACACCACCCTCCCCAGCCGAAAATGCGCCATAGCCGCCGCACACATCGGACATGGTTCGAGCGAGACAAATAAAGTGCAATCTGCCAGCTTTTGCCCCTGCCGCTGCTGCACGGCCTCACGCATGACCAACATTTCAGCATGAGCTGATGGATCGTGCAGTTCTTCTACCCGGTTGCCTGCCTGTGCCAGCACATTTCCATTGCCATCCAGCAGCACGGCGCCTACGGGCACTTCTCCATTTTCAGCAGCAAGCTGAGCCTGCTGTAACGCAAGTGCCATGCCGTTTTGTTTAGTCATGCCGTGTGCTCACGAAATGTTACTCTTTTCAATCCGAAACGTTCAGGTTTTTTTCGCTTTTATATGGCAGAAAAAATCCAGATTTTTCTTGCAATCGTGCATGCTTTTTTGTCATCCTGCCTTAAAGGAGCCTTAATCCGTTCTGTAACAGAGCGTGAGGATGCCTTGTGGGATTGCTCTTTGGCAATCATACCAAACCCGAGCGAGGAGGGTCAGAAACATGCATAGCCTGTCTTTCATTCTGGCTGCTGCGGCCATAGGATTTGGTCTCGCCATCGCAGATGGTGTCAATTATGAGCCAGCAACCTTGGCGCCACCTCCTACCGCCACCAAAACGCTCCCTATCAGTATTCCTTCCTTTCTGTCCCGCTAACAGACAGGCCAGAAACGAATTGACTGCACGGGTTTTTGTTTCCCGCGCTCATTCTTTGCTACATACCCCCTGAAAGAACGGTCTTTACCCCTCTCCCTCCCCCGTTCTTTCAGGATTAGTGGCATATGATGAAAAAACGCCCCGTTATTGGTATTACGCTTGATCTGGAAGAGGGTGGCGAAGGCCGTTATTCCCGCTTCAAATGGTATGCCATGCGGGAAAATTATATGTCTGCCGTTTCCACCGCGGGCGGCTTACCTATTGCGCTCCCTTTGTTCCCGCAGCTTTGTGCTGATTATATGCACCTGTTGGATGGATTGATTATAACAGGTGGCGCGTTTGATATTGACCCCACCTTGTATGGGGAAACACAAGTTCACCCCACCATAAACTTGCGCCCCCGCCGCACGCAGGCTGAAGCTGCTTATCTAACCGCAGCCCTACAACGTGATATGCCAATTTTGGGAATATGCGGTGGCATGCAACTTATAGCCGTGGCCCTTGGTGGCAGCCTGATCCAGCACATCCCGGAAGAATGCCCATCGGCCCTTCCGCATGAGCAACCAAACCCACGGGATGAAGCAAGCCATAGTGTGACAATAACACCCGATACCTTGTTGGCCCGATGCACAGCCAACCGCACTCATATTGGTGTTAATTCCTCACATCATCAGGCTGTCAAAACACCGGGGCGTGGCATTATTAACGCCGTGGCAGAAGATGGTATTATTGAAGGGATTGAAGATCCCACACATTCTTTCTGCCTTGGGGTGCAATGGCACCCGGAATTTGGCATAGACCCAGCAGACAAAGCACTTTTCAAAGCCTTCATACAGGCAGCAGGAGATTCAGCGTGACGCAGGAAACCCGAGGGGAACGCATAGCAAAATGGCTGGCCCGTAGTGGCGTTGCCAGCCGCCGTGATGCGGAACGCATGATAGAGGAAAACCGTATCCGCCTGAATGGCCAACCGGTCACACACCCTGCCACCTTTGTAACAAATGGCGATATTGTGCAGGTTGATGGGGAGCCCGTTTCTGCCCCAGAACGCACACGTTTGTGGCGCTACCACAAGCCGGATGGCTTGGTAACAACACATAAAGACCCGGAAGGCCGGCCAACGGTTTTTGCCTCCCTGCCAGAAGGCATGCCACGCGTTATCAGCGTTGGGCGGCTTGATCTGAACAGTGAAGGGCTGCTGCTGCTCACCAATGATGGTGAACTGGCCCGCAGGCTGGAGCTTCCCTCCAACGGCTGGCTACGCCGCTACCGCGTGCGTGTATTTGGCGTAGTGGATGAAGAACGTTTGGCAAGTCTGGCTCAGGGCAGCGTGTTTGATGGTGTGCGTTATGGCCCCATTCATGCTGTTCTGGATTCGCGCAAGGGAGACAATGCGTGGCTGACCGTTTCCCTCAAGGAAGGCAAAAACCGCGAAATCCGTAAGGTGATGGCGGGCATGAACCTGCATGTCAGCCGCCTGATACGCACTAGCTATGGGCCTTTCCAGCTCGGCACCCTGCAGCGCCGTGAACTGGAAGAAGTTTCTCCCCGCGTGTTGCGTGATCAGTTGCCCAAAGCAACAGAAAAGGCTCCCCCAGCCCGGCGTGCACCTGCAAAACAGGCAGACTAATGGTTCGGATTATTGCTGGCAGCCGCAAGGGGCGGTTGCTAACAGCCCCAGTGGGACAGACCACACGCCCCACGGCAGACCGGGTGCGACAGGCCTTGTTTGATATGCTGCTGCATGCACCTTGGGGTGGGCCTACGCTTATCTCTGAAGCACATGTGCTGGATGCTTTTGCTGGCACCGGCGCGCTGGGGCTGGAAGCCCTTTCTCGCGGGGCAAACCATGCAACTTTCTTCGAAACAAGCCGCCCTGCTCTCGCCGCGCTACGGGCCAACATTCAGGCCTGCAAGTGGGAAGAAAGCTGCACCGTAATTGCGCGGGATGTGACATCACCACCTCTCAGCACTTTCCCGGCTGGATTGGTGTTTCTGGACCCACCCTATCATCAAAATCTGCCTGAGCGCGCCCTCAATGCCTTGCAAAGCAAAGGCTGGATTGCCCCCAATGCCATTGCAGTTATTGAAACCGGGTGTGAGGAACCTTTGCCTTTTTCCAACGAGGAAGAAGCGACGCAAACAGCAAACACACCTGCTTTTCTGGCAGAACGCCAGCATGGTGCTGCCCGATTTTCCATCTGGCGGCTTTAAGCTTTCACCTGTTCGGCCAGTGCGCTACATAGGCAGAACGAAAACGGATTTTACGCAAATAGAAGGTAACGGCATTTATGGCTGGCAGCGTTAACAAGGTTATTCTGGTCGGCAATCTAGGCAAGGACCCCGAAGTGCGTTCCAGCCAGAGCGGTGCAAAGATTGTTTCCTTCTCTCTGGCCACCAGTGACACATGGAATGACCGCGCATCTGGTGAACGACGTGAACGCACAGAATGGCATCGTGTGGTCATTTTCAATGAACGTCTGGCAGATGTGGCCGAACGTTTCCTGCGCAAAGGCCGCAAAGTTTATCTGGAAGGCTCCCTGCAAACCCGTAAATGGACAGATCAGGGTGGGCAGGAACGCTATACAACGGAAGTGATTATTGACCGTTTCCGTGGTGAGCTGGTGCTGCTGGATAGCCGCAATAGTGGCGAAGGCGAAAGTGAAGGCGGCGGCTTTGGTGGCGGAAGCGGCAGCAGCTACGGCGGTTATAACAGTGGCGGCGGTGGTTATGGCGCCCCATCATCTGCACCACGCCAGCAACCAGCACAACGCAGCGGTGGCAATAGCTCCGGCGGCTGGGATGCATCTGGAGGCAACGGCGATCTTGATGACGAAATCCCGTTCTAATCATTCAAACTGATTGGAGGCTGGCTATACACTATCGGGTAGCCAGCCTTATCCATTCCAGACATGCCCCTTGCTGTTTCCTCCCCACTCCGTGTCAAGCTGGCTGGATATCTAACAGCAGCAGGCTTGGTGTGTCTGAGCATCTTCCCGTTTTTTCTATTCTATAGCCGCGCTCTTTCAGACACATTTGCTTCTGTTATTGGTGGGCTATTTCTGTTGCACTGTTGCCTGCTGCAAAATTGGCAATGGGTTAAACAACCTTGGCTTAAACTAGCCGCATTATTTTGTGGGCTATGCCTGCTTTCTTCCGTGCATGTTGGTCTTACAGGAGCATGGGTGCAGGCACTCTGCCTGCCGCGGCTTTTCCTGTTTTGTGTGGCGCTACAATGCTGGCTTCTTGCCACCAAAGCACGGCGCATCTGGCTGGAGCGAATCTGCTTACTGGCAGCCTTGTGGTTGATAAGCCAATGCTGGCAACAGTATCTAACCGGCACAAATATGATGGGTATGCCGCGCTGGGGTGATGGCAGCCTGACAGGCCCATTCACAAAGCCCCGCGCGGGTTTTACGCTGCTGATGCTGTTTTTTCCCGGTATTATGCCGAGCGTTTTACGCCTGTTACGCCACAATAAGCTGAAATCTTGGGGGCTTGGCTGTGCGCTCCTGTTGCTTGGCGTTACAACCATGGTGCTGATCGGCCAA
Source organism: Acetobacter oryzoeni (assembly GCF_004014775.2). Lineage (NCBI taxonomy): Bacteria > Pseudomonadati > Pseudomonadota > Alphaproteobacteria > Acetobacterales > Acetobacteraceae > Acetobacter > Acetobacter oryzoeni. Next base: position 2,673,431 of record NZ_CP042808.1, read on the forward strand.
CGTATGAGCTGTGTGCTGCTCTTTTTTGGCCTGTCTCTTACAGCGTTTATCTTCCCCCGTTTTCGCCTGCCCTTTGGCCTCATTCTTGCTTGTGCGGGTGGGTTAATTGCCAGCCTACCAGTGATCTCTCCGCCCGTTTACGCCAAGCTGGTTCTAAAATTTTCAGACCAACTGCATCATTTCGCCCAAAGCGATTATGGCAAGCTTTTCCGCTCTGCCATCACCATGGTTGCCCAACATCCTTGGATGGGGCTGGGTATGGATGGCTTTAGAAATTTCTGCCATGTCCCTATTCAAACCCACGCCTTCTCTTTTCTGGGCATAGAAACACTTACAAATGATACGGATCGGGGCTGTAATATTCATCCCCACAACTATTACCTACAAATTGCCACAACAGCCGGTTTACCGGGGCTTATGGTGTTTATAGGACTGGCTTTTCAATGGTTGCGCACGGGGTGGCGCGCACTAGATGTAGAGCATTATCCGCAGCAGGCCATGCTGTTTGTGACCTGTTGCATTCTGTTGTGGCCCATTACTTCCACCAGTGCTGTTTTTTCTTTCCCCACAGCGGGGTGGATTTTTATGTTTGTTGGGTGGCTTATCGCAGCATCAAGCTCACAAAAACGTGCATAATTGTGTTAAGAAAGTGTTTATACAGCAGGAAACTTTCTTAAAATATTTTTTCATTACTCATTTTAAATGTAGTCTTTTCTTACTCTTACTTTATCCTGTGTCTCTTTTCTGCGTTTTTGCCCCATAAAATTGTTGGCGGGTGAGCGGGATGCCGCTATAAGCCGCGTCATTCTTTCAAGGCAGGCTGCCTGTCATTGCAAAGGCTGACGACAGACATGATTACCTTACCGCCAGATTATCGCCCCTCTGAAGATGAAGAGTTCATGAACCCTCTTCAGACGGAGTACTTCCGGCAGAAATTGCTTAAATGGCGCGCCGACCTTCTTAAAGAAGCAGGAGATACACTTGCCAGCCTTTCTGAAGGTGGCATCCATGAAGCTGACATTACTGACCGTGCCAGCGTAGAAACAGACCGCGCACTGGAACTGCGCACGCGAGACCGTGCCCGCAAGCTGATTGGCAAGATCAACCTTGCGTTGCAGCGGGTTGAAAACGGCACATATGGTTACTGTGAAGAAACGGGTGAGCCCATTGGCCTGAAACGGCTAGAAGCACGCCCGATTGCCACACTTTCCATTGAAGCGCAAGAACAGCACGAGCGCATGGAAAAAACCCACCGGGACGATTAATTTTTTCGTCTTTTTTACCGTATCTGGTCTTGCGGCGTTCCGCGCGAACAGCTAGAACGCCCGCAGACTATGCTGCTGTAGCTCAGTGGTAGAGCACTCCCTTGGTAAGGGAGAGGTCGACAGTTCAATCCTGTCCAGCAGCACCAGTCTCTCCTCTACATTTTGCAAGAATCGCTTTTTTGCTCTGCCTTGCGCAAAGTAGAAATGTGTTTGCCACTTTAAACGTGGCCAGCTTGGCCTACTGCGTTTGAGGTATTTTAAATCTGCCGTGCCAGTTGCCGGAAAATGGCATCGCCATTTTCAAAAAACTTTTCTTTGCTGAACTTTTCCAACACAAATTGTCTGGCATTCTGACCAACTTCAGAAAGCCTCTCTGGCTGTGCAAGCACTGCCGCCAATGTATCGGCCAGCATAATTGGGTCTTCAGGTTGCACCTTCCACCCAGTTACGTTTTCTACAATAGACCGATCCATTTCCCCCACATCACTGCCAATTACAGGTAAACCTGCCTGCATGGCCTCATGCATAGCAATGCAAAATCCTTCCCGCCGGGAAGGCTGAAGATAAAGATGCTGAGTCTGCAAAAAGTTCTGAGACGAAGACGCAAAGCCTGAAAAACGAATATTCGTCAGCTTTAATGCTCTTGCCATCTGCTCAAGATGGGCACGTTCTTGCCCCTCTCCTGCTATCGTCACTTCAAACGCTGGCAACGATGTATAAGCCTGCAGGCGCTGAAGAGCTGTGCATAGAATATCGTATCCCTTGGCGATATGCAGCCGCCCGAGTGAACCTGCGCGAATTACTTCTCCCGGCTTCCAAGGCTCTGCTGGCTTAATATCCGGCGAGGCCTGAAAAACCGGCCAAGACATAACTTTATTTGCGGGAAGTTTAAGCCGTTCACGCGTGATATCTGCCACGCATTCCGAATCACACACCCACAGTTTTGAAAGAGATTTGGCGGCCCGCAAAAGGCGGATATTGACCGGTTTCAAAAATGCGTTGTGCTGCCAGCTGATAACCGGCACTCCCAAACCGCGCCCAACCTGCTGCCCAATCAGAGTAGAGCGGGTTAAGGATGTCCAAATCTGGGTTGGGTGCCATGCTGCCAGTTTACGGCGCAGCCATAAATAAGCCTGAAGGTGATCACTTTCTCCACCTTCTCTAATGTGTATGTCCAGCCCTGCCGCTTGGAGTGCCGGCTCTGCCCGCCTATCACGCGGGGTCAGCACAAATACGCCAACCTCGCACCCACGCGCCCGAAAGAAACCGGTAATGGAGGGCACCATAGCTCCTGTGCCGCCACCTTCTAGCGAGTTAATTACATAAGCTATTTTTTTAGGGTACAGCACGTCATCAGCCCCTGCGCAGAGAAACGATAAAACCCATCTGTTCAGAACTGATTAGGTAAGCAAAAAACCGTTTCCGGTAAAAAGGCAGCACTCTTCAAACTTTGAAAAATGCTGCCGTAGCAAGATTATCTGTGACCGCCACCACCGGGGCCGCCGGGTCCACCATGGCCACCGGGACCACCGCCACCGGGACGACCACCGCCTCCTGGCCCGCCACCGGGGCCTCCTCCACCAGGTGGGCGACCACCTCCGCCACCACCACCTGGGCGTGGCCCAGGGCCAATACCCCCGCCATGCCCACCGGGACGCCCCCCCGGCGGGCCAAAACCTGGGCGCGGCGGCCGCGGGCCGCGGCCACCGCCGCCCCAAACGCCGTAACCATAATAATCATCATATACGGGGCCATAGCCTGAATATCCGTAAGGATAATACAGGCCACCATCTCCATAATAGGGGCCACCGCATGCGCTCAGGCTGCATAACAGCCCCAGAGCAGACAGTTTTAACGCCAGTTTTTTCACGGTAGCCTCCTTATCGGTCTATCAGGCTGAAGCCCCAACCTTCACCAAAACATGATGTTTTTTGCCAGCAGAAAGTTTGACGGCACCATCAACCATATCCTGCTGTGTAATCAGCTTATTTTCATCCTGTATCACGTCATTATTGAGACGTGCCCCGCCACCACGTACCAAACGCCGGGCTTCTCCGTTTGTTTTCACCAGTCCTGCTTCTGCAAACAGACGAAAAACCGGAATACCTGCGGCCATATCGGCTTCTGCCACTTCATGCACCGGCAGGTCTGCCGCAGCTACGCGGCCTTCTTCAAACGTCTGACGGGCCGCTTCTGCTGCAGCCAAAGCGGCATTTCGCCCATGACACAAAGCTGTGGCTTCTGTGGCCAGAACTTTCTTGGCTTCGTTAATTTCCGCACCTTGCAGAGCTTCCAGACGCGCGCATTCTTCAAGCGGCAACTCGGTAAACAGGCGCAGAAAACGGCCTACATCTGCATCTTCCGTGTTGCGCCAGAACTGCCAGTAATCAAACACCGGCAAGCGTTTTTCAGACAGCCATACAGCACCGTTGGCTGTCTTACCCATTTTGGCGCCAGATGACGTTGTAAGCAGCGGCGTTGTCAGCCCCATAACGCTTTTCTGATCCGTACGGCGCACCAGTTCTACGCCGGAAATAATGTTGCCCCATTGGTCTGACCCACCAAGTTGCAACACCACATCCATGCGACGATTGAGTTCACGGAAATCGTAGGACTGAAGAATGGAATAGTTAAATTCCAGAAACGTCAGCCCCTGCTCGCGCTCAAGGCGGTTTTTAACGGAATCAAACGCCAGCATACGATTGATGGAAAAATGCACGCCCACATCACGCAGCAGGTCAATATAGGCCAGCTTGTCCAGCCAATCTGCATTGTTCACAAGCGCTGCTTCAGATGCACCAGAACCAAAGGTAAGGAACTGACGCAAGCAGCCTTCAATACCAGCCAGATTGGTCTGGATGATATCTTCCGTCATCAACCGCCGGGCTTCTTCCCGGAAGGATGGATCACCAATACGGGCTGTGCCACCACCCACCAGCGCTATTGGCCGGTGGCCGTGTTTTTGCAACAGCCGCAACATCATAATCTGAATAAGGCTGCCTACGTGCAGGCTATCTGCCGTAGGATCAAACCCGATATAGGCCGCCACGGATTTTTCTGCCATCAGCGCATCCAGCGCATCGGCATCCGTGCACTGAAAAATAAAGCCGCGTGCAGCGGCTTCCCGCATGAAAGAACTCTTAAACCCGTTCTCGACCATTTATCCTGTCCCTTCTCTCCGGCCCCTGTCTGCAGGGCAGAACCAGCAGACAGACGCTCTAGCATGAGAGAGCAGAGAACAGAAACACTCAGCCCAACAGCATTTGGCTGAAAAAATCCTTAAGCCGTGCCGCCCACTGTCAGGCCGGTCATTTTAAGAGCGGGCTGGCCAACCCCAACTGGCACGCCCTGCCCGGCTTTACCGCAGGTGCCAATGCCGGGGTCCAATTCCAGATTACCCCCAATCATGGAAACCTGCGTCATGGCCTCCGCCCCGCTTCCAATCAGGGTTGCACCTTTTACGGGGGCCGTTACGCGGCCATTTTCGATCAGATAGGCTTCGGATGCTGCAAATACGAACTTACCCGAGGTAATATCCACCTGCCCACCGCCAAAGTGCACCGCATACAAGCCGCGCTTTACAGAAGAAATCATTTCCTCCGTGGTTGCAGATCCGGGCTGCATAATGGTGTTGGTCATACGCGGCAGTGGCATATGTGCGTAAGACTGGCGGCGGCCATTCCCCGTAGGGGCCATACCCATAAGGCGAGCATTCAGCCTGTCCTGCAGATATCCCTGCAAAATACCATCTTCAATCAATACCGTGCGGCCTGTGGGCGTGCCTTCGTCATCTATGGTCAGGCTTCCGCGCCGATCGGGCAGAGAGCCATCATCCACCACCGTAACACCGGGGGACGCCACACGCTTGCCAATACGCCCAGCAAATACGGACGTGCCTTTGCGGTTAAAATCACCTTCCAGCCCATGGCCAACAGCTTCATGCAGCAAAATGCCGGGCCAACCGGCACCCAGCACAACTTCCATGGCACCGGCTGGCGCAGGCTGGGCTTCCAACGCAACCAATGCCTGCCGCAAAGCTTCATCCACAGCGCCCTGCCATGTTTCTTCATTCAGCAAGCGGTTAATTTCATACCGGCCACCCAGCCCGTAACTGCCACTTTCGCGCTTGCCATCATGTTCCACCACAACAGATACATTCAGCCGCACCAATGGGCGCAAATCTGCCGCCCGTGTGCCATCGGCCCGCATGATCTGCACAGCCTGCCATTCCCCCGAAAGGGAGGCCATAACCTGCACCACGCGGCTATCTTTGCCACGTGCATAAGCATCTATTTTTGAAAGCAGGCCAGAGCGGGTAGCAAAATCACTATCACCCAGTGGGTTGGCATCTGTATAAAGCCGCTGGTTGGTAGCCCGTGGCGGTGCCGCCATCTGGCCAGAGCGCCCTGCACGCACGGCACTTACGGCATCTACGGCACGCTGCAAGGAAGAACGGCTGAGTTCATCCGAATGAGCAAAACCTGTTTCTTCCCCCAATACAGCGCGCAAACCAAACCCACTGCTTGTATTAAAGGATGCCGAACGGATAACACCATCATCCAGAGCAATGCCTTCGCTTTCTCTGTATTCCAGAAAAAGCTCACCATCCTCCATTCCAGCCAATGCCGTTTTTGTCAGCTTTTCCGCATCATCTTTATGCAGTTGCGCATCGGGACGATGAAAAAACAGCTGGTCCGTAACGGCGAGAGCACCCGGATGCTGAGAGGAAGAAGACATGCACGACAACCCTTCAGGAAGAAATGGCCATACCGTAATGGCTCATACACAAAACATAGGAAGTTAAACCGCCACGTAAACCCGGCATGGTGAGCTTTTCCGCAGCAATCTTGGCTGGGCCCGGCTTATACACCGGGCAATTCATTCACAGTGACAACGCGCCAGCCCACTTCCAAACGTTCCAAGATGGTCAGCGCCAGATTCTGCACGGAAAAATGAAGTGCCGTTTCGGCATGAATCCGCAGGGCATGGGCCAAAGCCGCACGCACCACGCCACCATGCGTTACCGCTATAATATCTTGGTGTGCATATTTATCTGCCAGCCTGTCCAGCAAGCGGCCAACACGTGCGCAAACATCAATCATGCTTTCGCCTTCGGGCGGGCATTCCGTTGCCCCAACAGCCCAGAATGGATGCGGCGCAAGATTAAGATATTGCGGCAACTCCTCATAAGGCAGACCCTGCCATGAGCCTAGGTTCTGCTCGATCAGATCTGGCTCCACTGTCAGCTTGGCTGGGCCATATCCTGCTTCCTGCACGGCCTGCGCTGTGCGTTGTGTGCGAGATAACGGGCTTACAAGCCAATGCGCAGGCTTGGGCAAACGTTCTGCCAGTGCCCGATACATCGGCCGTTGTGCAATAAGGCTATCTGGGCACAAAGGCACATCCATTGCGCCGTACATGCACATACGGGCGTTTTCTTCCACCAATGCGTGGCGGATCAGCCAGAAGCGCGTAATACCCGGTGCCAATTTGGGGCCATCCAGAAAATGATCCTGAGATGAGGGTAAAACTTTGGGAAGGTCTCTTATTTCATTCATAGAATGTGTTGTGCGGCCAGCCAACCGACGACGCAAGAGCCGAAATGGCTACCCCTACAATGCAACAGGGAGCAATGCTTCGGCCTCAACATCCACCATGTTTTCTAGCTGACCAGAAGCAGGCTTTTCCTCCGCCTTCTGTAAAAACGGCCAATAGCGCAGGATCAGCGAAATTTTTTCCAGCGCATACTGAACATTTTGTATCTCCTGCTCCAGATACGTTTGATACGCCATGCCCGCAGGCATATCTGAGCCAGAAATATGGCGTGCGCTTACAGAAATTCTTAAAGCACCGGCCATTTGTCCGCACACCCGAGCATAGGGCACAGCAACAGGCTGCCCGAGCTGATAACTTCTGGCCATAATCTGATGCGCTGTATCTGGGCAGCCAAACGGCAGATAGCCAGAAATATCCTGCTTTAACCACACATGCAGTTGACGACATTCCGCAAGATTTAGAACGGGGGTCATGCCACTATTGCCCCCAGCATGTATCAGAAAAGAAAAAATGGTCTGCTGCTGATCCCACGCGTTGGGCAAGGCATCCCGTTTTACCAAGGCATCTGGCAACAGTTCTATTGTCTGATCCTGTTCCAGAATATGGCGTATGCCACTCAGAAACTGCTCCAAACGACTCATTTTTTCTGAAGCAGGCACATTGGCGAAATGTCTGATTTCGGCACAAGCACCAACCCAGCGCAGCAATAGCCCCAAATTAAACCCATTGTTTAAAGAAGCCGTTGCATTACAGGCTGGCCATTCTGCCTGATTGAAATAGGCCACCAACCCCGATGGCAACACAGCATCATCCAACCGTTGCCGCCATGTTTCTGGCAATAAAAGCGCCCCACAAAATGCCGGGCCTGTATAAAATTTGGACCCCGTAACCATAACAGCCCAATCTTGCTGCAAATAGGCCTTTATCCGCTCCGGCATCAGGCGCGCCTGACACGCATCGACTACAACATCAATCTGGCCCGGATATGTATGGCATAGTGCCTGCACCACCTGCATATCGGGAACAAGCTGACCGGTTTTTGAGGTATCCAGCAAATAGAGCAGCACACGTTGTCCGGCTTGCACGGCGTTATGAATCTGCTGCTGGCAAATATGGAAAATATTTTGCCGAGAATTCAGTTTGCCGTTTTCGGTGCGCAGCGGGGCTGTCACCAACTGCGTCCCTGCGGGAAAACCTGCTATTTTCTCGCTTTTACGAACACGGAACCCCAATGCAGTTGTGTTGGCAAAATGCCGCCCCTGCGTTGCCAATGGCACACCGCTGCCGGTTTCCTCCACCCCGGCCAACACCACACCTACAGCTGGGTTAACAATTAAAGAAAGAGCCAACGCAGCCAGTACAGAATCCGTGCCTGATGACGCTAAAATACAGTTGTCGGGTTTTTCAACACCATAGTATTGCGCCAAAAAGGCCTTGATACCCTCTGCCAACGCAAGCAACGGCTTTTCTGGGGGCTGCGTCAACATATCCCGCACCAGTTCTAACCGACATCGTTCCACTGCATTAAACGCATGTAGTGAGGGAGATGATGCCGTGGAAGAAGAATACTGCCCGCCAGTTGGTGAAGGACGATAGGTACAGCCATAACGGTTTTGATGAGTTTGCGGATCAAGCCCGAGTCTTTCATCCCCGCCTTCGGCCATCAGCACATCGGATGATCCGAGATAGGGCCACACGCGCTGCACCCATAGGCAAAAATCATCATCATTTTCTGTTTGGACAGAAAAAACCTGTGGGCCATTTATGGCTGGAAACACAGAAGATACCTGTTGCTGGCATACCTTCTGCAACCATTCCATGTCTGGCAATGTATCTGCTGCCAGCACTTCAATCCATGTTTCAGGATTGCTCTTTACAGCCCCGCCTGAAGCCTTCCACTTACGTGCAGCACTTCGTGCACAAGCCACCCAGATACGATTTAAATATTTTTTCACATTATGCGTGGGTAGGCTGTTCAGCAGAAAAACCATCTCCAGCGCCATGCATGCATAAAAACAAGCTGTCTCTTTATTATCCAGAAACGCTTTCCCAAAAACAGGCCCCCATACTCCGTTACGCTTCTCACAAACAAACGGATCTGATTGCTCTGGTTTTCCAATAACAAAAGAGGAATCAGCCAGAAATGCCAGCTCCGGAACCATATGCACCCACTGCATCGGATCTGTTTGGCGGGTTCCTGTCATTGAATTAAAAATACCCTCATTTATAGAAGTTCTACCATACTCAGACTGTGTATATTTTTGTCTAACAGATGAGATATCCTTCTCTATCCATCTTTGTATAGAAAAAACATAAGAATGCTGGAGAATTGCTTTCTTATCCCATATGACTGATAAGCTATTATCAGGCAATTATATCATTCTGGTCTTGAAGAACGACATAGCATGCGCATCTTATTAACTGGTGGTTGTGGGTTTATCGGGTCTGCCGTTATTCGCCACATCATACACAATACCTCACATTCTGTCCTGAATGTTGACTGCATGACCTATGCAGCCTCACCTGAAACAGTTGAGGACGCTCCAGAGAGCGAACGCTATACGTTCTCACAGACCAACATCACAGATACACCTGCGTTGGAACAGTTGTTCAACAGCTTTAAACCAGATGCAGTTATGCATTTGGCGGCGGAAAGTCATGTTGATCGCTCCATTGATGGGCCTGGGGTCTTTATCCAGACAAATGTAGTGGGCACATACTCCATGCTGGAGGCCGCCCGCAAATACTGGATGACACTGGATAAGGAAGCGCAACAAGCCTTCCGTTTCCACCACATTTCTACAGATGAAGTGTTTGGTGCGCTTGGTCCCAATGATCCGCCATTCACCGAAACAACGCCTTATGACCCGCGCAGCCCGTATTCTGCCAGCAAAGCCTCTTCCGATCACTTGGTTCGGGCATGGTATCACACTTTTGGGCTGCCCACTTTTGTCACCAACACGACAAATAACTACGGTATCTGGCATTTCCCTGAAAAACTGATCCCGCTGATCACCATCAACGCCATTGAGGGCAAGGAACTGCCCGTATATGGCAAGGGCGACAATGTGCGGGATTGGCTCTTTGTGGAAGACCACGCCGAAGCCTTGGTGAAAGCTGTTGAAAAAGGCAAACCGGGCGAAACCTACGCTATTGGCGCACGCCAACCGCGTACCAATCTGGAAGTTGTGCAGACAATCTGCCGCATTCTGGATGAGCTTTGCCCCGATGCAGCAGGCCCGCGTGAACGGCTGATCCGTTATGTAACAGATCGCCCCGGACATGATTTCCGTTACGAAATTGACCCTTCCCACGCCGAGCAGGCGCTGGACTGGAAAGCCAAGCATAATTTTGAAGCCGGCATCCGCCGCACTGTCCAGTGGTATCTGGACAACCGCACATGGTGGGAAAACATTCGCGCCCGCCGCTATACAGGCCAGAGACTGGGAACCACTGCTCCATGACTCACAAACCTGCTACTCCTACCCCCATGAAGGGCATTCTACTGGCGGGCGGATCCGGCACGCGCCTTTACCCCATGACACTGGCCGCCAGCAAACAGTTGCTGCCCGTTTATGATAAGCCAATGGTCTATTATCCGCTTTCCACGCTCATGCTGGCAGGCATCAAGGATATCATGATCATCAGCACCCCGCTGGATCTGCCACAGTTTAAGCGCCTGCTGGGTGATGGTTCTCAGTTTGGTGTAAACTTTGAATATCGCGTCCAACCTTCACCCGATGGTATTCCACAGGCTTTCCTGATTGCTGAAGACTGGTTGCAAGGTGCACCTTGCGCATTGGCGCTAGGTGATAACCTGATTTTTGCTGATCACCTTAGCGCTTCCCTTCAGAAAGCAGCCGCACGCCCTCAAGGTGCAACTGTTTTTGCGTATCAGGTACGTGACCCCGAGCGGTATGGCGTTGTTTCCTTTGATGAAACAGACCGTGCGCTTGATATTGTAGAAAAGCCCACTAATCCACCTTCAAACTGGGCCGTAACTGGCCTGTATTTCTATGATAACCGCGTGCTGGATTTTGCCAAAAAGGTGAAACCTTCTGCACGTGGTGAATTAGAAATTACAGATCTGAACCGTTTTTATCTGGAAGATGGCAACCTGCAAGTTGAGCGTCTGGGACGTGGTTGCGCATGGTTGGATGCCGGTATTCCCGACAGCCTGCTAGAAGCCAGCCAGTTTGTGCACACCATTCAGGCCCGACAGGGCATGCTTGTAGGTTCTCCGGCAGAAGTGGCCTTCCGTATGGGATATATTTCTGCAGATCATCTTAAAGAGCATGCCAAGCGCATGGGCAAAACAGAACTGGGCCGGGTGCTGTTTAACTTGGCCTCATCTGAAGGAGCAGGCCGTTAAGGCTTGCTGTGTTCTTTTCCCGTAGCAACGCAGGAGTTTCCCGCGCATGAAATCCGAACGCCTTGCCATTCCCGATGTTATTCTGATGACGCCACCACGATTTGGTGACAATCGTGGGTTCTTTTCAGAAACCTACAATATCGAACGCATGCGTGAAGCAGGCATTACGGAACCTTTTGTGCAGGATAACCAAAGCCTTTCCCGCCAGAAAGGTGTTATCCGCGGCCTGCATTGCCAGCTTGATCCGTTTGCACAGGGCAAATTAGTGCGCTGCACGCGTGGTGCTATCTGGGATGTTGCCGTAGATGCCCGCACAGGCTCCCCCACTTATGGCAAATGGGTTGCGGCCGAACTGTCCGAAGAAAATTGGTCTCAGCTCTGGATTCCACCGGGCTTCCTGCACGGCTTCTGCACTCTGACTGAAAATGCAGAAGTGCAATACAAATGCACCGCTCTTTACAGCAAAGCATCTGAACGTGCCGTTATCTGGAACAGCACAGAACTTGGCATAGATTGGCCTGTTAAGGCCGAGGACGCTGTATTGTCTGAAAAAGACTTGCTGGCCCCAGAGTTTTCAGCTGCCAAAGGGTGGTTTCAGTATGCGGGGAAAGAAGGCTGAACATGAGCATTCTGTCTGAAACTGGTGGCCCTGTTCTGGTAACTGGCGGAAAAGGCCAGCTTGCAACATCTCTGGTAAATCTTGGGGGGCCGCGTATCCATTGTGTTGGCCGCCCGGATTTTGACTTTGACCGCCCTGAATCACTGAAGACAACGCTAGACGCCATTAAACCTGTTGCTGTGGTAAATGCCGCAGCATGGACAGCTGTTGATCTGGCAGAAAGCGAACCCGAAGCCGCTGCCCGAGCCAACACAACAGGGCCAGAACTGCTGGCACAGCTGTGTGCAGAACGTGGCATTCCCTTTATCCATGTTTCCACAGATTATGTGTTTGCTGGAGACAAGAGCACGCCGTATGTGGAAACAGACCCAGTTTCCCCCCAGACTGTTTACGGCAGCACTAAAGCTGAAGGGGAACAACGCATTTTGGCAGCAGACCCACGCAGCATTATTCTGCGCACTTCTTGGGTTTATTCAGCGCACGGCAAAAACTTTGTGCGCACAATGCTGAATGCTGGTGCCAAAAACCCAGCCTTGAAAGTTGTGGGGGATCAGCGCGGCAACCCTACCTGTTCCGATGATCTGGCACAGGCCATTCTTTCCATCTTGGCCACTATTGAAAAAACCGGCTGGAAAGATGAATACGCAGGCATTTACCATGCCTGTGGCACTGGTGAAACAACATGGCATGGTCTGGCAGAAGCAGCGCTGCAAAAGGCGTCTGAATATGGCCAAGCCAAACCCACCATTACAGCCATCCGCACAGAAGATTGGCCAACACCCGCCAAACGTCCGGCAGACTCTCGCATGGATAACAGTAAACTTGCGCGCGTTTTTGGCATTCAAATGCCGCAATGGCAGGAAAGCGTGGATAAAGTGGTGCACCACATCTTCTCTGCCCCATCTTCCTGACACTTCTTACGGGGAATAGGCGGCCCCAAAGAGGTTATCTTTATCAATATCCGCCTAGCAGAACGCAGAAGTGAACAGTTAGGTGCAAACACCAAACGTGCAACACGGAATGGCCCCTCCCCAACATCAGGAACCCATTCCTGTTGCCGTTTTACTTTCCGTTTACAATGGTGCTACTTTTTTAAATGACCTGTTAACATCCCTCAAACAGCAAACGCATACAAACTGGGTTCTGCTGTGGCGAGATGATGGGTCTACAGATGCAAGCATAGATTACATGCAGCAGTTTGCGCTGGATGTTGGTATTCAACGTTGCAGGCAAATTACTTCCCCCCACACACATATGGGAGTCGTGCGTTCTTACGCCACACTTCTGCAAGATACCCCGGAAGGCTACTTTGTTGCCTTTTGTGATCAAGATGACGTCTGGTTTCCCGATAAACTGGAACGTGGGCTTAAAGCCCTGGCAGTCACGCAAAAACCTGCACTTTATTGTTCCCGGCAGCGCCTGACAGACACCAAATTGCGCCCAATCAGCATTTCACCGCCGTTACCGCCAAACCCGTGCTTTCAAATGGCATTAACGCAAAATATTGCTACGGGCTGCACCATTATGCTTTCCCCGCCCGCGGTCCATCTCTTACAAGACAGCCTTTCCCCGCCAAAGCATATTTTGCATGATTGGTGGGCTTATCTGGCTGTTACTGGTGCAGATGGCATAGTGATTACAGACAATCAGCCAACACTGTTTTATCGCCAGCATGAAAATAATGCTGTAGGGGCACCTGCTTTATTTATGCAACGCGCATTAGCTGCTCTGCGGCGTGGGCCTTGGCAATTTATGTCCATTTTTCGGGATAATCTGGCATATCTTGCCAAACAAACTTATCTTTCAGCACCCAATAGCCATGTTGTAGATGCGTTACAGAAAGTGCTGTCACAATTAGGTTTAATAGGAAGATGGCGCAGATGGTGTATGCTAAAACACTCGCCTAAACTGCGTAGATATACTTGGCCAGAACAGATTATTTTCAGGCTGTGGTTTCTTCTGGGCTGAATGAATATCTGATATTTTTAAGGCGGCTCTGCGGCCTCCCCTCACCATACTGCACATAAATAACGCATTATGAGCAAAATTATGTGCGCAATATCTGCATTTTCTCTGCATATTCCTTAACAAAACCATCGTCCGGTGCTTCTGCTATAAAGCTGTTCACGATAGATTACCGCTACAGTTAAAACCGAATCATTCTCATCAATCACCCGCAAACACATTTCCGACATGCAGGAAATGTGTTTCGGCTTCTGGAGTCAGGATCAACACCCTTGGCGCGCATAAGCCCTACGCAATCCGATCAGTATCCCCCATCCTCACACAAAAGCACGTTGCGTTTGCGCCTAGAGGAAGGTGGTGGGCTGGCGCTATGCGTTCTGGCCTGCGCTTTATTGGCTGCGCTTGTCAGCTATAATCCCAATGATCCATCCTTCAATACAGCAACAGGCCAACCACCTACCAACCTGTTAGGTATAAGCGGAGCCTTTTTTGCCGATACGCTGTTACAGGGCGTAGGGCTGGCGGCGATTCTGCCTGCATTGATTTTGATTGCGTGGGGCTGGCGGTTTATGAGCCACCGGCTACTGGGCCACGAATCTTGGCCTGTATTTGCCATGCGTGTTGTAGCCATTTTGTGCCTGCTGCCCGTTTCTGGCGCGCTGCTGGCCGCTATTCCCCTGCTCTTTACAGCTTTACCTGCCATTAACTGGCCAACCCAAGCTGGCATTGGCGGGGGCATTGGCCATTCCATCGCTCAAACATCTATTGCTGCGGGTATGGCGGCCATTGGCCCAGCCGGTGGCATGGTGCTGTGGCTGCTTGGGCTGCTACTGGCTTTTCTGCTGATGGCTTTAGCCACGGGCCTACGGCGAGAGGAGTGGTTTGCCATCTGGCGCGTAACACTTATGTTGCTTCGCTTGCCGGGAAAACTTGGGGTGCGCTTCGTGCGTTACTATGCCAGCCGCAAACCCCAGACAGATACCTATACCCCTACGGAAACGGCTGATTTTTATAAGAACCGACCTCAGGCATCCTCACAGTCTCTCTTTTCTCATGATGAGCCAGAAGTAGAGGATATCCCCCGCGCGGCACCAATATCTACACCAGCATCTTCCGGCACAGCTTTAGTGCTGCATCATGAAGAAGACAGCAAAAAACCTATGGCATCTTCTTCCATGGAATTGGCACATCATACGCCTGATCCAGCGCCTACAGCCACGCCGGCCCCAGTTGTCACACAAGCGCCCCCTCCGCCGCCAGCAGCAGAAAAACCAGCCAAATCTGGCCTTCTGGGCCGCCTGTTTTCTGGCAGTGCAAATCAGGAAAGCAGTGCAAGCGCTACGGTGCGTGCTGGTGTCACTGTACGTAAAGGTGGTTGGGAACTGCCGTCTCTCGGCCTTCTCAAACCCGCTCCAGCCAATACACGCACGGGCCCTTCCCCAGAAGCACTGCATGCCACGGCACGCCTTCTGGAACAGGTACTGGCCGATTACGGTGTGCAGGGCAAAATTGTGGGCATGAGCGCAGGCCCTGTTGTGACGCTCTATGAACTGGAGCCTGCACCGGGCATTCGCTCTGCCCGCATTATTGGTCTTTCAGACGATGTGGCACGCTCTCTTTCTGTGCTGAGTGTGCGTATTGCCACTGTGCCGGGCCGCAACGTGATGGGCATTGAAGTGCCTAACCAAACGCGTGAGACAGTTTATCTTTCCGAGCTCCTCAATCAGCCCACATGGCGGGATGAGCCAGGCCAGCTTCCTTTGGCTCTGGGTAAAGATATTTCTGGTGAACCGGTATTTAGTGATCTGGCGCGTATGCCGCACCTGCTAGTAGCTGGCACCACGGGTTCGGGTAAATCCGTTGGTGTTAACGCCATGATTCTTTCGCTGCTTTATCGGCTTTCCCCCGATGAATGCCGCCTGATCATGATTGACCCCAAGGTGCTGGAACTTTCCATCTATGATGGCATTCCGCATCTGCTCACACCGGTGGTGACAGAACCGCCAAAAGCCGTAAACGCCCTTAAATGGGTAGTGCGCGAAATGGACCGCCGTTATCGCACCATGGCGCACATGCAGGTGCGTAACATTGCTGGGTATAATGCCCGTGCAGCAGAGGCCCGTGCCGATGGTGAAGTGGTTGTACGCCGCGTGCAGACAGGGTTTGACCCCGAAACCGGTAACCCGGTTTTTGAGGAACAATCTGTTACGCTAGACCCCATGCCCTATATCGTCGTGATTATTGACGAAATGGCTGACCTGATGATGACGGCCGGGAAAGAAATTGATGCCTGCGTGCAGCGTCTGGCCCAAAAAGCCCGTGCTGCTGGTATTCACGTTATTATGGCCACGCAGCGCCCCTCTGTGGATGTGATTACCGGCACCATTAAAGCCAACTTCCCCACCCGTATCTCCTTCCAGGTTATCAGCAAGTTTGATAGCCGCACCATTTTGGGCGAACAGGGTGCTGAACAACTTTTGGGCCAGGGTGATATGCTGTTCATGCAAGGTGGCGGCCGCATCACCCGCGTGCACGGTCCGTTTGTGGCTGATAGCGAAGTGGAACAGGTTGTTAACTTCCTGAAGGAACAGGGAGAACCTGTTTACGATGATGACGTGCTGGCAGAACCTGTGGATGAAACAGCATCCTCCAACAGTGGTTCTGGCCGTTCTGGAGGCGGTGATAACGGCGAATCAGAAATGTATGATGAAGCCGTTTCTATTGTGACTACTGAAGGCAAAGCTTCCACCTCCTTCATTCAGCGCAAGCTTTCCATCGGCTATAACCGTGCAGCAAAGCTGATTGAGCAGATGGAAAAAGAAGGCATTATCAGCCGGGCAGACCATGTTGGCCGCCGCAAGGTACTGGTTGGCGCCAATAGGGAGGACTAAACATTTCTGCCCACCTGCCCCCTATCCTTTATCAGGATCATCATCTGGTTATCCTGAACAAGCCAGCAGGCCTGCCTGTACATGCAGGCCCTGCCGGTGGCCCAAGCGTTGAAGACTGGTTTCCCCTACTTTCTCGCCGCAAGGATGGACCTTGGCTGGCTCATCGGCTGGATACCGATACATCAGGCTGCTTGGCCATTGCCTTACGCAAACAGCCTCTTTTGGCTTTGCAGCAAGCCTTTGCCACTAAAACAGCACAAAAAACCTACTGGGCAGTTGTACAAACCGGCCCACAGGCAGAGACTGGCCGCATAGACCTACCACTTGAAAAACAGTCCTCTAAAAAGGGCTGGCGCATGATGGCATCTCCTTCTGGCGCAGCAGCTGCTACACGCTGGAAGGTTCTTGGCCGCAGTAAGGATTTATGCTGGCTGGAACTCACCCTTGAAACAGGGCGCACACATCAGGCCCGTGTACATTGCGCCGCCATGAACTGGCCTATTGTGGGTGATCCTCTTTACGGCACTCCGCACCCAGATGGATTGCACCTTCTGGCCAGAAGTTTGATCCTGCCATTTTCTCCACCCATTACAGCAATTGCGCCCCCAAGATCTGGTATGAAAGCGGCTTTGCAAGCGTGTGGGTGGGCACCTGACAGAGAAACCAAACTTTAGAAGAAGAGGCGTTTATTTTCTTTTTTGCGGCCATGCTTTTACAATTTCCTCATGTAAAAGCTGCCGCTTTTTACGGATGATTTCCGCATCAAATTTGCGGGCTTGCTGGTACCCTGCAACAGACATTTGGCTACGTTTTTGCGGATCATTCATAAGATCCCGCAAGATATCTGCCAAAGCAGGCACATCATCCGGGTTAGCATATACCCCGGCAGTTCCAACCACTTCTGGCAAACCACCATGGGGGGAAGCAACCACTGCAGCCCCCATACCCATGGCCTCCAATGCCACCATACCAAAAGGTTCTGGCCAACGGCTGGGTATCACCACAATGGCCGCCCGCCCCATGGCTTCCAGCACTTTATGATGAGGCTGATATCCAGCCATTGCCACATGGGCTGCCTGCGCTTGCACACGCAACTGCTTTAAAAAAGGCGTTTGCGGAGAATCCGGGCCAAATCTGTCTGCACCAATAATTTCAGCACGCCATGCTAGATGGGAAGGCAAGACCTCAGCACACGCAGCCACAAAGGAATCCACGCCTTTATCCGCTACAACACGGCCTGCAAACAGCAACAGATTCTCGCGCGTTGAAGGAGCCTCAGGCAGAACTGAAAAGTCCAGACAATTGGGCAACACATCTACATCTGCTGCTGTATCTGAACTGTTAAAGCGCTTTCGCACCCATTCAGATACAGCAACCACCGCCACCTTGCGGGCCAGTATTTTTCGTTCTGCTGCTGTGCGTGCCTTTTTCATGCCGCTTGGATCATTATGCAGCACCAAAGAAACAGGAAGATTTGGGAAACGCTTGCGCAGCCCCAATGCAATATCCGGCCGATTATGAACTTCAACAAGTTCCGGCTGAAGCTGCCGAATTTTTTTGGCCACCCCAGCAATATATCGGCCTATCCGCCCCAATGGGTGCAAAACGGAAGGCACAGGCTGAAAAGCAACGCCCTGAAAACTTGGAACAGACAGAGATGACCCTATAACGGTTTCACCTTCTAACGCTGTGCGGTGCACCAATAACGCAATGGCCCCGGCCTGTTGCGGTGCAAATCTTTCTCGGGGAGGTAAAACTGTTAGAATCCGTAAGGCGTGCGCCATTTTACCCCTCCGGCATCATACGCTCTGTGGTGCATACTGCAGAACGTCACACCGTATCAGGGGATGGATTCATACATATCCAGCTGCCACTCTGCTGGTTCATCCGCTGCCTCTTGATACCATTCCTGCATTAGTGGGTGCTGACGCACGGCATCCATATACGCGCGGGCAACATCAGATAGTCCCGTTACACCGTAGGATAGAAAGCGGCAGACAATCGGGGCAAACATGGCATCTGCATTCCCAAAAGATGCACCAAACAGATATGGACCATCAACCCCGTAACGGGTTCTGGCATCTGTCCAAATCGCATCAATCCGGGAGATATCCTTCAGCACATCTTCCGCCAGAGGCTCAGCCAAGGGGCGGGCATCTCGGCCCAGATTCATAGGCAGAGCAGAACGCACACCACGAAAGCCGGAATGCATTTCGGCTGATATGGAGCGCGCTATCGCACGTTCACATCGTTCGGATGGCCAAAGAGCAGGTTGATATTCTGCGCAGTATTCCGCAATTGAAAGCGAATCCCACACCACCGCACCTTCATGCGCCAGATACGGCACGCACCCGTTGGGGGACAGTGTTTTCAGCACTGTGGTTTTGCCACCACCTGCCAATGGCACAACGTCTATATCAACATTCAGCTGCGCCAGCTTGACCATAAGCCAGCCCCGTAAAGACCACGAAGAATACCGCTGTGTACCAATAACAAGCCGACCATCAGCCATCATTCGTGCCCTTTACCTAAGAGTTTACGCTGGAACAGTTTCTTCCATACGGCGGATAAACCCACCACCCAGAATACGTGTGCCCTGATAGAATACACAGGCCTGCCCGGGTGCGGGCATGGCTGGTTCTTCCAGATACACCATGGCGCCATCTGGTGTGGGCACCACGCGGGCAGCCCGAGGCTCCTCACGCGCGCGCATTTGCACACGGCACACTAAGCCTTCTGGCGGTGCATCTACCAGCCAGTTCACATCCCGCACAGAAAGCGCTGTAACAAAGGATTTTTCCCGCGGGCCAATAATCACGCGCCTGCGGCCTGGTTCTACACCAACCACCATCTGGCGTTCGCCATTCAGGCGCGCGGCATTCCCCAGCCTTTTGCTTTGCCCCACGGTAAACCGCATAACGCCTTCGTGCTGCCCTACAATCTGCCCCTGCTGGTCCACAATTTCACCGGGACCTGCCATTTCGGGATGCATTTTTTCCACCAGATCCACGTAGGAGCCATCGCTTACAAAGCACAGGTCCTGACTATCGGGCTTGCCTGCAACCACCAGACCAAAGCGCTCGGCTTCTTTTCTGACGGCTGCCTTGTCTGGCATATCGCCCAGTGGAAAACGCAAAAACTCAAGCTGATCCCGCGTGGTGGCAAACAAAAACCAGCTCTGATCCCGGTCTTCATCACATGGGCGGTGCAGTTCTGCACCATCTGGCCCTTCTACGCGGCGGACGTAATGGCCTGTTGCCATGGCATCTGCGCCAATTTCACGCGCAAGGCCCAGCAAATCTGTAAACTTCACGCCCTGATTACACGCCACACAGGGCACTGGCGTTTCACCTGATGCATAAGCATCCGCAAAACGCTCTATAACGCTATCCTTAAAGCGGCGTTCCGCATCAATAACGTAATGCGGAAAGCCCAGAAGATCCGCCACTGCGCGGGCATCACGAATATCCTGCCCCGCACAGCACGCACCTTTTTTTGCAGCCCCGCGCGAATCGTAAAGCTGCAAGGTAGCACCCACAACTTCATGCCCTTCCTCCAGAAGGCGGGCAGCTACAACAGAGCTATCCACCCCACCAGACATGGCAACAAGTATACGCATGAGCGCTATATCCTTTTAAAAACGGCTTCAGGCCTTGCTGGGCAGGCGTACAACCAAACCATCCAGCGCTTCTGTCATGACAATCTGGCAACCCAAGCGAGATGTCTTTTCCAGCCCGAAAGCCAGATCCAGCATATCTTCTTCATCATCCGTAGGGGCTGCCAGCTTGGGTGCCCAAGTTGGGTCTACAATCACATGGCATGTTGCACAGGCCAAAGAACCTTCACATGCGCCTTCAAGGTCAATGCCGTGCTTATGGGCAATTTCCAGCACGGAAAGGCCAACCGGCGCATCCACTTTGTGTTCTGTTCCGTCCTGTTCAACAAATGTCATCTGGGGCATTGGTTTCCATCCTGCCAAAGGCTGTTTCATTGCGGCATGTGGGGGTATGGCGTTCTGTTGGGCTGCAACCTGGTAACTTACGTTACACTGCGCACCCGCAAGACAGCCTGCGCCAAATTGTCTGCCGCGCGTTCTGCTTCGGCGGCTGAGGTAAAACGTCCGGGAGACAGACGCAAGCTTCTTCCCGCTTCTTCTCTATTCAATCCCATTGCTTCCAGCACATAAGATGGGGCCAGTTCTGCCGAAGAACAGGCCGAACCCAAAGAAACAGCCAGATCAGGCATAACCGCCACAACATCCAGCGCAGGAACCTCTGCGGGCAAACGCAGATTAAAAATACCCGGCAAACGTGGGGCTGATGCTGCATTAACCTCACACCCCGGCAATACGGCATCCAGCTTATTTAGAAAAACGCGCTGTAACATGGATAAATGCTCAAAGCCGGTATCCAGCTCCTGCTTTGCAATCTGGCAGGCTTCGCCAAACGCAGCCACCAGAAAACCGGGGACAGTGCCAGAACGCACACCACGTTCCTGCCCTCCGCCAGAAAACAGCGCTGCCAAACGCACCCGTGGCCGACGCCGCACAAACAATGCCCCAGCACCTTTGGGGCCATACAGCTTGTGGCTGGAAACAGAAGCCAGAGCCAAACCCCAAGCGTGCACATCTACAGGAATTTTTCCCGCGGCTTGTGCCAGATCAGAATGCAGTAAAGCGCCTGCCTCATTCACCAAACGGCCCAGAACAGACATATCTTGCAGCACGCCTGTTTCATTATTAGCGGCCATAATGGAAACAAGGGCTGTGGGCACTTTTAACGCCTCTTGCAACACAGATGGATCAAGCAGGCCGTTAGTATCCACTGGTAGCACAACAGGTTCAAACCCTTCCTGCGCCAGATCCCGCACGCTTTCCAGAACACATTTGTGCTCTGTTGCTACAGTTATAATGCGTTTACGCGGGCTACCCTGTCCGGCCAAGTGGCGCGCAGCCCCTTTAATGGCCAGATTATTGGCTTCTGTAGCGCCCGATGTAAAAATGATTTCCTTGGCATCTGCCGCTATCAAGCTGGCAACCTGATGACGTGCATGGGCCACCCTGTCTGCCGCGCGCATTCCGGCTTCATGCGTTGTGCTATGGGGGTTACCATTTTCATGGTCCAGAACGTCCAGCAATACTGCACGTACACGCGGATCACACGGTGTGGTGGCTGCATGATCAAAATAAATGGATGAAGCCATGCCCGAAATTACACCACAGAATCCACAAGCCCAATAGATGCCGAGCTTTGTGCCATACGAGTGTAAGACTCGATAAAGCGGGCAACATCCTGCTCTGTCACATTCCACGGCAAGGAAACACGTAAAGCTTGCCCGGCCAGATCTCCTGCCCCCATGGCTTCCAACACGTGTGAAAACGCCACTTTACCGGAAGAACAGGCAGAACCGGCCGAAACACAAATACCGTCCAGATCCAGCCGCATGAGTTGCGCCTGTGCGCGCTTGCCCGGCAATGCCAGAGAGGTGGTATTACTCAACCGTGGCACGTCTGCCCCAAACACTTTTGCACCTGCAGCCACTGCCGCCTGTTCAACACTATTCCGCAACGGGGCCAGATCTCGTGGCTGTTCCAATGCAGCTCCCAAGGCTGCAGCCAGTCCTGCAATGGCAGGCAGCGGCGGTGTTCCGCCACGGCGGCCCTGCTCCTGCCCTCCGCCCTCAAATAGCGGCAACACACGCGCAGGTGCCGGACCACGCAGTAACAAAGCCCCTGCCCCTTTTGGCCCACCCATTTTGTGGCCTGAACATGCAAGACTATCGATTCCGCTGTTTTCAACAGAAAGTGGCAAACGTCCGGCAGCCTGCACGGCATCAACATGCAAATGCGCGCCATACTTCCGGCACAGCAAAACCACATCATCAATCGGGTGCAGGACACCTGTTTCATTATTGGCCAGCATCAAACACACAAAGGCGGGTGTTTTGTCCTGTGCCAGCACCTGTTCCAGCTTATCCAACTGCACCTGACCGTTGGTATCTACATCCAACCACGCCACTTGTGCATCTTCTGGCGCACCTTTGCGTACAGCATCGTGCTCTGTACGGCCGATCAGGAATCGGCGTCCTTGGCCGAGTCCCCTCATGGCCAGCACGTTAGCTTCTGTGCCGCCTGATGTAAAAATACAGTTTAGCGGCGCTACATCCAGATAACGTGCAACCGTATTACGGGCTTGCTCCAATAAAGCGCGGGCTTTGCGGCCTGCGCGATGCACGGAAGATGGATTTCCTGTTAAATCAGCAGTTTCCAGCAACGCATCCCGCGCTTGGGGGCGCAAGGGCTCTGTTGCATTGGCGTCCAGATAGACCACATCTGAACCACTGCTGTTTCTTTCTGTTCTGCTTGTCATGATGCCCCGAATCAGATCGCCTGCCACACAGACATGCCATACCCAAAAGGGCTAAAAACAGCCATTATAACGATTTATGTGGAAATCTTGGCACCACAGCCGCTATAGAAAGCCGCATGGTCAACACCACGAGGTGCAGCATGCCCCATCACGCTGGGAGAAAAGACTTCCCCCACGCATTACGATCTCCACGGAATCTTGGTGCATGATTATGCCTGTGTCTTCTCTCAGGTCAACGGCAGAAAACATCTTCTGCTATTTTCTCTACACATCAGAGACACCATATACCTGAAAGACCTTTCTTTTCCGTTTTCTCCCCACAAACGGAAAAGAAAGGTGTGTTGAACATTTAACTGCGCGGCCTCTGCCCCGCATGGCCTGATTAGGAACGTGGCATCGTTTTTAACCAGACCTGTTTACAGAACCCGGAAACGTCATGCCCACGGACGTTTTCCATGATCAAGCGGAACCCGAATGCCAGAGGTTATGTTTGCCGGCCCTGATGGTCGTCTTGAAGGGCGCTATCACCATTCAAACGAGCCCAACGCCCCGCTTGCCCTCGTGCTGCACCCTCACCCGCTGCACGGCGGCACCATGAACAACCGCATTACCTATGCGCTGTATCGCACGTTCGAAAAGATGGGCTTTTCCGTCATGCGTTACAATTCGCGCGGGGTTGGCCGTTCTCAGGGACGGTTTGATGGCGGTATTGGCGAAATTTCAGATGCTGCCGCAGCGCTAGACTGGATGCAGATGGTTAACCCCAATGCCAGCGGGCTGTGGATTGCCGGTTATTCTTTTGGTGCTTTTGTTGGCATGCAGTTGCTGATGCGCCGCCCGGAAATTACCGGCTGGATTAGCATTGCACCACCTGCCGCGCATTATGATTTCGGCTTTCTGGCACCTTGCCCCTGCGGCGGCCTGATGATTGCCGGCGGCAAGGATGACATGGCCCCAGAGCCTGCCATTCATAAACTGGTGGATAAGCTGAACACCCAAAAAGGTGTGACGGTTGATTACCGGGTTTTCCCCGAAGCAGATCATATCTTTGCCAAACAGGTAGATAAGATCACCAACGCGGTGGAAGACCACGTAACCAAGGCCATGGCGCATCACAATATGCCTTTGGCGGCAGACTAAAAAGCCGCTTTACTGCTGCCAGCCGCTTCTTATGGGCTGGCAGCAGATATATTTCCCTTAAAAACTTATCAGTCTTTCCGGCGTGGATGCGCCAGTTCTCGTACAACGCCATGTAGCGTGCGCAGTTCCTGCTCTGTTACTTCACCACGTGTAAAAAAGTGGCGGAGGTTACGCACCATACCGGGGCGCTTCTGCTCATTCCGCAGAAAACCGCAATCATCCAGCTCACGCTCCAGATGTTGCAGAAAGTTCTCCAGCTCCCCTTTGGTCGCCACATGGGTCTCATTCGTCATGAGTTCACGCGGGGGAGTCTGATCCTCAGCCATCCACCATTCATACGCCATGATCATGACGGCCTGCGCCAGATTAAGCGACATGAAAGCCGGGTTGAGCGGATAGCGAATAAGCGCATCAGCCCGCGCCATATCCTCATTATCAAGTCCAGCACGTTCGGGGCCAAACATCAGGCCCACTTTTAGCCCGCGGCCTGTTGCCGCGCGCAATTCCGCCGCACCACCTCGGGCCGTTAATACAGGCTTGATGATATGCCGCGGGCGTGGGCATGTTGCATACACATGGTGCAAGTCTGCCACAGCATCATCTACACTCTCATGCACTGTTGCAGCTTCCAGAATCCGGTCTGCCCCGGAAGAAGCACGCCATGCGCGTTCTTGCGGCCATCCATCCCGCGGGCTGACAAGCCGCAAATGAAAAAGGCCGCCATTGGCCATGGCGCGCGCTGTAGTGCCAATATTTTCCGCCATTTGCGGGCGCACCAGAATAACAACAGGCGTATTGCCTATTGGCTCCAGAGGGGCGCCCCCATCCCGACCGGTCATGCCCGCCTCCAGCTTGTGCCGTCTTTAGTATCTTCCAGCACAATGCCCTGAGCCTGAAGCTGATCACGCAGTGCGTCTGCCTTTGCAAAATCCCGCGCTTTGCGGGCCGCCAGACGTTCGTTAATCAAAGCTTCAATTGCCGCATCTTCATCAGAGGCATCGCCTTTGAACCACTGTTCGGGGTCACTCTGCAAAAGCCCCAGCATGCCTGCACCCGCTTTAAGGGCACCTGCGGCCTGTCTGTCTCCGGCCAGAGCCTGCGCTGCAAGAGCGTGCAGTTCTGCAATGGCTTTAGGTGTATTCAGATCATCCGCCAGAGCTTGCATCACGCCCTCCGGCACATCTGTTTCTGGCACAGGCCCAGCAGCAAGGGCACGGTAGAACCGATCCAGCGTTTTACGCGCTTCCTGCAAACCGGCCTGCGTATAATTCAGGGTGGAGCGATAATGTGCCCCCAACAGCAACAGCCGCAGAGCTTCTGCCGGAGCCTGTGCCAGCACATCCCTAATGGTGAGGAAGTTGCCCAAAGACTTGGACATTTTCTCACCCTCAACCAGCAGCATGGCATTATGCACCCAGTAATTGGCAAACTTGCCATGAGGGAAGCAGCACAGGCTCTGGGCACGTTCGTTTTCATGATGCGGGAACAGAAGGTCTGATCCACCACCATGAATATCAAAGCTATCTCCCAGGTAACGATGAGACATGGCAGAACATTCAATATGCCAGCCTGGTCGGCCACGGCCCCAAGGACTATCCCACCCTGGCTGGTCTGCGTCCGATGGTTTCCACAGCACAAAATCACCCGGCGCTTTTTTGTAGGGGGCAACCTCTACACGAGCCCCAGCTTCCAGCTCTTCTGGGTTGCGGCCAGAAAGTGCGCCATAGGACGGGAACGAACCGACCGAAAACAGCACATGTCCTTCGGCCTCATACGCGTGGCCGTTTTCAATCAGCCGCGCAATCATGGCCTGCATTTCACCAATATTATGCGTGGCCCGTGGCTCTATATCCGGCGGCAGCACATTCATGGATGCCAGATCTTGATGGAACTCTTCCGTGGTACGCTGGGTTAGAGAGCCAATATCCTCTCCATTCGCTCGGGCTCGTGCGGTAATCTTGTCATCAACATCTGTGATGTTCCGCACAAATGTCACGCGCGGATAAACATGCCGCAGCAGGCGCACCAGCACATCTGCCGTGAGCATGGCCCGCAAATTGCCAATATGGGCCAAGTCATACACTGTTGGTCCACAGTAATAGACTTTTACATGTGCCGGATCGATAGGCGTAAACGGCACCGTGGCACGACTTTGGCTATCGTGCAGGGATAGAACTGGGTGAGGAGGAAGATGAGAGTGCGGCATGCAGCCTAGATGCGCCAGCAGCGGTTTGGATGCAATATCCTGCGCCCCCAAAAAACCTTTCATCAACACAAAAACAGGTCTTGACGAGTGGGGGTGGTTTCAGCTTAATTCTGCCCCTGCGAAATACGCATCAGTGCCCTTATAGCTCAGTGGTAGAGCAACCGCCTTGTAAGCGGTAGGTCGTGGGTTCAAATCCTACTGGGGGCACCACTTTTTCTTACTGAAAAATTTGGCGGTAAATAGCAGGTAAGCGGTTTTACGCGGCCACCCATCCATCCTGCTTGAGCGCAACACCAGCCAGATACAAGCTGCCACAAATCAGCACTCTTGCACGCGGTTGTGGATTTTGGACTACCAATGCATCAAGCGCATCAACCAGCGTTGGCCCTACCTGAGCCTTTCCACCAGAAGCCTCCACAATAGCTTCTACCGGCAATGCCAAATGCTGCTGAGGCTCACAAATAGCCCAAACGCTAGACGCAAACGGCAGCACCGGGTTTAAAAAACCCGTGGCATCCTTGGTCTGCTTCATTCCCACCAGCACGTGCAGGGGCTGATCTTTCCAATGCGCCAGTTCCTGCGCCAGAGCATTGCCAGCACCGGGGTTATGGCCACCATCCAGCCAGAGCTCCCACCCCTCAGGCAGATGAGAGGCCAACTTGCCGTGAAGTTGCTGCATACGTGCAGGCCAGTTCACGCGGCTAATGCCCTGCCATGCCTGTTCTGGCACATACAGGCCGGAAACACGCAATGCTTCTACAGCAAGGCCTACATTTTCAACCTGCCACGGCCCCACCAATGCGGGCTGCGGCAATGTGAGTTCCCCGGCCTTATCTGTAAACGTCAGTTCAGCCGTGCTCGACTCCGCACCATTCTGCGGAGAAATCGACCATTCAACCCCACGCCGATAAAGCGGTGCACCCACCTTATCTGCCTGCGCTTGCAAAACCTTCATAACCGCTTCTGGCTGATTGCCTGTTATGGCAGGCACGCCCGGCTTGAAAATACCGGCTTTTTCTGCGGCAATAGCTTCCAGCGTGTCACCCAGAAACGCCTCGTGATCACGCGAGACTGAGGTGACAATACACGCAGCAGGTTTACGCAGCACATTGGTGGCATCGCACCGGCCACCCAGCCCTACTTCAATAATCGCCAAGTCAGCCGGATGACGGGAAAAAAGCAGAAAGCCAGCGGCTGTCAGAACTTCAAATACGGTAATGGGCGCGCCGTCATTCACCCGCTCAATTTCTTCCAGCGTGGCAACCAGTTCCGATTCGCTCACCAATTTACCGGCGATACGGAATCGCTCCGTCACATCCACCAGATGTGGGGATGTCATCACATGCACACGCCAGCCTGCGGCCTCACCAATAGCACGCAGAGTGGCGCACGTGCTGCCCTTCCCGTTTGTGCCAGCAACATGGATAACTGGGGGCAGCTTTTCTTCCGGGTGCCCCAACTTTGCCAGCAGTGCTTCCAACCGCCCCAAGGAAAGATCAATAAGTGCCGGATACAGGTTATTCAGCCGTTCCAACACCGCGCCTGTCCGGCCCGTGAATTCTGCTGTGGGGCTGGAAGCTGCTGCTTTTGTCATGAAAGGATTACTCTGCGGCGGCGGGAGCAGGTGCCTGCGGGCGCGGCGGCGGTGCTTTTACATCTGCTGGTGCGTGCATCAGCAGCCCGATCACACGGGCCAATGTTGCGGGCACATCCTTACGCTGCACCACCATATCCAGCATGCCGTGATCCAGCAGATATTCGGACCGCTGGAAGCCTTCTGGCAACTTTTCACGCACCGTATCCTGAATAACACGCGGCCCAGCAAAACCGATCAGCGCATTGGGTTCGGCCATCTGCACATCACCCAACATGGCAAAGGAGGCCGTAACGCCACCTGTGGTTGGGTTGGTAAGCACCACAATATAAGGCAGCCCGGCTTCTTTAAGCATTTCAACCGCTACAGTGGTACGAGGCATCTGCATCAGGCTGATAACGCCTTCCTGCATACGTGCGCCGCCAGAAGCGGTGAAGATAACCAGAGGAGCCTTTTGAAGAATGGCCAAACGCGCTGCGGCCACAAAGCGCTCACCAAACGCAGCCCCCATGGTGCCTGCCATGAATTCAAACGCCATGACGCCAACAACAGCCTGATGGCCGCCAATGGTGCCGTGGGCCACAATCAGCGATTCGTCTAGATGGCTTTTTGCGCGCGCATCCTTAAGGCGATCTGTATATTTTTTCTGATCGCGGAACCCTAGCGGATCAACCGGAGCAGAAGGCAGCTCAATACGGGTGAAATCCCCGTTATCAAACGTCCATTTCAGACGGTCCATAACCGGTGCACGCATGTGGTGCCCACAATGGGGGCACACATTCAATGCCTTGTGCAGCTCTTTGGTCAGAATCATCTGGCTGCATGAGTCACAGGTCGTCCACAGATTATCCGGCACATCCCGACGCAGCAGGCCGCGAATTTTGGGACGAACATATTCGGTGATCCAGCTCATTTTGAACCCTGTGACTGCACAATACAAATTGCAGGGACAAATATATGGCCCAGCACGCGTTGCATTACGCTGGCTGAACCTATCTGCCAAGTTTTATGAGAACCTACAGGCCAGATGCCCCTACGGAAAACAAGCCTGAAGCTTGCAGTTTACCCTTAAACTTCAGGCTACATTGAAGCTCTGATTACAGAGCGCCTTCAACCCATGCCTTCAACTGGCTTTTGGGCAGGGCACCCACTTTTTTATCTACAACCTTACCATCGCGCACCAGCATAAGCGTAGGAATGCTGCGCACCTGATACGCATTTGGTGTTTCTGGGTTATCATCAATATTCACTTTGGCAACGGTTACCTTACCGGCAAATTCCTTGCCAATTTCTTCCAGCGCTGGGCCAATCATCTTGCAAGGGCCGCACCATTCTGCCCAGAAATCTACCAGCACAAGGCCAGACGCCTTGAGAACATCTTTATCAAAGCTGGAATCGCTGACAGCAAGCGTGTGTTCACTCATTTTCTGGTTCCTTAAACTCTCCGGCACGCGCCTGCATGCCGTGAACTGCCTTTACCAATACAGGGTAACAAGCTGAAACGGCTTTCTACCCAACTCTTCCTAACACTTAAGGTTGCGCTTGCTGCGGTCAAGATACAGCCTCAGGCAAAATGCCGGGGGCGTACTTATCCAGCAACGCATCTGGCAGAACATCTGCACGTGGCATTTCTGTCCAGACCAGAACACAGACAACTGGCCGATCGGGCCATATACCTTGCAGAAGGGCACGATAAGCCGCCATCTGCCGGAGGTATAAAACGGGTGTATCCTGCACTCTCCGCGGTGCATGGCGGCCGGTTTTAAAATCACACACCAGCACTTTGTTGGGCAGCACACGCAAACGGTCAACCTGCCCCACAATAACCTGCCCGCCTGCCACACCGGCCAAACGCTGCTCTGCCCGTGCAGACGGATCAAACAGATCTGCCAGTTCAGGCAGGCGCAAAACTGCAATAACCTGTTGTGCAAGTTCGGCAGCTTCATGTGATGACAAACCACTTGCTGGTCGTGCCAACCATTGATGCGCCATGGCAGGTTGCTGCTCTGCTGGACAGGCCGGCAAAAACTGCAGCAAAGAATGCACCAGATTACCACGCCGAAAAGCAGCTTCACGCGCCTTGGCTGGCGTTACGGCAGCAATATCCAGCGGTGAACGAACAGGGGGAAGCGGCCCCAACATGGCATCATCTGGTTTACTTGGTGCCAACGGGCGCGCTAGCGGGCTTTCTGCTTCTGGCAAAACTGGTTTCCACAACGGGGCTGATCCCATCCATTGCGGCAATGTGGTTACCTCCTGAGGGCTCTCAATAGAATCCGATGCAGACTGCTTGGCAACGGTTTGTTCCTGCGGCGCTTCTTCCAATAGAAGCATGGATACAGACCATTCACCTTCCTGAAAATCTACTTCTGTTGCACCGGCTTTTTCAAAACCAATTCGGCACCTTTCATACCAACTTTCTGCAGGCACGTTGCGTCCTGGCTTCCAGCCACAAACAACTAACCGATCTGCCGCACGTGTCAGTGCCACATAAAGCAGGCGATTATATTCCTCTACCACACGACCACGCATAACCTCTTTGAGATTACGCGTTAAACCCACTGACAAAGCATTACGTGGCACATACAACGGCACATCTATATTGTGTATTTTATCATGCGCCCAAAACAATCTGTCCTCAAACCGAGGAAGACCAACTGTATCTGGCAAAATTACCAGACGTGCCTGCAATCCTTTAGAACCATGCGCTGTCATGATTCTTACGGAATCTCCACCAGATTCTGCTTCGCGCTTTACGGTTTCTTCTGAATGACGCATCCAATGCAGAAAACCCTGCAAAGAAGGTGGATGCTGATCCTGATATCTTATTGCTGCAGAAAGAAGTTCATCAATTGGCTCCGCTGCTTCGGCCCCTAAACGCGCAAGAAAACGTGCACGGGCCCCACCAGGCCCTAATGCAGCAGAAAGAAACTCATATGGTGTTAAATAATCTACCTGTCGGAACAAACCATTAAGAAAATTCCAAGCCTGTTTCCAATCTGATTGTTCTGCATGACGTTCTCGCAGTGCTGACCACAATGGCTCTCCTTTTTCACGCCCCGTCGCCAAAGCCATCAAGCTATTATCTGAGATATTCCCCAATGGAGATGTGAGCACGCAAGCTAATGTTAAATCATCTTGTGGTAATAGAAGAGCCGCACATAAAGACAACATATCCTGCACAGCCAAATGCTCGGCCAACCCCGTACGCACAAGCGTAACCACAGGAATATTTTGACCTTTTAAAGCACGCACAAGCATACCCACGAATGGGGAGCGACGCGGCACAAGAACTAGAACATCACCTGCTGTTAAAGGTTTTTGTCCTGACACAGGTTTTTGATTTAACTGCTTGGCAATATATCTTGCCAGGGCATCGGCTAACTTCTGGCGTGGGCTCTGGCGTGTTGCATTACCTTGTGCGGGCTCCCATGGACTAATAGCATCTTCATTCTCTTCAGCCTCAACCAATGGCCATAATTCTACACGCCCTCCCTTTCCGGGGCGGGCTGTAATATGTTCCATAACTTGGCCTGGCTCTTCCACCACGCCTTTGGCTGCCTCTGGATCTGCAAAAACAGCATCAACAAGTTTAAGAACTGGTTCTGTTGATCTAAACGAAACCGTTAATTCAGGTTCACGCCATAGCAAATGGGCCTCTTGAACACGTTTTTTGAATCTTTGTCTCCATTCACGAAAGGAATCTGGATCTGCTCCCTGAAATCCGTAAATAGATTGCTTATAGTCCCCCACGGCAAAAATGGTCCGCGGCGGTTCATCTTCATCCCGTCTACCAAGACCGGAAAAAAATTCTTCTGTAAGATCACCAGCAATACGCCATTGTTCGGGAGAAGTGTCCTGCACTTCATCCAGCAACAAATGATCTATGCCCCCATCCAGCTTATACATGACCCAAGCCGCACCGGGCTCGCGCAAAAGCCCTAATGCACGCTCAATAAGATCATCATACTCAATTTGGCCATGCCTCGCTTTTTGTAATGTGTACAGACTAGAAACAGCAGCAGCCATTTTAAGTAATGCGCTTCCCATCTTAACAAGGTTTCTGGCCCGCAGTTGCTCATCTACCTTATTAATACGTTCACCTTCTTTTTGAATATAGAGCGCAATATCAGGGTATTTTTCAGAAAGTTTTTTAGAAATCAAACCAACAGCACGCAACTTTCCATCTTTTGTGAGAAAGCCATTTCGCCACACAAGCCATTGCGCTGCGCGCTCAGATGCAGGCAAGGAAAGCCAATCCAAAAGCGAGAAAGCATTTCTTTTTATTGCTTCAGATCCTTCATTGGAAAGGATCTGAAAACCTTCTTTTAAATTCCCTTCCTCTGGAAAATCAGAACATAATTTTTCAAGAAACTCAGAGGCACTCCCGTGCAATATATCAGACGATAAACCTAAAATCTGACATAATACAGATTCAACCTTATGAGGGTCTTGTACAATGAGATTTAATAAAGAGTTTGACCTCTCATCCTTTCTCAAAACCCCTGAAATAAAAATAAAATCACCTAAAGATATCTGACCTGCTAATGGGGAAATAATCCCTTCTTTTTGCTGACCTAAAATAGATTCCACACATGTTTGTAAGGCTAGGGATGCATCTGTTTCTTCCATAACCGTAAAATGCGGGTTCATGGAAGCTTCTAAAGGGAAACGTCGCAACAAAGATTGGCAAAACGCATGGATTGTTCCAATACGCATACCTCCTGGAAGATCAAGAACTTCTGCAAATAACGCCCGCGCACGTCGCCTTGTTTCATCTGTACAGGGCACATACAAACTAGCCAGCTCTTCATCTAACGCTTCATCCGAAAATGTTACCCAACGTCCAAGGCGTGTTTGCAACCGAATGGACATTTCCGCTGCTGCTGCTTTGGTAAAAGTAAGACATAAAATACGATCTGGTGAACTTCCCGGTTGAATGGAACCATCTTCTGCCAAACGCGGCAACATCAAGCGCAAAAGACGATCAATCAACAATTTGGTTTTACCGCTTCCCGCAGAAGCTGACACAAAAACAGAAGCTGAGGGATCTGATGCCAAAGCCTGTTGTGCATTGGCCTGAGCGATAGCTTTTTGTAAAGCTTCCTGTGCAGATATACTCATTCCTCATCCTCCTTACGTGCGGCATTCCACTCGGGCACACGTGCCAGACGTGCATAATCTGCAAAACGTGGTTCCCTGCCAGGATGAGGGTGAGAAAGATAGGGCTGATCTGGCTGATCATATGCTGCTATTCGCAATAATAGATTTTCCCAAGTCTGTTCAGCCAGATCTGTAAGACTAAGCGCATCACGTGCCTGCACAACCACTTCTTCTCCTGGCACTGCTCCACCGGTCAGGCGCCAGTATATAAGATTTGATATTTCTCTTGAATGGTCAGGAACTTCCTTAAACCCACCACGAAGAATCATGGCAGATTCAAGCGGAAGCTGTGGGCTCCAACCGGCCAAAACATCTTTAGTTGATGGTAATGTGCCAGTTTTGTAATCCTGCACAATAACATGCCCTTCAGCATTTAATTCTATACGATCTGCGCGACCAACAATGTCAAACCTGCCGGCAGGTGCATCCATAATACTCACTTGCCCGCGAATTTCTGTAAGAATGGCACGCGGCGTTCCATATTCGCTACGCCGCTTCTCTTCTGCCTGCACCACCCATTGGGCAATACGCGTTAATCTGGGCGCCCACCATGCACGCAATGCCGGACGCAAAACGTGTTCTTGCAAACTTATACGGAACAAATCACATAATTTCTTTTCTGCATTTTCTGGCCATGTCACGCCATATGTCTTTACCCAACGCTCCAACGCCTTATGCACAATCATACCGTAATCAGATGCATCTGCGGCCTCTTCTAACTCCGGAAAAACTTCAAGTCGCAAAATATGTTTTGCGTAAATGGCATATGGATCTCTTACCCACGTTTCTATTTCTGTCACACTCAAACGGCGTGGCCGCAACGAAACTGGCGGTACAGGTTGCGGTGGTGCTACAGGCGTTGCCGGGCCTAATGGCTGATCCAGCTTATTCAACCAAAATAAAGCAGGATGGTTGGGAATATGGCCATTTCGTCCCGCCAAAAAAGCATTCAGCCGCGTAAGCCATCTAGCAGGTACAACAGGCGCTCCTTCCCGCCTCCGTGCGCTGGAAAGAACAACCGTGCCAGCTGCTGCTGCACTTGCAAAAAAATCATGTGCTGCCTGACCTATGGCGTGTTCTGGCGATGGAAGCCCCATTTTTTTTCGCATGGGTCGGCTCATCCACGGGCCAGCATCTACTACGGGCGGCCAGACACCCTCAGAAAGACCGCCCAAAATAACGGTTTCTGCCGTTTGCAAGCGCGCCTCGAACAAGCCCCAGATCAAAACACGAGGATGTAAAGATTTAGGATCTCCACCCCGGCGCATGGCAACGCGTTCTGGAGCCAGAACCGCCGTTAACAAACCATCTAAAACAACAGGAGGCTGCGGCGGCAAAACCTCCGCTGCCAGCATTAGTTCTGTCAACTGGCTGGCAAGCATATTGCCTTCTTCACCACGCCACAAACGCTCTGATGCACTTTCTTCATCAGTAGCAACCAAACGCTCTACTGTTGCAATTAATGCTGCCAGCAAATCTGGCACGGGCGCGCAATGCTGCTCTAAATCCCCGTGAGCGCGTGCTTCTACGGCATCATGCTCCCACCCAAGAACTGGTTCCAAACAAAATGCCAAACGCTCCATAAAAACAGACAATGCAACCGGGCCAAATGGCCGATCCGCTGTAATGCCTCTTTCTTGTTTAGCTTTTGCTCTTTCATTGGGGTTGTTTAAAGCATTTTCCACCACTTGGCATAAAGCAGCAAAACCAGGCGGCGGTGCTGGACCGCGCAGAACAGCCCGCTCTAAAAGACGGGCCGTTGCACGACAGACACCAGATGAAAAACTACACGCAACTAAAGGATGTTTTAAAACGCTTAAAAGAGAAACTGGTGAGAACTTACTATCCACCATTTGCGCAACAAGGCGTAATAGAACAGCCGCAGGTGTATCAACCAAAGATGAACCAGCACTATCATCTGCCAGCACACCCCAACGTGCCAGTTCTGTTGCCACACGCGCAGCCAAAACACGGTCTGGCGTTACAAGAGCCACACGATGCGCCGGTTTTTCAATAGCCTCACGCATGATCATACTAATTGCAACAGCTTCTTCCTGCTGATCAGCAGCATCTAATCTGTAAACATTTTCTAACTTAACATCACCAGGACATGACCAATCACCCAATGCTTCGGCAGGAAGAAGAACGCGGGCAAGAATAGATGCTCGTTCAGATCCACTTCCTGCACCTTCCCAAACCTGCACTTTATTTCGTGTGATTTCCAAATTTTTTAGTAAAGAACTCAAACCTGCCTGAGGATGACTGTCTGGCAATGAAACAAAGGTTTCTTCTGCCATCATCATATCCAAACCAGGCAATACAACCTTGCCCGCAGGACATTCAAGAACAGCTTGCAACACTTTTACTGTAGGCTGCATAACATGCGTAAACCCAGCCGCCCATATAGGTGTACTATCACCTTGTTGAGCGAGTTTGCGCCATAAATCTGCCTGTGCCTCAAGCAATGCAACTTGTCTGGCCACAGGGTTCATAACCCCGTTTTCCTTCAGCCATTCTGGCCATGCCTGTGTTACAATTTCTAGAAATCTTAAAATAATTTGCCAATGTTCTGCAAAATTCTCTTGCACAGCTTCGGGCAAGCGTGCCGCCAAATTGACACCAGACCACTCCGCTTCATCCATCAGCTCTGCCAGAGCTTTTGCCAAAGGCCATGCCTGATCCAGCGTTGGCCGTGTGCCAAATGCTTTATCTGCCTGCAAAACCAACCGAGCCAGCACAGCCAACCTGGTCATACCAGCAACTGCAGGGGGCAAATCCAAAGCCAGCTCGCCACCCATACCAGCAGACAACCCTAATTCTGCTTCATCCAACGCACCAATCGGTACTATCCGCGGCAACAATACACTCTGACCATCCATATGGCGTAAAAAGGCTTCTGTTAACGCGCGCGCGGCACGCCTGCCGGGCAATACAATAATGCCTTCACCTATTGCTTCTACGTCATGGTTTGCAGCTTTGATCCAACGGAAAGCCAGTTGATCAAGAAAAGGAAGATGGGCGGGAATTGTTGCAAGTTTCATACGTCTGTTCCAACGCCAGCAATATCTGCCTCTTTCAATCGATCTTCCCATCCGGCCAATCTGGCTTGGCGCTGTCCATCAGCAAGAACACGTATTTCAAGCTTCAAAGCATCTTCGGGCAA
The DNA here is from genome assembly GCF_004014775.2 of Acetobacter oryzoeni. NCBI lineage: Bacteria > Pseudomonadati > Pseudomonadota > Alphaproteobacteria > Acetobacterales > Acetobacteraceae > Acetobacter > Acetobacter oryzoeni. The sequence goes on from NZ_CP042808.1 coordinate 2,709,733, forward strand.
CAGATCTTCCAATTTTTGCGGCCATTCAACAAGCACTACGCCTTCTCGTGCTTCATCCCATCCGAGTTCTTCCAGTTCGTCAGGACCACCCAGACGCCATAAATCAAAATGCGATACAACGCAGGAAGGAGATTCGTAAGATTGCACTAAAGTGTAAGTTGGGCTCGGAACCTCCAAATGAGGGGCACGACAAAACGCACGCAAAAAGGCACGCGCAAAAAAGCTCTTTCCAGCCCCAAGCGGACCAGAAAGCAAAATGGCATCTCCTGCTTGCGCATACTCTGCCAGTTTTATGGCCAACCTTATTGTTGCGTCTTCGTCTCGCAGAATCATCTTTCTGGCCATTTTAGCTTTCTCCATCCTTCAGCCCAGCGCTTTGCCTTCAATCACAAAAGAAGAGGTGTGCGTTGTATCCATCCCGAGTTCACAAAGAAGTGTATTCATCACAAACCAAACAAACTTTCTCTAGATTTGATTGTTAATGAAGAATTTTTCCAAAAAATTAACAATAAAACCTAACGTTTTTTATCAATTTCTTAATCTTCACTTAATTATTATATATCTATAGATATGCGCTTACCGCATAATTGGCTTGCACAAAAAAGAAGCTCTCAACGAAATAATGTTTGTTTCTTTTTGAAACACGTATAGGTTTAGTAATAACAAGAAAATGCAACCACAGGATGCATTTCTGATTCTCTGAACCATAATGAGGTTCCACCATGCGTATTTTACTTTTAGAAAATAATTTTACCTCCAGTCAGGCAATATTTTCGGCATTAACAAAAACCACTTTTTCAGTGGACATGGTTCAGTGTGATCAGGAAGTTGTAGAGCTACTCAGAAATTATGATTATGGTCTTGTCATTCTTCATCTACAACATCCCGATATTTATGGGTATGACATCCTTACCACATTACGATCTTTAAAACTCACAACACCTGTTATTATCATCTCACCCGTCAACACTTCTGAGGTGAAAACTAGAGCTTTTGCTGCAGGCGCTGACGATTATTTAATAGACCCTTTTGATTCGACTGAACTTATAGCCCGCATACAAGCCATTTTACGGCGTGCCCATGGCTATGCCCATCCTATTGCACAAATTGGCGATCTTACAGTTAACCTCAACAGCCATACTGTAACGGTTAACAATCAGCCCATTCATCTTACCGGAAAAGAATTCGCCATTCTTGAACTGCTTGTCTTGCGCAAAGGCATTGCCCAAACCAAGGAAACCTTCCTTAACCATCTTTATGGAGGGCGAGATGAGCCAGATATGAAGATTATAGATGTTTTTATCTGTAAACTTCGCAAAAAACTTCAGGCAGCAGGGGTAGGAAATCTGATTTCCACTGTATGGGGAAGAGGCTATATTCTAAATGATCCTCAAATCTCCAAAGCCTGTACACCCATGCCTGTTATGGGCAAACCCCACAAACAATCACAATCAATATCTAGCTTACATGAATCCCATCAGCATGTTGCTGGAAGCAGTGCCTAAATTATGAAATCAACCCTAGATTATGATACATTTTTCAAATTCAAGAGCACAGAAATTTTTAGATTGTAAAGTGGCGTGTAAATAGCTCGGCACTGCCAAAATCTCGCAAAGGAAAAATCTAGAGAAAAGAATTTTCAAAACCCCTTTCTCTAGATTAGATTTTAGGCAGGAACACGCACCTGCTCAAGTACATCACACATCTGGTCAACAACCTCGTCAACCAGTTGCGCATCTTCCGCTTCTGCCATAACGCGCACCAAAGGTTCCGTACCACTTTTACGCAACACCAAACGCCCTCGGCCAGCAAGCTTACGCTCTACATCAGCCTGACGGGTTTTTACTTCGTCCATATCAAGTGGACAGGCCCCCTTGTATCGAACGTTTTTCAACTTTTGGGGAAATGGCTGAAATAGCCGGCAAACTTCACTCGCTGGACGACCATCCTGAACAAGTACGGCCAGTATCTGCAAAGCAGCAATCAGCCCATCACCTGTCGTTGCAAAATCTGTCAGCACCATGTGCCCAGATTGTTCACCACCAATATTGGCCTGCCGTTCCAACATACGCTCGACAACGTAGCGATCACCCACTGCCGTGCGTTCCAGACTCAACCCCTGATTTTCCAGAAACCGTTCCAGCCCCATATTGGACATAACGGTTGCGACAACGGCATTACCGACCATGCGACCTTCTCGCGCCCAAGACTGGGCGATAAGAGCAAGAATCTGATCACCATCAATCAGACGGCCTGTTTCATCTGCAATCAAAACGCGATCAGCATCGCCATCCAGAGCAATACCCAAATCGGCTTGATGTTTTACAACTGCGGCACAGAGAGCTTCAGGGTGAGTTGAACCACATTTTTCATTAATGTTTACGCCATTAGGTTCACACCCTATGCGGATGACTTCTGCCCCTAACTCCCACAATGCGGTTGGCGCAACCCGATAGGCAGAACCATTGGCACAATCAATCACAATCTTCATGCCATCCAGCCGCAATTTGCGCGGGAATGATGCTTTAGCACTTTCTATATACCGACCAGCAGCATCATTCAGCCGAGATGCACGGCCAATATGTTCTGGCGTTGCCAGATATGCGGTAAGGTCTTTTTCCATCAGGGCTTCAATTTCCGTTTCATCCTGATCAGAAAGTTTAAAGCCATCTGGGCCAAACAGCTTGATGCCATTATCCCCAAAAGGATTGTGAGAAGCGGAAATCATGACGCCCAGATCTGCTCTGAGAGAACGCGTCAGCATAGCAATTGCAGGCGTTGGCAACGGGCCTACCAGCGTGACATCCATACCTGCTGAAAGAAAGCCCGCAACCATGGCGCTTTCGATCATATACCCAGAAAGCCGCGTATCTTTTCCTAACAGAACACTATGCCGATGATCTCCCCGCTTGAAATGCAACCCGGCGGCCTGCCCCAGTTTTTGGGCGACTTCCACTGTCATCGGTGCAACATTAGCGGTGCCACGAATACCGTCTGTTCCGAAAAAACGCTTCATTCTGCTCATTCCATTCTGTCCGCTTCAGACAGAAAAAGCCCATCCTGCACAAAGAACGGAACTGCCTTCTTGCGGTTTTCTTCTATTTTCTAAAACGGTTTCAGGCTGGAAGAAACCTTGTTCAGCCGGAAACTTACTTTTTTAATTCTGAAAGATTGCCCGCCATACGTTTACAGCCTGCATCATGCCTTTAACATCATGAACCCGCAAAATTACTCCCCCCAAAGCCATAGCAGGGAAAGAAGCCGCCTGCGTTCCAGCATCACGCAAATGCGGTGTGGTTTCCCCCGTAAGATTTCCAATCATCCGTTTGCGGGAAACACCAAATACAACCCGGCATCCCAAGTTGGCCAACAGCAGAATATGCCGCAACAGCTCCTTATTCTGCTCGAAGTTTTTTGCAAAACCAAATCCCGGATCTATCATAATCCGATGTCGTGCAATGCCTCCTTTTACGGCAATCTCAATCCGTTGGGCAAGTTCACGCACCACGTCTATGCTCACATCTTCATACACAGCATGCTGCGCCATAGTTTGTGGTGTACCGCGCATATGCATCAACACAACGCCACAATCTTGTGCGGCCAGAAGCGGCAAAGCTGCCTCGTCATACACCAGAGCTGTCACATCATTGATAATATGTGCTCCAGCCGCCAAAGCTTGCTGCATGACATAGCTATTTCGCGTATCTACAGAAATGGCCACATTGGGCAGTTCTGCCTTTAGGGCAGCAAGAACCGGGCCAATGCGCTTCCATTCTTCTTCCGGCGTTACTGTAGCTGAACCGGGGCGCGTGCTTTCCCCGCCTATATCCAGAACGGTTGCGCCACTGCGCACCATTTCGTGTGCCTTTAAAACGGCCTGATCAATACTTGCCAGTTCACCGCCATCACTAAAACTATCGGGCGTGATATTCAGAATCCCCATGATCTGGGCACCTGTAGGCAAACCCACTGGCGGTACAGAACGCGTTATCCGCTCAAGCTCTGGAGCCCAGTCCTGCGGCAGTTTCTGCACAGGCATTAAACCCACGGTTTGATAGCCTTCTATCAAACGCACAAACGTAAATGCCACCGGGCCGCCACATAAAGGTAAAGCGTCACCCTGTTTGATCGCTTCTTGCGCTATGTTGCCATACACAAGGCCCAAGGGTTCAATCAGCCGCGCATACGTCATTTCATCAGCCCTTCTCAAACGAAAAGAGGCGGCATTTCTGCCGCCTCTTTCCACTCTACATCTTGATCTAAAAGTTAGCTTGGCTGAGGCACAGGGGCTGGTCCACCGCTTTCATTTTCCGGTTTATCCGAACCCTGAACATCTGGCCCACCAACCTGAGGCACAGAAGAACGCCGGTTAACCGGGCCACTTTCTTCTTCTTCCTTACGTTCGATCGGCTGACCACGCATGATCTGGCGGATTTCTTCACCACTCAGAGTTTCATATTCCAACAGAGCTTCAGCCAGACGGCGCAGTTCATCAATGTGATCATGCAGATAGTTCCGAGCCTGCACATAGGCTTCATCTACAAGCCGGCGTACTTCTTCATCAATCTCACGGGCTGTTTCTTCCGAGAAGTTGCGAGAAGCCCCGGCAAAAAAACCACCGTTCTGATCATCATCTGCATAGGCAATCATGCCCAGCTTGTCGCTCATGCCCCATTCGGTCACCATGCTGCGGGCCACACGGGTTGCCATTTTAATGTCACCCATTGCGCCGTTGCAGACGTTGTCCTTACCGTAGATAACCTCTTCCGCAACACGGCCACCCATAGCCACCACAAGATGCGCGAATGCGTTTTTCTTGCTCATGGACAGGCGATCATCTTCTGGCAGGCGCATCACCATGCCCAATGCACGGCCACGCGGAACGATGGTTGCCTTATGAATAGGTTCACTTTCGGGAACCAGAACAGCTGTAATGGCATGCCCTGCTTCATGGTAAGCTGTGCGCCGCTTTTCATCATCGCTCATAATAAGAGAGCGACGCTCAACACCCATCAGCACCTTGTCTTTTGCGTCTTCAAACTCACGCATAGAAACAGTGCGGCGCCCCAGACGTGCGGCAGATAGCGCGGCTTCGTTGACCAGATTAGCAAGATCAGCCCCGGAGAAACCCGGCGTGCCGCGGGCAATAATGCGTGGGTCTACATCAGATGCCAGCGGCACCTTACGCATATGCACACGCAGAATTTTTTCACGACCAGACACGTCAGGATTTGGCACCACAACCTGGCGATCAAAACGGCCGGGACGCAGCAAAGCCGGATCCAGCACATCTGGGCGGTTGGTGGCAGCAATCAGGATCACGCCTTCATTGCTTTCAAAGCCGTCCATCTCAACCAGCATCTGGTTCAATGTCTGCTCGCGCTCGTCATTGCCGCCGCCCATGCCAGCGCCACGGTGGCGACCAACAGCGTCAATTTCGTCAATGAAGATAATGCACGGTGCAGCTTTTTTGCCCTGTTCGAACATGTCGCGCACACGGGATGCACCAACACCTACGAACATTTCAACAAAGTCGGAACCAGAGATGGTGAAGAACGGCACATTGGCTTCACCTGCAATGGCGCGAGCCAGCAAAGTTTTACCGGTGCCCGGAGGACCAACAAGCAACACGCCTTTGGGGATTTTACCGCCCAAGCGCGTGAACTTCTGCGGATCCTTCAGAAAATCCACGATTTCCTGCAGTTCCCCTTTGGCTTCATCAATCCCAGCCACATCATCAAATGTGACGCGACCATGCTTTTCAGTCAGCATCTTGGCGCGGGATTTACCAAAGCCCATGGCCCGACCACCGGCACCCTGCATCTGCCGCATCATAAACAGCCATGCGGCCACCAGCAGAATAATGGGCAAGGAATTCAGGAAGTAACGCAGCAGCGGGCTGCCTTCCTGCTCCAATGGCTTGGCCACAACTTCCACCCCTTTACCCACCATGCGGGTAACAAGGGAAGGATCAAGCGGGGCATAGGTTTCAAATGCCGTGCCATCAGTCAGCGTGCCGGAAATATTGTGATTTTGCATCACAACAGACCGAACATGCCCTGTATCCACATCAGCAATGAAGTCCGAATATGCCAGCTGTTGTGCCGCGTGCTGCGTGCTCCCCGGCTGGAACATGTTCACAAGCAACAGCAGCAGCAGGATAATGCTGACCCACAGCGCCAGATTGCGGCCTAAATTGTTCATCTTGCCCGTATATCCATACCTAGTGCGAGAATGCCGGAATAATCTTTATCTGACCGGCTGCCGCAGAAAAAAGCAACCTCTCCCTTTATTAAATGGGAGGCCGCCTGCGTATTCCTAGTCTGCGAGGTGCACATATTTTAAGAATCTTGTGCAACTACACCATACACATTGCTGCTGGTTACCGAAACTGCCGGCCGGAAAATGAAGGCTGCGGCATATAAATCAGGTTCATCATCCGCTACCCAATTCAGATGCGGCACAGCCACCCGCTTACCTTTACGCCACAGAGCAGGCAGCACAGCACAAAACCGGGCCTGTAGCCCATTGCGGATTTTGCGCTCCAACCCATACCCTGCCCCGGCAACCATCAATTCTTCTTTTCGAACTGATGCGGGCAGACGCAACACAAACCGGTTATCCCATACCGTGCCATTTTCTGCCTGCACAGCAGGCGCCATTGCGGCTTCCTCCCGCAAAAGCACCCATTGCTGTTCATGCCAAAGCAGCCGGACTCCAGCCAATGTGGCTTCTGCGCTCATCTTCTTCAAGCGTGCCACTGCAGATTGAGCCGGTGGATATTCAGCTCCACCAATACTGCGCACAAGAGCTGAAAGCACATCAACCTCAGGCAATTCAGACCCAAGATTTGCCCATCCCTCAGGATACATTACAACTTGTTGGGCAAGCTGTGCAGCGCGTTCATGCTCCTTTTGCATTCTCACCTGACCCAGTTGCATGCCAAGTTGCCAGAAATGCGCGCGTTGATCGTTTTTTTGCAGCATATAGCGTAAACGCACCCGCTCCGCACGCTGATCCTGATTGGAAGGGTCGTCCACCCATTCAATATGGGCTTCACGCAGCGTGTTCCGTAGTGCTTGCCTAGAAAATCCAAGCAATGGGCGAATAAGCCGTATATCTGGCCGCACGGTTATCCAGCCCATGCCTGCCAGCCCTTCTGGCCCACTTCCGGCATTCTGGCGCATCCAGACCGTTTCCGCCAAATCATCTGCCTGATGGCCCAGCAAAAGATCTGTGCATCCATGCTCCTGACAGGCGGCTATCAGGCTGGCATATCGAGCATTTCTGGCTCTATGGGCAATAGCTGGTCCTTTTTTGAGATCTGTAAGAACCAGCAAGCGTGCCGAAATACCCATATTCTGCAAGCGTGCAACTGTTTGATGGGCTTCCTGCCCAGATTCCGGGCGCAGCCCATGATCCACGACCAAAGCCAACAGATTTTTCCGCCAGAAAGATGCCAGCCACGCAAGGCACAGGCTGTCTCCTCCACCAGAAACAGCCATAGCAACAGGAGGATAGTCAGATTGATCTGGGAAAAACGGCCCTAACTGCGCCATACATTGTGCAAAACAGGCCGGAAAAACGGGCTGATCGGAAAAAACATCACGCCCAAAAAATACAGGAGCAGACATCCTTCCCGATACCAACACCAATCGTTATTCGCAGCTACCCCGTTTGGCATACACTTCTGCAGCGTGCGCAACACGGGCGGAAGGCGTGGGGAATTCTGCTTTCAGCTTGGAAAGTGCTTCACACGATGCCTTTTTATCCCCCAATGCCAGCAGGGAAGCAGAAACACCCAAAAGTGCATCTGGCGCACGCCCGCTTTTAGGAGCCTGACGATAAGCATCGTAATAGGCAACGGCTGACTGACGATACTGCTTTTGCCCTGCCAAGGACTGCGCCAGCAAAAACTGTGCATCTACCTTAAAAGCGCCTTTGGCGTTTTTAAGGGCTGATTCGGCATCAGACTGTGCCTCTGCATAATCTTTCTTCTGCAAAGCCGCCTTGCCACTGGCAAGCAACCCATCTGGTGTTGTGGGTTTTGCGTCTTCTTTGGGCGTTGTGTCTGTTGAGGCCGCAGCTGTAGAAGCACCTGCCGCACCAGCATTTGCCTGCGCCGCAAACTGGTTATCTGCTATCTGCTTGGAAAGAGCTGCCGTTTTTTGCTGCAGTTCATTGGTGAGTTGATCAATCTCACCGCGCATATCACGCTGCTGCTGCTCCAATGTGCTCACACGGTCCAGCAACTGGGCAATCAGATCATTTGTGCCTGAATTTGCATTATCCCGCGCCCATGCAACTGGCACGCACACACTGCTTATTGCGGTTGCCATTGCCAACGCCACAAGTCCTGTGCGGACATGCCGCGATGCTTTGAAGCAGACTTTCATCAGGTTCTAACCCTTCCACAACATATAGGCAGCAACATCATACCACTTTTGCTGAAAGACAAGTGCTTACAATACAAAACAGGCCGGGCTTTAACACCCGGCCTGTTTCTGCTCTGTCAACTTTCAGAAAAATCTGAAATCTTATTTAACAGAGGTAATGGCGTTACGGTTCTGAGCCCATGCATCTTCATCATCACCCAGAGCGGTCGGACGATCCTTACCGTAGGAGATGGTGGAAATGCGGGAAGAAGCTACGCCCTTAGCAACCAGGTAATCACGTGCGGCATTGGCACGACGCTGACCCAGAGCAATGTTGTATTCTTCGGTGCCGCGGTCATCGCAGTTACCTGCAACTTCAACGTTAACCTGCGGGTATTTTGCCAGCCAGTCAGCCTGCTTCTGCAGGGTTTCCTTGGCATCATCACGCAGGCCGCTTTTGTTCAGGTCATAGAAAACGCGGTCACCCACGTTTGCAACCAGATCAGCTTCACTGCCGGGAACGGGGCCGCTGATAGTGGGCTGCGTGGAAGCAGCACCATTGGAGGCACCAGTGTTTGCGTTATCGTGGGCGCAGGCTGACAGCAGGGCAACCATACCAAGCGCGGCAACTACTTTTAGTCTCATGTGTCGGATCCTGAGAATTAGTTCCTTGCGAAACTATTCGGAGAAAAGAGTTCTAACCTTGTATCCCCGCGTCTTCTTCTGCTCCTCTCCGAACCCTTCGAAGAGCCGACGAATTTTGGAGACCAACTTGCCCTAAGCCATAGCTTATTCTGCGGGTCAAGTTGCATCTCTGTATCTCATACCTGCCATACACTGAGTGAGACGAAAAAGACACAGTTCTGCTTATTGCCTGTATCCGCCTTTATTGCGGCCAAATTATGGACAACAAAAACCCCGCATCACATTTTTGTGATGCGGGGTTTTCTTTCCGAACAGCCGATTTTAGCCGTTTAGAGGAGACCATGCTGGGTCTGACGCAGCTTCTGGCGTTGGCAGCACGCGGTCATTAAAGCCCGTAATATCCACCATTCCGATGGTGGAGTTAAAGCCTGCACCACCAGCCCCGGCACGGCTCTGGCGGCAATATGCCAATACGCGGCCATTGGGGCAGAAACTTGGGCTTTCTACCGTAAAGCCCTGTGTCATGATTCGCTCACCCGTGCCGTCCGGCGCCATAACGCCAAGCGAGAACATACCGCCAGCAATACGGGTAAAAGCAATTAGATCCCCACGAGGAGACCACACTGGAGACCCATACGTGCCCTGACCGTAAGAAATACGGCGCGCACCACCGCCAGAAGCTGGCATGATGTAAATCTGCGGACTGCCACCACGATCCGAGTTGAAGACGATCTGTGATCCATCCGGGCTAAAGCACGGGCTGGTATCAATGGCACCAGACGACGTGATCTGGCGGCGAGAACCAGATGCCAGATCCACAATATACAGATCCGACCCACCATTGCGGGTCACTGACAGCACAACAGAACGGCCATCTGGTGAGAAGCGTGGTGCGAAGGAAATACCTTCAAACTCACCCAGAATCTGCTGGCGGCCGCTGGTCAGATCAAACAGATAAACCCGTGGGCGATTGTTGGCGTAAGACATGAAGGCAATCTGATCCTTCACCGGGCTAAAGCGCGGTGTCAGGGTCAGCCACTTGCCTGTTGTCAGCATACGGGCATTTGCACCGTCCTGATCCATTACAGCCAGACGTGTGCGCTGATGGCCACGCGGGCCAGAACGAGAGATAAAGGCAATACGGGTATCAAAATACCCCTTTTCCCCCAGCATCCGCTCGTAAATCACATCGCCCACAATATGGGCAATACGCCGCCAGTTTGCTGCAGATGTTGTGTAGGCCGTACCCTGAATCTGCTGATGGCTCAGCACATCCCACAGGCGCATTTCCACCCGCACAGAAGATCCGCCACCAGAAACGGAACCTGTTACCTGCGCATGCGCGCCCATGCTTTTGGCAGTTGCAAAATCTGGCGTGCCAGATGTTGTGCTGCCGGGCATAACCTTGAACAGGCCTGTATTATTCAGGTCATTCGTCAACACTTCGGCAATTTTTTCGCCCAAGCCACCACCAAAATTGGGGATGATGATGGGGATAGGCGCCGTGCGGGCCTGATCAACCGTAATTTCAGCTTCTGGGGCACTGGCAGCCGCAAATGCACCAACAGGCATGGCCATAATACCACCAGCAGCCACACTGGCCCCCAGCAGGCTACGCCGACGCAGCGCGCCAGCCAGCACATCGGCTTCCTGATCGGAAATAAGGGGACGGGTACTCATCACCATGTGTTTTCCTCCCTAAGGCCTGCTTAAGGCCTGAATACAAACTTCAGTTGCCGTGGCTGCCCCAGCAGTTCCTTGGGGATTGGCAGCTTGGCACATGTTGGACTTAGAACAGCAGCCCGTGCTCTTTCAGCCAGCGCACGATACGAAGAATCCGCATTCATGCGGGCCTGTGTTTCTGGCGCAAACTGCACAATGCGGGCTTCACCGGTTCCATCTACCGTAACCACCAAATGCGCCACAAAGCTGGCATAATCCTTGGCGGCAGTATCTTCTGTGTAGCAACGCCTTACCGCAGCCCCGATAGCTTTTTGCTGGCCAGCGCTCAGGCTGCCCGTAATGTTACTACCCACGGGTGAACCACCACCTTTGGGCGCACCCCCCGCAACCGGATTGGCGCGTGCCTTGGGCGCATGCGTCTGCTTCTGATCCGCCCGGAACGTATCCAACGTTTCCAGCAGGGAATGAGACTCTGCCTGGCTTTTCTTCGCCTTGTTTGGCTGCGTGATATGAGACGGAACCGCCGCATCCGGTAGCGTATCCGTGGGCTGCGTAATGGGTGAAGGCGGGGCAACACTGTTCGTCGGCTGCACCGGAGATGGTGGAGACGGCGGTGTTTTCACAACTTCAGGAGATGGTTCTTCCGCCTTGGGGGGCAGAGGCACATCTGGCAGCTTTTCAGATTCCGGCACAGGTGGCGGCGGAACAGGCTGTGGCGGCGGAGGTGGCGGCGGGGCCTCCTCATTCGGCACATCCTTCGGAGGCTCTGGCGTAGGCGGAGCTTCCTTTTCTTCCGGTGCTGGGGGCTTGGGTTCAGCCGCAGCCTTTTCCGCCTTGGCGGCAGGGCCACCTTCTTGTGCGTCCGACTGCTCGAACTGCATTTCAATCGTAGGCTGTGGGGGCTCTTCCGGCGGCTTGGGCGGCGGAAGAGTGATCAGCAGTGCCAGCAGAAGCGCGACATGCGCGCCCCCTGACAGATAAAGCGATCGCCGGAGTATAATCTGATCAGACCGGCGTGGCCTTGCCATGGGCATTGTTCGTACCTCTCCACCCTATCGGATGGCTTAATGCCCACTGCTGGCAGGTTGCTGCGCCAGCAGAGCCACATGCGTAAAGCCGCCTTCCGTAATCTGCCCCATAACCTGCATGACCTGCCCATAATCAATATGGGCATCCCCGCGTACAAAAATACGGTGGGAAGGATCATTGTTGGAAGCAGCCTTCAGTTGGGCCACAAGCTGATCTGCTGTAACGGGGTTATCCCCCAGATACAGCGTGCCATCAGACTTGATGGAAACGGTAATGGGCTTGCTGTCTGAATTAACCGGGCGCGCATCTGTTTTGGGCAGATCAACATTTACGCCGCTGGTCATCATTGGAGATGTCACCATAAAGATGATCAGCAGCACCAACATCACGTCCACCATGGGAGTGACGTTAATTTCGGCCATCGGACGCCTGCGGCGGCGTCCGCTTCCTCCCGACGGCATTGCCATATCTCAGGTCCTCTCTTCGGACTGGCGAGAAAGAATGGCAGCAAACTCGGTGCCAAAACCTTCCAGGCGATCCTGGAAAAGGTCCATGCTGTTGCTGATGACGTTATACGCCACATAAGCTGGAATAGCCGTTAGCAGGCCAATAGCCGTTGCAAACAGAGCTTCGGAAATACCGGGGGCCACAACGCTAAGGTTTGTATTGTGTTCAGCCGCAATAGAACTGAAGGAATGCATGATCCCCCAGACCGTGCCAAACAGGCCAACAAACGGTGCAACAGGTGCAACGGTGGCCAGAAAGATTACCCAGCGGCGCAGGCGGTCCATTTCCCGCGTGATGGTAATGCCAATGGCGCGGTCAACACGTTCCTTAACGCCGCCACGCACCAGATCCACACCGGGAATACGGGCTGAACGCCGCCATTCCCCCATGGCTGCACCAAATACGGCAGACATTGGGTTGGTAGGCTTGGCGCCATCGCTTTCGTACAGATCATCAAGGCTGCCACCAGACCAGAAGCGATCTTCAAACCCTGTGGCTTCACGATTGATGCGACGCAACGTGACAAACTTGTCCAGAATAATTGCCCATACCATTACGCTGCAAATCAGCAGCCCCAGCATGACAATTTTAACAACAAGCGAGGCGTGCATGAACAACGCCCATACTGACAAATCCCCCGCCGCACTTACGCCGAGATTTGCCGCATCAACCGCACGATCCAATAATGCCTCCTGCCTCTGCACCCCTTACGGGCGATCTGTCTCCGACTCGGTCGAGACACATGCTTTGCCCGACGCTTCTGCTTCTTACTTGGTTACTCAAAAAAGCAGAAGAGGCGCTTTCATCCCTTTGGTGCCAATTTTTGCAACAAATCACGCCATAACGGCGGAAATCGGGCAGGACGCCCATCTGATACTTTCACGCAGGCCAGACCAACCTCAACCTGAGCGCATATATCATCACCGCGTGTGCATAGCTGATCCAATCGGCAGCTGGCGGCCCTCAGGTCAATCAAGCGGGTGGTAACTGTTACAATATCATCCAGTTTCAAGGGCATTTTGTAGGCAAGGCGGGCATCACGCACCACAAAAACGAGCCCATATTCTTCCTGCAAACTTGATGCCGGCATACCCAAGCTCCGAATCGCTTCAGTACGCGCACGCTCTGCAAAGGCAAGATACCGCGCGTGGTACACAATGCCGCCTGCATCTGTATCTTCGTAATAGATTCTAAAATCTATGGAGTGGGTGGTCATTCTTCCCCCTCATCCTCGCCTGCAAGGAAATCCATCTGCTGGTTGCCCCCGGTAGCAGAAGCCGGAGGGGTAAGCCCCAGATGCCGCCAGCCGCGTTCACCAAGAACACGACCGCGTGTGGTACGCAAAACCAGACCTTCCTGAATCAGGTAAGGTTCAATCACATCTTCCAATGTATCGCGCGATTCGGCCAAAGCTGCCGCCAGCGTTTCCACACCAACCGGGCCGCCGTGATGATATTCGGCAATTCGGCGCAGATAACGCCTATCCATGGCATCCAGCCCAAGCGCATCAACCTCTAGCCGCTTGAGGGCAGCATCTGCCACTTCTGCTTCTACCGGCACCCCGGCAGGCACGGTTACAGATGCAAAATCCCGCACACGGCGCAACAGTCGCCCGGCAATACGGGGTGTGCCGCGTGAACGACGGGCAATTTCCATTGCACCACCGAGTGTCAGAGCAAAATCCAACTTTTCCGCCCCACGCGCCACAATTTTACATAGCTCTTCTGGCGTATAAAAAACCAACCGCAGCGGAATGCCAAACCTGTCCCGCAATGGCGTGGCCAAAAGCCCTGCCCGCGTGGTGGCGGCCACAAGCGTAAACGGCGGCAAATCTATACGGACAGACCTTGCTGCTGGGCCTTCACCAATAATCAGATCAAGCTGGAAATCTTCCATCGCAGGATAGAGAATTTCCTCAATGGCTGGCTGGAGGCGATGAATCTCATCAATAAACAGCACGTCACGGGGCTGTAGATTGGTAAGAATAGCAGCTAGATCACCCGCACGCTGGATAACGGGGCCAGACGTAGCCCGAAAACCCACCCCCAATTCACGTGCAACAATCTGGGCCAAAGTTGTTTTACCCAACCCCGGAGGCCCATGCAGCAGAACATGATCTAAGGCATCACCACGCTGTTTAGCGGCCTTGATGAAGATGGAAAGGTTTTCCCGGCTAGCCTTCTGGCCTGTAAAATCATGCAGTGTTTGCGGGCGAAGCGTGGATTCACCAACATCCTCCTCCCGCCGTGCCGCATCAATTTCCCGATCAGGCGTAAACTCCGCACTCATCGGGCAAGGTCTTTCAGGCTGTCACGAATCACCAGATCCAGCGTGGCAGCCGCCCCGTGCGCATCCATGACTTTCCGCACCACGGGTGCCGCTTCTGCCCGGCGAAAACCCAAGCCAGCCAGCGCCATAAGGGCATCTACCTCTATACTACCTGCAGGGGTTGCCATGGCCGGAATGGTAATACCGCCACCACCACCGGGCATTTTGCCAGCTTTATCGCGCAGCTCTGTCAGAATCCGTTCTGCCAGCCTACCGCCCACACCGGGCGCACGCGTAAGGCTGGCTTTATCTGATGTCATCAGCGCGGCCACCAATTCTCCGGGTGACAAGGTGGAAAGGATACCAAGGGCAACCTTTGCCCCCACCCCTGCACGCTTGTTAACAGCCGGAACCATTCACGCTCAGCACTTTCCATAAACCCGTACAGAAGAATGGCATCTTCACGCACAACGGTTTCTATCAGAATCCGTGCTTTTTCTGGTGGGTTTGGCAACGCGGCCAACGTACGTGTGGAGGCCGCAACAAGATAGCCCACACCGTTTACGTCTATAACGCAGCTTCCCAGATCAACCTGAATGACCAATCCGCATAAAAACGCAATCATGCCATTCTTACCCCGGCTGCAATATGGCGTGCACTGGCACGATGATGCGCATGGCAAATAGCAACAGCCAGCGCATCCGAAGCATCTGCACGGATAATTTCTGCTCCGGGCAAAAGCCGCCGCACCATCATTTCCACCTGTTTTTTATCTGCTGATCCGGTGCCAACAACCGATTTTTTAACAGAAAGCGCGCCGTATTCTGCCACGCTTACCCCAGCCAATGCAGGCACCAACAACGCCACGCCACGCGCATAACCCAGCTTAAGGGTGGCCGAACCGTTACGGTTTACGTAAGTTTCTTCAACAGCTGCTTCTTGCGGTTCCAACCTGTCTATCAGCATCAGCAGGTTGTCATGCAGCACCTTTAATCGGTCTGGCACGCTATCAGCGCTATTGGTTGCAATAACGCCATTTTCAACATGCCGGAGCCGATTGCCCTCGACATCAATCACGCCCCACCCTGTAAATCGCAGGCCGGGATCAATGCCGAGCAGACGTACCATTATGATTTATGCCGAAAGTTTTTCGGCCAGATCATCCGGCAGGTCAAAATTGGCGTACACATTTTGCACGTCATCATGGTCTTCAAGCGTATCCAACAGCTTGAACAGGCTGCGTGCTTTATCTTCATCCAGCGTTACGGTGTTTTCGGGGCGCCAGTCCAACTTAGCACTTTCCGGCTCACCAAAGCGCGCTTCCAGCGCATCCTTCACTGCAAAGAAGGATTCCACTTCACATGTCACTTCATGTGAGGTTTCGGTGGAAACAACATTTTCTGCACCAGCTTCAATAGCCGCTTCCAACATTTCATCTTCAGAAGCAACAGAAGCCGGATATGTAATCACACCCAAGCGGCGGAACATGAAAGAAACGGAATTGGTTTCCCCCATAGAGCCACCGTGCTTA
Source organism: Acetobacter oryzoeni (assembly GCF_004014775.2). Taxonomy (NCBI): domain Bacteria; kingdom Pseudomonadati; phylum Pseudomonadota; class Alphaproteobacteria; order Acetobacterales; family Acetobacteraceae; genus Acetobacter; species Acetobacter oryzoeni. The sequence continues at coordinate 2,725,771 of NZ_CP042808.1, forward strand.
GAAAAAGCTGCTCGCACATCAGATGCTGTGCGGTTGCGGTTATCGGTCAACCCTTCAACAATAACGGCTACACCGGCAGGGCCGTAGCCTTCGTACCGCACTTCCACATAGTCATCACCACCTGCAGCACCAGATGCCTTTTTAATGGCGCGTTCAATGGTGTCTTTGGGCATGTTCACTTCACGCGCGGCAGAAATAGCTGCACGCAAACGTGGGTTGGCTGCCGGATCAGGCAAGCCCGAACGCGTTGCTACCGTCAGTTCACGAATAACCTTACCAAACTGCTTGGAGCGTTTTGCATCCTGCGCACCTTTACGGTGCATAATGTTCTTAAACTGGGAATGACCAGCCATCTTCCTTACCTTGTCGTCTGCAACAATGCCGGGCAGGCCTTAGACAAGCCGCCCATGACAATGCTTGTATTTCTGGCCCGAACCACATGGGCAGGGCGCGTTACGAGGTGTTTCACCCCAGCTTGAAGGATCATCCGGCATAATGGCGCTGCCACCGATAGGCGTGGCCATTTCCGGCGATGCACCAGGTGAAAGGCCAGGCCCCGGTTCTGAGGCGTATCCCTGCACTTCTGGATCAGCATGGATTTCTGCCGTATCGGCAAACGGATCAGCCGCTGCTGGCGGAGGTGTCACTTCCACCCGTGCCATCAGCCCCACCACACGCTGGCGCATTTCTTCCAACATGAATGTAAACAGCTGGAAGGCTTCGTGCTTATATTCGTTCAGCGGATCTTTCTGGCCGTAAGCACGTAGGCCAATGCCCTGCCGCAACTGATCCAGCGCATGCAGATGCTCTTTCCACACGGCGTCATATGTTGTCAGCAGAATCTGCTTTTCAATAAAGCGCATCAGATCCGGGCCGATATTGGCTGCTCGGGCAGCTTGCGCCTGAGTGGCAGCCTGACTGATCCTGTCAGCCACAGCCTCGGCATCCATACCGTCTTCCTTGGCCCAAGCTGCTATTGGCAGATCCAAGCCAAAGGCTTTTTGTACATCTTCCGTAAGGCCAGCTACATCCCATTGTTCTGCAAAAGATTTTTCTGGGATACGGCGCGCAACCATCGCGTCAATGACATCTTCCTGCGCTTCCATCACAATAGAAGAGACATCTTCAGTCGCCATAAATTCACGGCGCTGAGCGTACACTTCCTTGCGCTGGTCGTTCATCACGTCATCGTATTTGAGCGTGTTCTTGCGCATATCGAAGTTGCGGGCTTCGACCTTTCTTTGCGCCCGTTCCAGCGCCTTGCTCAACCACGGATGAACAATGGCCTCGCCTTCCTTCATACCCATTTTCTGGAACATTCCGCTCATGCGGTCTGAACCGAAAATACGCATCAGATCATCCTGAAGCGAGATAAAGAACTTGGAGTTGCCGGGGTCACCCTGGCGCCCTGCACGGCCACGCAACTGGTTATCAATACGGCGGCTTTCATGCCGTTCCGTGCCGATAACATACAGGCCACCTGCCTGCTGCACGATGTCATGATCCCGCGCAACACGATCACGGATTTCCTTCTCAGCAGCTTCACGCTCCGGAGACTCTTCCATATCCCCCAAGGTTTGGGAGATCAGCATTTCCACGTTACCACCGAGCTTAATATCCGTGCCTCGGCCAGCCATGTTGGTGGCAATGGTAATGGCACCCGGTGCCCCTGCCTGCGCCACAATCTTTGCTTCCATTTCATGGAAACGGGCGTTCAACACGTTATGTGGAATGGCTTCACGTTTCAGCAGGTCTGAAAGCGCTTCACTTTTTTCAATCGACGTGGTGCCAACCAGAATCGGCTGGCCGCGTTCGTGCACATCCCGGATAAGTTTGACAACAGCAGCAAACTTTTCCTGCTCTGTCAGATAGATCTCGTCGTCTTCATCCTTACGGGCAACCGGACGGTTGGTAGGAATGGCCACCACATCCAGATTATAGATTTCTGCAAACTCATCCGCCTCTGTCATGGCGGTGCCGGTCATGCCGGAAAGCTTAGGATAAAGGCGGAAATAGTTCTGGAAGGTGATGGAAGCCAGCGTCTGATTTTCCTGCTGGACTTCCACGTGTTCCTTGGCTTCCAGCGCCTGATGCAAGCCATCGGAATACCGGCGGCCTTCCATCATGCGGCCGGTGAATTCGTCAATAATCACCACTTTGCCATCGCGCACGATGTAATCCACATCCCGCGAGAACAGCGTATGCGCCCGCAAGGACTGCTGAACATGATGCACAACAGCTACATGCTGCAGATCATAAAGCCCGCCTTCATCCAGCACACCTGCCTGACGCAGCAGATTTTCTACATGATCGGAGCCAGAATCGGTCAAAATAACGGTGCGGAACTTTTCGTCTTTTTCAAACGTGGTCGGATCCTGCACAAGCTGGGCAACCACAGCATCGACCGCACGATACAGATCTGAGCTATCTTCTGCTGGCCCGGAAATAATCAGCGGCGTACGGGCTTCGTCAATCAGGATCGAATCCACTTCATCCACAATCGCGTGGTAGAAGGGACGCTGCACCATTTCGCCCAATTGGTACTTCATATTATCGCGCAGATAATCGAAGCCGAATTCGTTGTTTGTGCCGTACGTAATATCGGACGCATAAGCCTGACGGCGCGCATCATCAGGCATGTTGGGCACGATCACGCCCGTTGTCAGGCCCAAAAAGCTGTAAAGCCGCCCCATCTCTGCTGCGTCACGCGCGGCAAGATAGTCGTTTACGGTCACAACATGCACGCCCTTGCCTGCCAACGCGCTGAGATACACAGCCAGCGTGGCCACCAGGGTTTTACCTTCCCCGGTGCGCATTTCTGCAATGCGGCCAGAATGAAGCACCATGCCGCCAATCAGCTGCACGTCAAAATGCCGCATTCCCAACACCCTGCGCGAGGCCTCACGGCACACGGCAAAGGCTTCAGGAAGCAGATCATCCAGACTTTCGCCTTTGGCGATCCGATCCCGGAATTCCTGCGTTTTGCCAGAAAGGGCGGTATCATCCAACGCCTGCACCTGTGGTTCAAGCGCGTTGATCTCCGGCACCCGGCGTTGAAATATCTTAAGCGTCCGGTCGTTGGCGGTGCCGAACAGGGCGCGGACAAAGCGTGAAAGCATGAACACCTTTCCGGAACAATGCGGCCCCTTACCCCTGCACTACCCCAAATGGTAATACAGTAAGAGACACTGGCATGGCTGGCTTGCCGTGCAAAATAGGACCGGGGCGGGTTGCGGTCAACCAACCGTACCGGTGGAAGCAGGATTGAAACAGGGGTTGCCGGGTGGAAAGCCCTCCTTCATACAGGATAAATAGGTTTTAATGGCTTTAAAGGTTTTAATACACATGCGGCTTATTCCCCACGCGTTTGGACTGGCAGCAGCAGCTCTTTTTGCTACCACCACCCTTTGCACGCCCTCCTTTGCAGCAGACCCAGCCCCCGCAGCAGCGGCCGCTCCTGCAAAGCCAGCAGACCCCAACGCCGTGGTAGCCACCGTGAATGGTGAAAAAATCACGCTATCTGATGTACAGACAGCCATGATCTCTCTGCCACCGCAGATGCGCCAACTGCCGCCGAACCTTATTTTCCCCATGCTGGTCAACCAGTTGGCTGATCAGAAAGCCATTCTGATTACAGCCCAGAAAGAAGGCTTGGATAAAAAACCTGAAACCCAGCAGATGATGGTAAATGCTTCCAACACCGCATTGCAGAATGCGTGGTTGTCTGAGCAGGTTATGCCACATCTGACGGATGATGCCGTTAAACAGTATTATGATCAGAATTACGCAGGCAAGCCAGCTGAAAAAGAAGTGCATGCCCGCCATATTCTGGTGAAAACTGAAGCTGAAGCGAATGACGTTATCAAGAAGCTGAAAGCTGGCGCAGATTTTGGTAAACTGGCCGCTGAAGTTTCCACCGATAAGGGCAGCGCCCAGCAGAACGGTGGTGATCTGGGCTGGTTCAAGAAAACAGACATGATCCCGGCCTTCTCCGATGCCGCCTTCGCCATGAAAAAAGGTGAAATCAGCAGCACTCCGGTGAAAAGCCAGTATGGCTACCATGTCATTCAGGTGCTGGACACACGCACAGACCCGGTTCCCACACTGGACGCAGTGCGTGACAAAATCCGTCAGGCCCTTATCCAGAAATATGTGCGTGAAGCCGTGGATAAAGCCACCAACCAGGTCAAGATTGTGCGTTTTGACCCCAACACCGGCAAGCCGCTGGCAGATGCGCCTGCTCCTGCCGCTGCACCTAAGAAATAAGACCATTAAACCGCAAACCTCGCCCCTTATTTAGGGCGAGGTTTTTGCACAGATACCCTTTAAGGATACCGCCAGATGGCGCAGACAATCCCCGTTTCCCCCCTGGCCCTGCCAATGCCGGAACTTGGTGTTGTGCGTGGGATTCGCCTTGGCGCTATTGCAGCTGGTATTCGCTATAAGGGTCGCACAGATCTGGTTCTGGCAGAAATGGCCCCCGGCACCACCGTTGCGGGCGTATTTACCAAGTCCAAATGCCCCGGAGCACCTGTAGATTGGTGCCGTGCTATTCTCCCCAAAGGTGAAGCCCGCGCACTGGTTGTAAACGCGGGGAACGCCAACGTATTTACCGGTCAAGCTGGCCGCAAAACATGCGAGGCCACAGCAGAGGCCGCTGCCAAGCTGGCAGACTGCTCTGCCGAAAATGTTTATTTGGCTTCTACCGGCGTTATTGGGGAAATTCTGCCTGCTGAGCGCATCACCTCCGCGCTTCCAGCTCTGCATACCGCCCTTTCGGAAAACGGGTGGGAAGATGCCGCACGCGGGATCATGACCACCGATACCTTCCCAAAAGCTGCCGTCCGCAAAGCCACCATTAAAGGCACGGAAGTTATTATTCAGGGCATTGCCAAAGGCAGTGGCATGATTGCACCTGATATGGCCACCATGCTGGCCTTTGTGGCAACCGATGCCAAACTGCCCGCTCCGGTGCTTCAGGCCCTGTTGAGCGCTGGTATCCAGAAAACCTTCAATTGCATTACGGTGGACTCGGATACATCAACCTCCGACATGGTGCTGCTGTTTGCGACCGGAGCTGCGCAGAACCCGGCCATTGCCGCCACCACCGATGCGCTGACAGACCCGGATCTGGTTGATTTCCGCACTGCGTTGAACGCCGTTCTGCACGATCTCGCCCTGTTGGTCATTCGGGATGGTGAAGGCATTACCAAGCTGATGAGCATTAAGGTCAGCGGTGCTGTTTCCGACCAATCTGCATGGCGTGTGGCTATGGCTATTGGTAACTCCCCACTGGTGAAAACTGCCGTAGCGGGAGAAGACGCCAACTGGGGGCGCGTTGTTATGGCTGTTGGTAAATGTGGGGAACCCGCAGACCGTGACACGCTTTCTGTCTCTATTGGCGGTGTATGCATTGCCCGTAACGGCACCGTTGTAGATGGGTATGATGAAACCCCCGTAGTGGCGCATATGAAAGGGCAGGAAATCGATATTGCTGTTGATCTTGGCCTTGGCACAGGCACCGCTCAGGCCTGGAGTTGTGATCTGACCCACGGCTATATCGATATCAATGGGTCTTACCGCAGCTAAACGCCTCTTTCTGCCCCACTGCTTATTTACTTATCTTTCCTGCGGAGCAGGTTCTTATGTCCAATTCGGCACCGCCTCCCGGCTGGGGGGCACCTTCTGGCGATTTTTATGGAATGCAGCCCGGCACACCCGCTCCTGTATGGATTTACGCCGGTTTCTGGTGGCGGGTATGGGCCTTTCTGATTGATGGCATTATTCTTGGAGCCATAGAAACCGTTTTAGGTTTTTTTGTTGCCCCCAATGTCACTGTAGATTGGCAGGAACTCCCCATTGATGGCTCTGGGCAAAGCATGAATGTGGTAGATATTGCCTCCTTCGTGCAACCAGAAAATATCTCGGTTCTTATCCCGCACATTCATACAGGGCCCTGGCCACTTGCCAGCTTGCTGCTCGCCCTTATTCCGGCAGTCTATTATGTGTTGTTTGAGGCATCTTCCCTCCGCGGCACACCCGGCAAGTGGGTATGTCGGCTAGAAGTGGTCACACTTTCAGGCGGGCAAATCAGTTTAGCGCAAGCTATTCTGCGCTTTGTCATTAAGGCCTTTATCTCTTTTCCGCTGCTGTATATCGGCGTCATCATGGTTGCGTTTACGCGGCGCAAGCAGGGGCTGCATGATCTTATAGCCGGCACGTTGGTTATCCGGGCAGAAACGCAGCAAGTGGCACCCTTTCAACCACACCGGTAACTCACCCGCTCCTTCCTGAACAACTGCTATCAGCACGCATCATCTTGATGCCGCCCAATTTGCCTCCTACCCTAGAGGCAAATTGGGCGGCAGTTTTTTGCGTGCCCTTATTATCTTACCCGTTCAGCAAAGGATGCAGCGCCCCCATGGCGGCCAATAGCCCGGATCAGAGTCTATCCTTTTCACCCTCTCCGCCTCCTCCGCCTCAGTCGCCTTCTTTGGCTGCATGGCTTTGTCGTCTTTTTTGCCTATTTGCGTTGGGGTTGAGTTTCCTTTTCCCTGTAACGCATGCGCGGGCAGATACGGCAGCAGCGGTTCCTCAAACCAACGGTCTAACACAACAGGATGCTCAGCAGTTGCTGAACGTTCTGAACGATCCACAAAAGCGGGAGGAGTTTTCCAAAACTCTTTCCCTCATGGCCAAGGGCTTACCTGCCGCACAACCCGCCGCCACACCCAAAGCGGCTCCAGCGCCCGCAACAGCTAAACCACAGGCAGATAACGCTGTGATAGACAGCGATGTTCATTCAGAACTGGATACGCTGCAAAGCTCGATTCATGGCTACCTGAACAACTTCACCAGCCTTTTCAAAGATTTGAGTGTTGTTGGCCCGTGGTTTAAAAATGAAATCCGCAATCCGGCTTCTCGGCAAACTCTGATAGATGCGTTTAGCCGCGCCCTGCTGATTATTGGTCTCGCCCTGGTTCTGGAGCGCGCCACCAGCATTGCCATGCGCAAACCGCTAAACTCTGTCACGCAGCACGCAGAAAACCGGGAAAAACGGCTAGAAGCCTCAGCCGAAACTGCCGCCGCAGCCGATAGCAGCGATGCCGCAGTAGCAAACGATGCAAATACCACGCAAACCCGTGAAAACGATCAGCGACGCGGCACCGAGGTGCTCCGTTACTTAGTGCGCGTGCCGTATAATGTGCTGCATTTTCTTATCAAGCTGCTGCCCGTTGGGGTGTGCCTGCTTGTCGGCTATCTGGGCGCAGAATTCCTAACTACTACGGCACAAGCCCACACTGTTTCCCTCACCCTTATCAATGCTTACGCCATTGCGCGTGGGCTTTATCTGGTTGTGGAAACAACATTGGCGCCACGTTCCCCTGCTATCCGGCTTATTCCTGCATCGGATGAAACAGCACATTTGCTTACGCGATGGTGGAACGTGCTGGTGGCAGCTCCTTCCATTGTGATCTGCCTTTCAACCTTGGGAAGTGAGTTTGACCTCAGCCCCCGCGGTGTGGATGCCATGCAGCGTGCTGTGGTGCTGATCCAGCATCTGATTATTGCTGCCTTTATCTGGCGCCTCCGCCATATTGTGGCACGGGCACTGCAACCCTCCCCCAACATGCGTAAAAATGCCCTGTGGGCTTTTGCTGGCACGCTGGCGCATGTGTGGTGGGTGCCCGTGATGTTCCTGGACATGGCGCTGTGGTTTGTCTGGGCCGCTCATCTTAAAGGTGGGTATCAGTGGATCCTGCGTGGAACCCTGCTAACATTCCTTTGCTTGGTGCTTTCCCGCGTTATTGCCCTTTTGGCATACGGGTTGCAGGACAGGCTGTTCCGTATTAGCCCCACGCTGGAAGCCAGTTATCCGGGCATGCAAAAACGGGCAGATTTCTATTATCCGTTCGTGCGCCGAATTATCACCATTGCAATTATTTTCATCACCATTGTCTGCCTTGCTCAAAGCTGGAGCATTCCCAGCTTCCGCTTCTTCTTTGATTCCGCACTTGGTGGACGCCTGATTGGCGCTGCTATCTGCCTGCTTATTGGCATGACAGTTGCCGCTGTGGCGTGGGAAGTGGTGAACGGCCTGCTGGAAAAACAGATTACCCGTTACACCTCCAGCGCACAGGCCGCACGCGCAGCCCGGCTGCGTACAGTGCTGCCTATTATCCGCACTGTCTTGCTGGCCGTTATCATCATCTTTGTGGCGGTTACCACGCTCTCCCAAATTGGTATTAACGTCACGCCCTTGCTAACCGGTGCCGGTATTTTGGGTGTTGGTCTTTCCTTTGGTTCTCAGAGCTTGGTTAAAGACGTTATCACCGGCTTCTTCATGCTGGCAGAAGACGCCATTCAGGTAGGGGACTGGGTGACCACCGGAGGGATTGCCGGTATTGTTGAGCATCTTTCCATCCGTACATTGCGCGTGCGCTCTGTGGATGGTGACCTGCACATCATTCCCTTCTCGTCCGTAACCTCCATTGCCAATACCGCCCGTGGGTTTAACCAGGTTATTGTGCACCAGACGGTGGATCTGACCGAAAGCAGCGAACGCGTTGCCAAGATCATGCAGGACACCGTTCAGGAAATGCGCAAGGAAGACGCTTACAAAAATATCATCCTGTCCGATTATGTTGATCTGGGTGTTGATAGTTCGGACGGAAACGGTGCTGTGCTGGTGGGTTCCATCAAAACCGCACCTATGATGAAGTGGAAAGTACAGCGCGAGTTTTACCGCCGTATTGCAAACCGCATGGCAGCTCAGGGTGTAAAATTCTACACGCCAACATCTTACTCCACCACACCGCCCGGCACGCCGGTCCATTTGGCAATGGACACAATGCCGCCGGAACTGCTTGAAAAAATTAACCAACGTGCAGCTCAGGCGCAGGAAGAAGCCAAACCTTCTGCCCCAGAAGCACCGCCTGCAGCAAAAGAACCACCACATGCCTGAAACCGGCCAGACCCTTTCAGGGGGTGCAATATCCCTTGATTGTATTGAAAAACCGCTGGCGCAGGAGGGCTTTGCCTTCCTGCAAGCGGCAAGCATGCGCCCCATTCTGCAAGGTTTTGGGTTAGCTGATTGGGACCAGTTTGCCGCAAGCTGGAATGATCTGGGGTGTGACCGGTATATGGCGGATGGCGGGCGATACCGCCGCCGCCGGTATGCTACGTTCTCACTTTCTGATCAGGAAATCCTGCGCAAACCCCATCAGCCCCATTATCAGAGCCGAGATTATAATACGCTGAATGGAGGGATTGAACGCTGGTTTCAGCCTGTGCTGCCAGAAATTGGCAATAACCCGGCTTTACTATCCATTCTAAAGCTGATGCATCGGCTGGCAGTAGACATGACCCCTGCCAAGCAACGTCCTTCAGCATGGCATGCAGAAATTCATCAGTTCCGCATTGAAGCCAGCAAAGATACTGCCGGGCAACCTACGCCAGAAGGACTGCACCGAGATGGTGTAGATTGGGTTTGTGTTGTGATGATCCGCAGAGAAAATATTGCCCGCGGAGAAACATCCATTCACGATCTTAACCGCCAACGCGTGGGGGGCTTTACGCTAACCAACCCTCTGGATACCGCGTTTGTAAACGATAGCCGCGTGTATCATGGAGTAACGCCTGTACAGGCTGTAAACCCCGCCTTACCCGCTTATCGTGATGTATTGGTTGTGACACTTCGCCACGAGTAAAAGAAAAAGGCCGGTTTATCCGGCCTTTTTGTTAGTATCCTGCGTAATAAATGGCGTGCAGACCTAATGCCAGACAGGCAAATACAAAAAACATGGCTCCCGCCATCTGGCAGCACTCTTTAAAAGAAATGGTATCATAAGCAGAAGCTGCAGAAGCCGGAGAAACTACACTGTTTTGCCGTTCTGCTTCGCTCATACCTGTACCCTTTTCGTTTTCTGCAATGCTGGTTTGTTTGTGGCACTTATCTGGCTACGATTACCCCTTTCGTCAAGGTCTATGGGGTTGCCCATGTCTTAAAATGGGTGGACGCCACCCCTGCCGGAGGTTCACATAAGAAGAAATTCATTTGGAGTTTCAGACTTGAAACAGATTGCCTCGGCACTGCTCGCCACCAGCCTCCTTGTCTCTCCCGTGTTTGCTCAACCCTCCAACACCCCTGCAACCACAGAAAAAGCCGGGCCAGCCCAGCCTTATTCCATTGCAAGTTTTATGGGCAAATGGGCTGTCACAATGGTTATGGAACCCATTACCATTATGGGTAACCGGGCAGTTGGCCCCGCTGCACGTTTATTGGTTGTTGTGCCTGACAACATTAGCAAAGTTGTAAAACAAAACCACTTTGCTCTGGCACGTAAATCCAATGAAGTATGGGAAGGGCAGCAAGACGACGTAACTGCTACGCTCACACGTCTTTCAGAAAATACGGCTCAATTGGTTCTGGTTAAGAAAGACGGGCATAAAATGGAAATCCCTCTGTACCGTGATGACGGTTAACAGCTGAATTTCCACCAATTCCTCCGCCCAAAATATTATGGGCGGAGGAAGACTTAACATATCTGAATTACTTATCTTCTACAGGCTTCCAATTTTTCAGGAACTCCTGCAAAGCCGCATCTGGCTTGCCAATTTTTACTTGTAGCGTCACATACAAGTTGCCTGCTGGGCGAGAACCATGTGCCTGCACACCTTTGCCTCGCAGCCGCAGCACGCTCCCTGTATCCGAACCTGCAGGCACATTCATCTTTACCGTTCCGGTTGGGGTTGGCACCATGATAGCCCCACCAAGCACAGCGGTTTTAAGATCTACGTCCAAATTTTCCCGCAGATCATTCCCTTCCCGCGTGTATGTGGGATCAGGCATCACGGTAACAGTAATCAGCGCATCCCCATCAGGGCCACCCTGCACACCGGGTGCCCCTTTGCCACGCAGGCGCAGCACCTTACCGTCTTCTATCCCCGGCGGGATTGTCACATTAAGCGTGCTGCCTTCTGGCAAGGTAATACGAGATTTACCGCCGTTCACCGCATCCAGAAAGCTGACCTTGAGCGTATAGGAACGATCTGCCCCTTTGCGCGGGCCAGACCGACGCGCCCGTGCGCCACCACCAAACATGCCCCCAAAAAGATCACTCAGATCTTCTTCGGTAAAGCCACTTGCGCCACCGGGACCACCACTGTAGCGGAAGCCACCAGCACCACCGCCAAAATCATTAAATCCACCGCCACCACCAAAACCGGGATGACGTTCCTGCCCGGCGGCATCAATTTCACCCCGGTCAAAACGCGCACGCTTTTCTGGATCTGACAGCAGATCGTTCGCCTGATTAACGGCCTTGAATTCTTCTTCCGCTTTTTTATCATCCGGATTCAGGTCCGGGTGATATTTTTTGGCTAATTTGCGATAGGCCTTGCGAATATCATCTTGGCTGGCACTTTTGGAAATACCCAGCACATCATACGGATCACGCACGCTCATGCAGCACCTCCCTGCTTAGCGGGGCTGGAATCGGAAAAATTATCCGTATCCAACAGGCTCATAAGCAGAGCAATCACAACATCGCGGGAATACCCGGCCTGTTCTGCCTCTTTCACAAAAGCTTCCAGGCGGGGTTTAAGATATGCCTCCGCCGTTAAATTGTTCATAAATCACTTTCTCCATATCCCTGAAGGCCGCATAAAAAGAGCATGCATGTGCCCTCAGCTTTTTCATTACATTACTTATAATAATGGGAACGCTCGCAGGCGCGGTCAATGGATGCCCGGCACCATATGAATGGCTGATACCCAGATATCCCTCAGCCGCTAAAAGTAAGGCGTGGCATCTGGCGCTCATACTCTTTATAAAGCCCAGAACATAAGATAACGGCATCAACACACTTTGCTCATATTTATGCCGTTTAACCAGAATGATGGAGACACCGGTCATGGCTAACAAACCGCGCTTTTTTGATGATCTTGCCGGCGTGGCCGGTGGAGCTTTTTCTGCCCTTACAGGTGTGCGTGAAGAAATTCACGCTATTGTTCGCAGCCGCGTGGACGAAGTGCTGACAGGTCTGCAGGTTGTGCGCCGTGAAGAGTTTGAAGTGATGCGTGATCTGGCTGCCCAAGCTCGCATTGGCCAAGAAGAAGCCGAACGCCGCTTGGCTGCGCTGGAAGAACGTGTGACAGCTCTGGAACACAAACTCGCCCATAACACCGGTGAACATGGGCATCAGCACCACGGTTGAAGCCGCGCTTCCCCGCAATATTCTTTTCTGCCTTCCCGCAGGCACGGAGTACCCCCATGCCAGCATTGACCTCTGAAGCATCCGCCATGCTCACCAACCCGCTTGACCTGATGGAACAGGTGATTGGTGGACATGGGTGGACATTCGAACGCTGCACCCCCACGGAAATGGCGGCAGAAGCCCCTTCCCGCTGGTGTGATTATGGGTTGTTCTTTTCATGGTCTGCCGAACTGGGCGCTATTCTGTTTACCTGCGCGTTTGATCTTAAGGCAGCCCCCACACAGCATGCTGATCTGTATGAACTGATCGGACTGGCGAATGAGCAAATATGGGTTGGGCACTTCAGCCTGGACACAGAAGACGGCGTTCTGCTCTTTCGCCATGCGCTGCTGTTACGCGGCACACCAGCCGTGACCGATGTATTTGAAGACATGATTGATATTGCATTGGCTGAATGCGAACGCTTTTATCCTGCTTTTCGCTTTTTTCTGCACGCAGGGCTGGATGCCAAAACAGCGCTCGCAACAGCCATGATTGATTGTCAGGGAGAAGCATAATGACAAACAGCCCCCTCCTGCCCTCTATTCTTTTGGTCGGTTGCGGTAAAATGGGCGGTGCCATGTTGGAAGGCTGGCTTGCGCGCGGATTAGCCCCTTCTGTAATTATGGACCGGCACCTTACGGAGCTTCCTGCGCCTCACCGTGTTGTGCGCTCTCTTGATGCAATTCCGGCTGACTTTAAACCAGATATTATTCTTGTTGCTGTCAAACCCCAAAAAGCTAATGGGGTTTTGGCAGAATTGGCCCAGCGCTTCCCGAACGGCACCCTGCTTTCCGTTATGGCTGGCCGCACCATTGCCAGCCTGCTGGCAGCTTGCAGGGAAGGAAATGCGGCGGCTTCTCCAGTTATTATCAGAAGCATGCCCAACACACCTTCTGCTCTGGGCGCTGGCATGAGCGGGCTTTATGCCCCCCCCGAAGCCTCTGAAGAGCAGAAAAAGCAGTGTGATCAACTGCTCAGCGCTGTGGGTGAAACCGTATGGGTTGAACAGGAAGGGCTGATTGATTCCGTAGCTGCCATTTCTGGTAGCGGGCCAGCTTATGTTTTCCTTCTGGCAGAACTTCTGGAACAGGCTGGTATGGAACAAGGGTTGGATGCCACAACGGCTCGCACATTGGCACGTGGCACCATTTATGGTGCGGGGCAGATGTTGCACCAACTCCCAACCGATGCTGCAGAATTACGCAAAAACGTTACAAGCCCCGGCGGCACCACAGAAGCCGCGCTAAAAGTTCTTATGGCACCCGATGCATGGCCACAGGCAGTTTCAACTGCCATTGCGGCAGCTGTTAAGCGCGCCAAGGAACTTGCATCCTGATTTTTGCCTTTATGCCCATTGAATATTATTTTTCTTTCTTCTCCCGCAGGTTTTTAAATGGACAATGATGATTTTGATGCAGCGCTGGTTTCATCTGCTCTAACGCTTGCTGCAGAACGCGGCTGGTCTGGCATTTCTGTATTGGATGCAGCGCGCGATGCCGGTCTTTCCTTGCGTGAAGCACGGCAGCGCTTTCCGCTTAAGGCTTCCATCCTGCTCCGTCTTGGCCGCATGGCGGATGATGTGGCGCTAGCTGATGATACAGTAAGTGGCAACACACGTGAGCGCCTGTTTGACCTGTTGATGCGGCGGCTGGATGTGTTCCAGCAATATCGCGATGGCCTTGGTTCTGTGCTGCGCAGCCTGCCTATGGATCCGCCCCTCGCTATTATTCTGGGGGGTGCCACGCTTGAAAGCATGCGTTGGATGGCAGATGCCGCTGGCATTAACGCCAACGGGCTAGGTGGTTTTGTGCGCGTGAACATGATTGTGGGCATATGGACCCATACTTTGCGCGCATGGGAAAAAGATGACAGCCCCGATATGGGCAGCACAATGGCCGCTTTAGATCAGGCTTTAGACAAAGCCGCCCGCTTTGGCCTCTTTCCCGCAGGTGATGAAGCGGCCTCTCTGGATGATGGATTGCCTGATCTGGAAGCTCTGCCTGATGCAGATTCCAGCTTCGCAGAAGGTCACTAATTCCGTCTTTTGATAAAGATCTGAAAAACACACTTTACGAAAGCTGCCAGTTTGCCTTAAAAGGGCGGCACTGGCAGCTTAATGCTGATGGGGCGTAGCCAAGCGGTAAGGCAGCGGATTTTGATTCCGCCATGCGGAGGTTCGAATCCTCCCGCCCCAGCCAGAGCTCAATATTCCCAAAAATTACCATTGTATTTAAAAACAGCACATTGCGTTTGTTTTTGGTATTACATAAGAAATATTACTTTCTTACACAGTAAAAATATTAATTTTTTATTTTATATTGTATAGATCCAAAAATATATTCAGAATATTATATACTGAAAGAGAAGACATTTTGCGGTGCTTTTCTTATACTCACACTTACTCTTGACGTTACGGAATATTCCTTTGTCTGATAGAAAACGCCATTGATGCTTTTCCTTTTGCTCTATCAGACTGCCCCTGTTCTCATGACAAACCCTTCCACACCGTCTCCTTCACTTTTAAGGCAACAAGGTATTCCTGCTGTTCTAGGCGGAAGAACACTTTCTGCCTTTGCATCTCAAGTACAGGCGGTGGCCGTAGGGTGGCAGGTTTATGCCCTTACCCACAGCGCTGCCGCCTTGGGCTTTGTTGGGCTGGCACAATTTCTACCTATGGTGCTGTTTATATTCCCTGCCGGGCACGCAGCAGACCAACATAACAGGCAACGCATTGTTATTTTCTGCCAGGTGATTGAAGCGCTTGCGACAGCGTTTATGGCATATGCTTCTTTCTCTCACCATCTCACGTCCCTCATGATCTACGGGCTGGTGGTCATATTTGGCATCTGCCGTGCCTTTGAAGCACCTACACAGCAAACCTTTCTGCCTTCTCTGGTTCCTCCAGCGCTCTTTCCCCGTGCAGCAGCTCTTTCTTCTTCCCTGTTTCAGGTCGCCTGTATCGCAGGGCCATCTTTGGGCGGACTGCTCTATGGCTTGGGGGCTGGCGTATGTTACGCGTTGTGTGCGCTCAGCTTTGCTATTGCTGCGTTTTGTACTTTTTCCATGAAATTGCAATTTCCAACCCGCGCCAAACAGCCTGCAACACTCGGTGCTGTTTTTGGTGGTATTGCGTTTCTGCGCCGCAAACCCACCATGCTGGGCGCCATTTCTCTGGATCTGTTTGCTGTTCTATTAGGGGGAGCGACAGCCATGCTTCCCATTTTTGCAAATGACATTCTGCATGCAGGCCCTTGGGGGTTAGGCTTGCTGCGGGCTGCACCAGGTATTGGTGCTTTATTGGTAGCGGCTGTTCTGGCGCGTCATCCATTATACCAACCGTTGCTTGAGGTGACTCAGGGGGTACCCATCGGGTCAAAAATGTGATTCACAGGATGCTGAGTATTCTCAGAAGGAGGCATTCTGTATGGGCAGCCCTCTGTCCCTGCGTGACGATCATGATAGTTCGGAGTTGCGGCGCCTTGCGCGCAGAAGCCGGCATGCAGGTCAGTCGCGTCGCCTGCTGGCGCTTGCGGCGATTTATGATGGCGCCTCGCGCGGCGAGGCGGCCCTGCTTGCTGGGACAGACCGTCAGAGTATCCGTGACTGGGTAGTGCGTTTCAATGCGGATGGCCCGGATGGCCTTGTGGATCGTCATGGCGGGGGACAGAAAGCCCGCCTGACACCACAGATGCTGTCTGCCCTGAAAACCCGGCTCGAAGAAGGGCCAATTCCTGCGGTGCATGGTGTTGTCCGCTGGAGACTGTGCGATCTGTGCGCCTGGCTGCATGAGAGCTATGGCGTCACCCTGTCGGAAACCCGTCTGGGTCAGATTATACGTCGTGAAGGGTTTCGTCTGCTGACAGCCCGGCCACGGCACTACCGCCAGGATACAGAAGCGCAGGACATTTTTAAAAAGAGTTCCCCGGTGTCATGGCGGCAATCAGGGCCAGACATCCGGGAAAAGACATCGAAATCTGGTGGTCTGATGAGGCGCGGATCGGCCAGAAAACGAAGCTGACGCGGCGGTGGGCGAAACGGGGCACCCGGCCCCGGGCTGTAGCTGACCTGCGCACCAGATCCGCGTGGATTTTCGGGGCTATCTGCCCTGAAAAGGGAACGGCAGCAGGCCTCGTGCTCCCTGTCTGCAACCTGCATAGCATGCAACTCCATCTCGCGGAGATTTCACGCACGGTCGCGCAGGGCGCTCACGCCGTCCTCATAGTGGATCAGGCGGCCTGGCACACCAGTCAGAAACTGAATGTTCCCTGCAATATCACCATTCTCCCACTGCCTCCCCGGGCTCCTGAACTGAACCCAGTGGAAAATCTCTGGCAGTTCCTGCGCAATACGTGGCTCTCAAACAGGATATTCAGAACCTATGACGATATCATCGATATCGCCTGCCATGCCTGGAACCAGCTCGTCGATCAACCTTGGCGCATCATGTCAATCGGACTGCGAAATTGGGCTCATGGGTTATAGCAATCAACGGTTGGTATTAGGACGACATGCAGGTTTATGGATGTTTGCGGCCGTTGCCATTTTTGGCTTTGCCACTATTGCCTTTGGTTTTTCTCGCTCCATTGCCGTTTCAGTTATCATGTTGGCAATATTGGGCGGAGCTGACGTGATTAGCGTTATGGTGCGTGGTGCATTGGTCCAACTTGGCACACCGGATGAAATGCGTGGCCGCGTTTCTGCCGTGAACATGCTCTTTATCGGTTCATCCAACCAGTTGGGAGAGTTTGAAAGCGGAATGCTCGCTGCCGCTATTGGTCCAGTCCCTGCTGTTGTTCTGGGTGGTATTGGCACATTGTGCATTAGCGGCATCTGGATGATGCTCTTCCCCGGCCTACGCAAACTAGATAGGTTGGAAAATATCACACCTGATCATTCCTGATAAAAAAAGAGCCTTGCGAAGCAATTCCGCAAGGCTCTTTTTCAAAGCTTATTCAGCTACCCAAATATTGAGGCTTAAACAGCCTTTTTCAGATTCGGGCTTGCTTTAAAGCGTACCGTTTTACCAGCTTTGACCTTCACCTGCTCACCTGTGCGGGGGTTCAAAGCCTTACGAGCTTTGGTTTTGCGCACTGTAAAAGTACCAAAAGAAGGAAGGGTAAAACCGCCTTCGCGCTTTAGTTCTTCTACAATTGCATCAATAAGGTCATTCGCTGCCTGATTGGCGGCAACGCCGGTGCAGTTGATCGAGTCCTGGATCACTGCTGCAATAAAGGCCTTGCTCATGAAGTACTAACTCCCTTTCAGACAGAACTGTATGCACAAGAATTATTTGGCTATCATGCCTATGCTTTAAGGGCTTGTAGTCACATTTTGATGAAAAAACCAACTTAAAAAATGCAGCATCTTTTGAATTCTCCCGATCCTGTCAGCAAAAACGGATCATGTGACTTTTCAGACACAGGTTTACCACCGGGGTCTGTGTGTCTTTTTGCTGCATTTGCACCAGACGGTATTTTACCGATTTTTACACGGTTTTACCTAAAAAACATTCTGGATTGCGGCTTTATTCTGCATCTGGTTCTTTCTGGTGAAACACCAGCAGACAAAGAAACCATTCTTTTCTGTAAAAAAAACAATATTCACGTCTGGCAGCGTCCTAATGGCGGAATGGACTTTGGAGCATGGCGTTTTTTGTTCGAAAAAAACGTTGCGACTAACGCCCCATACATACTTTTAGCGAACGATAGTATCTTCGGGCCATTTCGGCCGCTTACCAACATGCTAAAACAAGCCCGTGCATATACGCGCCCCGCGTGGGGGCTTGTTGCCTCACGACTTGTTACGCCGCACTTACAATCATGGTTTGTTGGACTTTCACAGCAGACACTACAAGCAGCACCAGTGCAGCGCGTTTTCTCCCTACCCTTTGAACAAATGAGCCGGAATGAAATTATCTGGCATGGCGAGTTAGGTTTATCTGTTGCACTGCAAGAGGCTGGTATTCCCCTTCAGGCCGCCTGGAGTGATTTGCAATCTCCCCTAGCTCGCTTTTTACCCACCAACCCTATGCACACGCACTGGTATTCCCTTGCTGCCTCTGGGCAAGTGCCTTTTATCAAGCGCGAACTTTTACGGAACAACAGCTTTGCCATCTCGAATTTGCACCGATGGCCAGAGGTTATTCCATTAAGCTGCGGATTTGACCCGCAATGGATTGCAGACAACCTTTGCAAAAACGAATCCAGATCTGCACCAGTTGCCACCACAACAAAAGGCCAAGTGCTTTATAATCTTATCAGCACAGCAGATAGCCTACGCTGGAAAGTAGGCCACCTGAAACGGTCTGCTCGTTAAACAGAAACGTGCACCACTTCGCGCAGCCAGCTCCCCAATTCTGCACTT
>NZ_CP042809.1 GCF_004014775.2 Acetobacter oryzoeni
CGCCGGGTTTGGCTTTAACGTCCTCAAAGACCTTATTTTCATAGTTGACGAAGCAATCGCCATCTTTATGCGGAGCGTGTTCGACTTTCGGCATGTTATATCTCCCGTGTGCTGCGGTCTCCGACGAGAAGCCGAAGCTGACCGCTGTGCCGAAGCGAACGTGGCACGGGATGACGGGGAGACAAAATATTGTATGTCTGATCTATGCATGACAAACGACGCAAAGCGCATGACAGGCCTGTTTTCAGCCACGACAGATCCATACAAAAAATATTAACGGGCAGGACAATTGGGAATAAATTGAATACCACTTTGTTTTGTAAGGATATTTATTTCACGCATTCGTGAACAGAAAGCGATTTTGTTTTTTGGCCGCTCGCGAACAGCCTCTGGGAATCAGGCGATTCCGACCATTCCTGATCGTGCTGTCAGGTCACACAATATCGGCAAAACCAGGGGAACGCTTGTGCTGCAGGACCGACAGCACCCCATGCAGGGATTCCTCAAGGCTTGCGGCGTCAGGTGCACTGCCCAGGGCGATCCGTGCGCGCTGCGGGGGCTCGCCGTTGATAGCAAAAACGGTGCTGGGCACCAGCGCCAGCCCCGCCTGCGGGCATAGGCCACGAAATCCGCACTCCCCACCAGTCCGGCAGTTTCAGCCAGACATGCGGTCCGTTAGGATTCATGCAGTGCCCCTCTCCGAGAATCTTGCGGGCAATGGACTGGCGCAGGCGCAGTTCTTTTTGGATGGCATGGAGGATCGTATGCGCCTGCTCGGTCTGCATCCATCGCGCCGTCAGCGCGCTGAGCAGACCGGCATTGGTGAGCGCAATCGCCCGGATCGCCGCCGTAACACGTCGGGTCATGTCCGTGTTGGGCAGGGCGACATACGCCGTGCGCAGGCCCGGACTGAGCGTTTTGGCAAGAGTCGCCACGTAACTGACACGACTATGATCAAGGGCCGCCAGCGCAGGCAGCGGATTGTCCATGAGAAGACTGTAAGGGTCGTCCTCAGCAATATGCAGATGATGGCGCTGGGCAACCTTCAGGATATCCTTGCGTCTTTGCAGAGACATCGTGGCCGTGGTGGGATTGTGGATGGTCGGGATGCAGTAGAGCATCCGGGGATGATGTTCGGCGCAGACCCGATCCAACTGGTCCGGCATCATGCCTTCCATATCGCTGTCCACACCCACCAGAATGAGATCGAACTGCGCGGCAATGGTCCGGATGCCCGGATAGGCGATGCGGTCGGTGACAATGACATCACCCGGTTGCGTGTGGGTACTGACAATCGCAGCCAGAGCACTCTGGGCACCCGGCGAGACAAGGATTTCATCTGTGCGCCGCTGCCCGATGACGGGTGCGATCCATTTCGCGCCCATCTGGCGTTCTTCCAGTGTACCACCCGTTACCCGATAGGACATCAGACTGTTCAGATCCTGCTGCTTCAGAATAGCTGTAATGTCGCTCTGGATAATACGCTGAAGGGGCGGGTCCTGCGGGATGGGCGGCAGGTTCATGGTCAGGTCAACCACGGCGGGACCGGTATGGCGCCAGTGACTTTCCCCTGCGCCAACACGGACAAAGGTGCCCCGGCCAACCGTCGCGTCAATAAGGCCACGCCGCCGTGCCTCGGTAAACGCCCGGGTCACGGTTGTCAGATTGACTTCAAGATACCCTGCGATCGTTCGTTGTGTCGGCAGTCTGTCGCCTTCCCTCAGATCACCCTTACGGATAGAAAGCGCCAGAGCATCTACGATTGTCAGATAAGTAGCTCCTGGATTCCGACTGACTGCATCCTTCCAACCAGCGAGATAAGCATGTTGTGACACAGCATACCGTCCTATATTTCTGATGTCGTTCCGCACATTGTACTCATACAATGATATTTCATAAACACTCGGAACATAATCATTTTCATATGAAAATTGCGTTCATGAATGCTACACAGGAGGAACGAATAGAAAAAATGCCATATTGAATTGCCCCGGGATTTGTGGAGACAGAAAGACCCGTGAGGTAAGAAGAATTCATGAGCAATAAATCGAAGCGTTTTCCGCCTGAATTTCGTGAACGTGCAGCCCGCATGGTTCTGGAGGAAGAGAAGAACCATCCTTCGCGGTGGTCTGCGGTGATGATGATCGCTCCAAAGCTGGATATTCACCCTGACACGCTGTCAAAATGGACCCGTCTGCATGAGCGGGCCAATGCACCTGCGGTGAGTGACCTGCCTGATCGAGAGAAGATCAGGCAACTGGAGCGAGAGAACCGCGAATTGCGGCAGGCCAATGAAATCCTGCGTAAGGCTTCTGCGTATTTTGCCCAGGCGGAACTCGACCGCCTATGTGGACGGCCGTTTAAGCGCAATACTTCATAATGTTCTTTCGATGTAATTTCCAAAACGGATTATTCTATCGGCTGGATGACAAATACCGATTTAACGTGAAGACCCGGTCAGATGCGCTCTTATGTCCGGCCTGTTTGTGCGACTTTATGCGCTGGCCATCATGGGTGTGCGCTCACGTGTCAGGCACCAATCTGGTATCGCGTGCTCAAGGGCACAGACGGTCGAACGGTATGGCCTGAACTGTGTCTCTGAATGACAGTCTTCCCATCACGTCGGTTCATATACATACTGCCGGATCTACCGGAGCAAGCCCCAGTGTCCATCGTCCTGCTGGTGCAGATCAGGCTGCGGCAACACTGTGCCCAATCGGACGATAGATCTCTTTGCGTGACAACAGGACCCAGATGATACGAGCCATTTTATTGGCAAGTGCGACTGTTGCCAGACGCCTTGGACGACGCGCCATGAGTTCGCATAACCACTGACCCGCAGCGCTCTCCCACTTCTGGGCACGATGAAGCATGGCCGTGGCGCCAAGAACCAGCAATGTTCTTATCTGCCGGTTGCCCGCTTTGGTAATCCTTCCCAGACGGGTTTTACCACCTGTAGAATGCTGACGAGGCACAAGCCCAAGCCATGCGGCAAAATGGCGCGCAGAGGCGAAGGAGCCAATATCCGCGACCGAGGCGACAATCATGGAAGCCGTTATGGGACCTACCCCGGGAATGGTCATCAGCCGACGCGCATCATCATCGTTTTTTGCACGAGCCCGGATCTGCCCTTCCAAAGCATCAATGCTCTGAGCGACTTTTTCGTAATGCTCAAATAACAACATGGCACTCTGCTTCATGGCAGCAGGCAGGTCTGCTGATGCCTCTATTTTTGCCATCAGCACTGGCAGCCGGCGTGTGCCCAGAGGGGCAATCAGCCCGAACTCGGAAGCAAGAGCCCGTAACGCATTACTCAACATGGTCTGCTGTTTGACCAGAAGAGCACGGGTGGAATGCAGCGACAACACACCTTGCTGCTCTTCGCTCTTGATCGGAACAAACATCGTATCAGGATGAGTTGCCGCCATGCAGATTGCAGCCGCATCAACAGCGTCATTTTTCTTGCCTTTTTTGACAAATGGTTTGACCCGATCAGGAGGAACCAGTTTGACATCATGACCAATCCTGCCGATCACCCGTGCCCAGTAATGCGCTGACCCGCAGGCTTCCAGCACAACTTCACAGGGGGCAAGCTTTGCAAAAAATGCCGAAACTTCACTGCGACCAAGCTTGCATTTGAAAATGCTCTTTCCATTCGCATCAGTTCCATGAGCCTGAAAAACAGATTTGGCAATATCAAGGCCGACTATGCTAGCTTTCATCCGGGCGGTCTCCTTCTGATGGTCAGTGAACCTCCATTATGGCACATCGATGCCGCAGGGAGGCCGTCCACCCCATCTGGTTCAGGCCATGACGCGCTTCATTGAGGAGCACCGGCAGACATATGGTGTCGGGTCAATCTGCAAGATCCTGCCGATTGCACCATCTGTCTATTATGCAACCGTTGCCAGGCAGAAAAATCCTTGTGTGCGCAACCAGAAAGACAAAGATCTGTGTCATGAAATCCGCAGGGTCTGGAACGATAATTTCTGCGTCTATGGAGCGCGCAAGGTCTGGCATCAGCTCAAACGTGAAGGTCTGGATGTCGCCCGCTGCACGGTAGAGCGGCTGATGCGCCGGATGGGGCTGAAAGGCGTCATTCGTGGCAAGGGGATCAGAACCACACGTCCTGATCCACAACGTCCCTGCCCACAGGATCTGGTGCAGCGCCAGTTTCATGCACCAACCCCTAACAGACTCTGGGTTTCGGATTTTACTTACGTTTCTACATGGCAGGGCTTTGTTTATGTGGCCTTCATCATTGATGTGTTTGCCCGGGTCATTGTGGGCTGGCGTGTCTCCTCAACGGCCCATACCGACTTCGTGCTGGATGCCCTCGAGCAGGCTCTGTGCCAGAGGCGGCCAGAGGGAAAAGTGACCCACCATTCAGATCGCGGCTGTCAATATGTGTCCATTCGCTATACGCAAAGATTGGCTGAAGCGGGCCTTGTCGCTTCTGTCGGCAGTGTTGGGGATTCCTATGATAATGCCCTCGCGGAGACCATTAACGGACTTTACAAAACCGAACTCATCTATCGGCAGGGGCCATGGAAAAACAGGGACGCGGTTGAGCTGGCAACGCTTAAATGGGTCGACTGGTTCAACAATCGGCGGCTCCTGTCCTCCATTGGAAACATCCCGCCAGCAGAAGCTGAAGCACGCTTTTATGCGCAACAGAAATCACATGCATTAGCCGCTTAAATCAGATAAAAAACGTCTCCACAAATCCCGGGGCAATTCAATCTTCTCGCAGCCTATCCAGTGGTCTCGGCAACACGCCTCTCAGCTGAGCTCGGCCTGTCGCTGAAAGCAGCCTACATCTATCTGGAACGTTTTCTGGAAATGGGGCTGATTGTTGAAGTCACGCATCGTGCGGCGCGACGTCTGTTCGCCCTGAAAGATCTGGAACCTCTTCACGAGATCGTCCGTCCTCCCAAAAGACCCCAACCAGGCAGAAAACGTGGGCGACCGAGAAAAAAAGAAAGTCAGGAAACCTGTCCTCCAGATGAGAACGTGAACATCCGGCCGGTAGAGCCGGCGCCCACGTTTGCTCCCATCAATTATGAGGAACTGGAGCGTGCGATAGATCACGCAGAACGTGTGATCAGACGCCATCGGCCTGATTAAATTCAGCAAGAACTAGCCAAACTGCGGGCCACGTGATTTTGGGCTATTTGGCTGAGGAGGTGTTTCTTCCGACCCAGAAAGTTTCTGGCTGGCCCGATTGAACCACGATGCAGGTGATCGTGTCTGCTCGGCACTCATACCTTGCACTGCTCGTTGATCGTCCTGCAAGTCAAGACTACGCACGGCAGCCCGCCCGATGGCATAAATGGCGTCACGCGCAGAACCGTCGCGGCCGGGGAGAACGGTCAGCTTTTCAATGCCCGCCTTTTGGGCTTGATCGATATGACGCAGAACGGCGCCAACCTGCGTGTCGCTTTCCAAAGCTTTCAGTTCTCCCCGTAAGCCCCTGAGTTCTTTCAACGTGGCACTATCTGCCTGGCCTGCGTTCAGTGTTCTGGTGGCCGCATCAATCCCGGATTGCAGTTCCTGGCGTGCTGGATCACGGAGCGACAGAGCTTCCCGATGCGCCTGGTCGGGCGTCATTGTTCGCCCAGACTTAAATAACGTCGCGATAGCATGCATCATAAGACGCTCGTCATTGACTGCCGCTTTGCCGCTGGCTCTGTTCCATTGATCGTGATCGAGTTGGCTGAGGTCAAAATTATGACCGGCGTTCCGAGCAAGATGTGAGAGATGAAGCAGGATGACCTGCTGGTTTCCTTGCCGAAAAGGCAGGATTCTGTCCAAAGCGGCAATATGGGTGGCAGCTCCCCGCGCAAAACGGTCAGAAGACAGATCCCGCAAACCATTATTGGCTTTCAGGTTTTGGAATACGCCTTGAACTGACTGGGAAATCCGGTCTGGATGAAGACCTTTCCGACCATCAACAGCGAGATCGCACGTCCGGTATTGACCGGCCCAGTCGTAGACATCCTGAAAGAGATGGTGATGCAAATCCTTAAGGGCGGACGTCGCGTTGGTATCCGTGGGCATGGTTATCGCACGGCTGAGATACCGGGTTGTTTCAAAAATGCGAAGGCGTTCAGCATTCTGATAGCCCTTCTTGTTCACGAGAACTTCCGTGCCAGGATAGAGATAAGGGTCGGTGACGGGCATCATTCATCTCCTTCCGTAGGGCGGATTGGTTCATCCAGTTCCTCATGAAGGCGTTGAAGAAAATCCATGAAAATTTCCACCGGTACGCATGCCTCAATAAGTAGGGTTGTAAGAGAGCTTATTTCGGCTATCTGACTGCGATCTGGCCTATCAAGTTCGCTCATGACGCACATCGCGTCCCGGATCAGGACCTTATAGAAAGACGTCATATCCGCAGAAACTGGCTCAAACGTCAGATTTGCTAATTCCTCTCGGTAACGCTCGACACGTGGAAAGCGTGTTGGTTCAAGCATGGTGCCCTCGGTCCTCCCGGTTGTGCCGAGCGAAGGGGGAAACATATCCCTTATCGTCTGCATCGTATGATCTCCTACGATCACGACTCAGCCAGAGCATGATGCGACCAAAAACACATTTTTTGCTTGAACTTGAAACCACCTGTTTGACGCTTACTGCACGACAGTCGGACCGTTTTTCAGCTTCTCCGCCAGCCCGTAGAGTGTACGATCCAGTGCGAGTTGACCCGACAGGTAGCGCGAAATCATGGCACGGAGCAGTCCTCCCGGTGAACGGACTTCTCCAGCATCTGTCCGTGCGGCAATTGCTGCGATCACCACTGCATTCGGATAGTCCCCAAAAACAGCTTGGCCCTGTGCCCAGGCGTGTCTGGAAATTCCCAGCTGTTCGCACGCGTAGAGCGCTGCCTGGATGATCTGCGTCTCGGCCGGCCTATCGGAAGTGCAATACTGACGGAAAATCGGGGCAATATGCAGCACGAATGTCGGCTTGGCCCGGAATCCCCTCAATGGATCCGCCGCAGAAGGGGGTGGCGCCTGGTGTTCTGCAACACGGGAAGACGAGGACGGCCGACTACGCGTAGCTTCAATGCAATTTTCGGCGAAGCCGTCTGCTTTTACAGTAGCTTTAGCTAATATGGATGGGTTTGTATTAGTATATTGGGGTCGCTCAGGTGACCCCATGGGGTCACTTTCCACAGATAAAAGAGACGAAGCTTTGGTCTCATCAGGTTGATGTTCGACCTCTTGAAGATACGAAATGTCCCTCTCCAGCTGATCGTGAAGCTGGCGTAACTCCTGGCATATCGGGTCAAGCCATTGAGGATCGCGATCTGTCCCACGCTGACTGACCAACGCAGAGGTGCGAGCCAGTATCTGTTGTCTATCTTTTACCGTAAGCCCTGCCTCATCAGCAGTCTGGAAAAGAGCATAGATCGTCCTGGCAATCATCGTGACTTCGCGATGCAGGCGGCGACCTTCCTGTTGCCGCCACAGAGCCGTTTGTGCTGCGCGTTCCAATTCCTCAAATCGGCGGGCGAGCGGAGAAAGATCAAAGCCGTAAGCCTGCTGTCCCCTTGGAGTGAACGGGCCTGATCGCCTGTATCGCTGTCCGTTAGGACTATCCCGGTAGAGAAGCCACCCTGCTTCGGCAAGTTCGCGCAACAGAGTTTTGACGCGGGTTCGGCCGAGGTCAAAGCGTTGCTGGATATCCAGATTGGAAGCCGTCGAGACGGGCAGAACATCGTCCTCACCTGACCAGTCGGCAGGTTGGGTAAATGCGATCAGATAACAGAGCAGTTCTGTCTGCTGGCATGTCAGGCCGAGAATCGACCGTCCCTGACGCAAATAGCGATAAAGGTCGCTCATTTCCACAGCCTGCAGCGGTAGGGCTTCAGCAGTTGCACTCGCAGCAACCATGGCAGGCGTAATTTTCCTGATACCCGCAGAACGGGCATAACCTTCTGTTATCATTATTCTTTTTATCCGACGAATGGGTAAAAAAAACCCGTCGCGCTCCTGACCCGCAGGACAAGCATCCCCTATGGCAAGAAAAGACTTGCAATTTTACGGCAAATGTCGGAGAAAAATTGTCGCCAAACGATTTTTACTCCGACATCCCCTTGGGAATGTTTTTTGTGTCTGCAGGCCTCGCGAAAGCGGGGCCTCAGTCGTTTTTGGGGGAAACTATGTCATGGCTCATTCTTCCTCTCAGTCATACTGACGAACCAGGCCGCACTGGCTGCCCTATCCATCACCTCTTACATATTCCTCACTGCACGATCTTTTCCTTTCAATAGGAAAAACCGATGCACACGAGACATTTGGTTGGCGCACCCACTATGTGCTCGTCATGCGACAGGATGCACAATCAAGATGCGACCAACCACAAGGGCATAAATGTTTGAGACTGATTCCACAACAAACAGCACCACTATTTGAGCAAAAACAGACATTTATGCCCAGAAAACCGGGACTGGACGGATACCGAAAGGGAGTCGTGGAATAACAAATTCCACTACCCGGATTCTTGCGAGATGGTTTCCGAAAAATCACAAATCAAACCTGCAGGTCAAAACCAGAAATGGCGGTACAGTCGCGGTTTACAGCCACAATGATTGTCGCAGGATCAGTTCCTTGCATGGGTTTTAACTCCATGACGGCCGTATTAGGGGTCAGGTTGCTATATTGAAGATTAATGCGCTCAGTTAGCAGCCAGTGAAACAAGTTCACATACCGAGAGCACGCCGATAGATATCGAGAAGTGTTTCCTGTTCTTCAATCTCAGCCGGCTCCTGCTTACGCAGGCGAATAATCTGTTTGACGGTTCTAACGTCAAACCCGGCTGATTTTGCTTCAGTGAAGACGTCCTTGATATCCGCTGCGAGCGCTTTGCGCTCTTCTTCAAGACGTTCAACTCGTTCTATAATTGAACGCAACCGATCGGCAGCAATACCGCCTACCTGCGTATCTGAATCAGGATCATGATTTTCAACCGTAGCGAGCATATTTCCTCCTCCTCACGTTATGGAAGAAATATGCAAACCAATGATGCGACCGAACAGGAGAAAATACGGTGATAGCGTGATTGGTTGTGACAAAAACGACACATACTAAATTTTGGGAAAGGCTAAGTCTTCACGGTTTCGTGTAAGGGGGTTTCTCTCCGTTGCGTGAAATGTTTTATTTGAAGTCCTATTCAATAACTATCCGTAATAACCTAACCAGCGAGGAAATACGGAAATAGCGCATAGTCGGCCCATTTTGGCGACACGTGGAGAACATTTATGCACGAAGAATTCTCAAGGGGTTTTTCTTCTCTTGCATCGCTGGCAAAGGAAGATCTACCGACATGCGTTCGAGAAGCCATCGTCTTTCTGGAGCAACATATTTGCCGGGTGATACCAGATTGCCCCCACCCCATTCTAAGATCATCGCTTGTCCTAACTTTGTCTTTTCCAAGAGAGCAATGGGTACACCATATTGAGACGGTGAAATATCATAGACGTAAGGCTACATCTCCTGAAAAACGCCAAATTACCCGTTTCTTGAGGATTATAAGACCTATCCTACCTGAGGTAACACCAGAACCACTACATTGGATACCATCCAGCACTCTCTCTAATTTTAGTAGAGGCAAAAAAAACCATTCGGTCGCATCCTGACCCGATAAATTTTCTCCCAACATCACGTTGGGAGAATATCGTGCTACGTTTCTATCCGCTTGCCCTTGCTGTTACGCTGGTTGCTCCGACGTTCGCCTGGGCGCAACAATGCGCAGTCTCTACTGATAGCAAAACGGGATCTCCAGCCACGGCGGTACCACCGCCTCTTGTTCAACACGAAAACACACCTGATACAGGGGATGCCCTAAAGCACCTTACAGGTTCAGGCGCTCAGCTTTCTGGGCAAGGCCAGTTTCATGGTTTCGAGACAGGCGTTGCTTATACCCCAGATCGTGTTTTTGTTTATTTCATGCCTAAAGATCGGAAAAGCGTACTGGGCGGCACAGCCATTCCAGTGCCGTATGACACTTTGCGATCCCTTTCAGGAAAGCGCGCAACAGATCTCGAACCATGGCAAGGTATCCGGGGAATGTTTCTGCAGAACGGGACACATTTCCAGGTAATATATGCCACGCCTGATGCTCAGGCTGCTATAGCAGGCTCGCTCTGGGACGCATCTGGACGGGATATCACCCGACAACAGATCCAGCACATCCCAGGAGCTGTTCCGACTGTGCATATGGACAATGCACAGATTACTCAAACCGCTCTTGCTGCTTTGCATGGTGGGGACGTGGGCTTAGCTTCTGCTCCCTCTGCAGTGATGTTGATAGATCCACAGTGCATGTACTCTATCCGGGCGGCTCAAAATCTTATGCCGTTAGTCCAGTCTGGTAAACTTCATCTGAAAGTCGTGCCCCTTTCAGTTCTTGATTATGAAGATCGCGGTGAAAGCACCCTCAATGCCAAGGCCATGTTGTCCTATTCGCCTCAGGAGATGGTACGCGCATGGATCGACGGTCATTTACATGAGCGGGCTGACTCCCCTTCAGCTGAAGCAACAGACCAACTTGAGTCGAATGGGGCTTTTGCCAAGAGTATCTCTTTGAAAGGAACCCCAACATTTCTATGGATCAAAAAAGACGGGTCACTGGGCCGATTTGAGGGCAACCCGACTGATAAAGAGTCCTTTGTGCGGGAGCTGAGCCAATGAGCAAAAAAGACAACCCGCCGCCTCATACTGCGAAAAAAGGGATCATCCGGACCTCGGTTAAAGTAGCCACCCACATCACAGGCTCTCCCGTGGAAGCTGTTGGGTGGCGGCGTATAATAAGTAATTTCAATGTCATCAGGTTGCTTTGGACAATTCTAAAGTTATCTGCGCGGCCAAATCCCGAAGAGACTGTAAATGGCAAAGGGCAGGAGATTTTAGACAGCCCTGCTCAGGCCGATGTTGTCGGCCGGCAATTGCCCAGCATTCGTCAGGCTGTCTCATATAGTCACCTGAGTGACCAAGATCTGGCACTTATTATCATGAGACGGCAGAAAGAGACCTTTATTCGGGCCTATAGTGCTGGACTGATTGCAACAGTGCTGTTTGGGTTGTGGGCACTGGAAATGATTTTTTTTCCATGGACAGGCAACCGACTTCTTGCCTCTATTGCGTTCTTGCCTTTCCTCGCCCTTCTGGGGTCCGTCTCTTTGTGGAATTGCTCACTCAACTGGCAGTTACGGACGGGACAGATAGCAACTTTCAGACAATTCATGGATAGAGCAGAGAGTATTTTTCCCCGACTGCCCATAATGAAAGGGCCGCTCAAATAGAGCGGCCCTTTCTTCTACCAAGTGCCTGGCGGGGCGTTCTGGTCGCCACCGCTTGCACCTGTCGCCCAGGGCGAATGTTCATAATCCTCCCGGCCGGTATCGTTACGTGTATCCGTAGGTTTCACGATCGTACCCTGCCGATTGTAAACTGGTGGTGCCCAGATAGCTCTTGCAGAGCCGTAAGCCCCGTTGGGCTCATAATACAAATTATGAAGCTTAGGAGGTTTCGGGCCATGGGCGCGGGACGCGGATTCAACGTTTCCCCCATCACATGCTGTCAAACCTAACATCAGGGCAATCGGAAGATAAAAATAAGGCCGCATTGTCTTCTCCATTGTGGTGGATCAGACGATGCGGCCTCATCATGCGACAAGAAACACCTATGGGCCCTAAGAATCCTTAGTATTGGTTTTCTTGCATAGTCTGGCATGGCGCATACTCAGATCAAACAAACGATCATCAAGCATAACGCCATGAGCTTTCTCAGCTTCAAGCTGTCGTTTCAGTTCATCATTTGCCGCATTTGCTGCAACTAGTTGTTGTTCTAGGTATTCCAGCTTCTGCTCTTTTTCTGCAATTCTCGCTTCATACTTTGCAAACAGTTGGCGGGCTGTGTCTACATCTTTATTATGAGCTGTTTCCAATTCATGATAAGCATCACGCCATGTCCGCTCACCACTCATCTTGCGTTTAAAAGCCGAGGAAAAAGCAGCATCAGCCGCAGCATTTCGTCCCAAGGCGTATGCGAAGAGTGCACCAAGACCTGACTCAGACATTAGCGATCTCCTTTCACATCCTAAGTTACGATGTTTTGTTCATAGTAGTGTCTATACCAATAGCGCCGCTATGACCAATTCCACCAGATAATTTTTGCTTGTTCCCTGCTGGTGGTACGTTTTGGCTATTATGGTCGTTAACATTTGGTCTCAAAGCATCCTGCATTTTTTGCATAGCACCAGCCATGCCAACTGCAGCGACATCTCTGCTAAAGGCATCCACATCAATTCGCTCTCCGCCACCAAAACCAAGGATTTGTGGAACACGGTTCGGGATGATTGCGATCAATCTGAACGATGCAAGTGCCAGGATCATGTGGAGCAACACGAACATCCACACCAAAAGAAGCATGCCTAGAAAGTTGCTGACCAGCCAGCCGTGCGAGAGAGCAAATCCTGCAGCCACGCCGAATGTCTGATGTACCAGCCATGACATGGCATCAAATACAAAGTAGCCGAAAAATAGGCCAAACAGCATCAGGGTTGGTCTGAATAATACATCAAACAAGAGCGCATAGCCTTGACGTGCGTTCCCGTGCAGACCCTCTCCGTTAAGTGTCATGTGCGCCAGCATCCATAATGGTGCTGCCACAACTGCTTCACACACCAGAATAAGCCAACTGGCGATACCGGCCATCCACATAACATAGGGTACCATCGGGAGAACAAAAGCCATTGTCAAACCTGGTATCAACATGGCCATACAGCCAAGCATAACAGGTGTAGAGAAAAACTGCATCGCTATGTGTCCAATCCCGGCCGCCACTGCGCCCTCAGGCTGGCCTGCCATCAGGGATAGAATGCCAGTGCTGATTGTGCCGGCAGTCGAAGAAAGGACTGAAGCAGTACCCATGGTCGCAACAGAAATCGTAATCAACCAATGTCCCAGCGACATCAGGTTTCCGAAAGGATCTATCCAGTAACCTCCAGTACCTGATGGTTCCAAAAAGCCTATCAGCATCTGTAGTGCGTAGTCGTTAAGATGCAGGGCACGAAAGAGCTGGGTGACCGTGCTGGAGCCATCGCCACCAGGCATGGCCCCTGAATAGAGATCGCTATTACCTCCCGGAGCACTCATCCCATCCGTTGTGTCAACCAGGGCATCGATATTACCCAAAAATGTATGTGCCGACTGGATCAGAGGAGCTACGTCAGAGGAGAGTGCAGAACCAATGCCACTGTAACTGGGAGTTGTGACATTCGGGGTAGCAGTCATGAGACTCAGTGTCTGACCGTTCAATCTGGCAAATTCCAGATAATAGGCCCCTGCCCCAGACCAGCCCAGACTATCCAGTCGGTTGGCGGTGTTGGTCGCATCTCCGTTCGTACCAAGCCCCCATTGATTTAAAGTGGTTGAACGATCGCTGACTGACTTCTCCAGCTCAGAGCGCATCTGTGCCGCTTTCTCAGTCAATCGTGACGTGTAATCATTTGTTGCAGTTGTCACGATATTCATCAGTGGGGCGAGATCCTGCGTCTTCTTGGACATCCAGAAATTACGGGCAACAGTTTCCACCTGCCCGCGGATATCTGCTGCAAGAACAGCATCAAGAACATTCCGCTGCATTGTCGCTGTGTCTACAGACACACCAGCAAGGTTGGTCTTTCCCATTGCCGGTGTTTCAAGGTTGATCGCGCCACACGTGGGCGTGCCGTCACCCAAAGTCATGTTATAGGCATAGTTGACAACAATCCCCTCTGAGTTCCCAGAAATACCCCTGATCGTGCGTCCTACTGGGATGGGGATAAGATCGGGATTGTTCGATGCAGCATTCAGCAAGGATCGGCAGAATTCATCTTTAACGAGATTAAGAACAATTCCTTTGGTGCCTGGGACGATAGGAGTGGCGATGGCTTTTCCATCCGGCCCAATAGCTTTCTCAGCATAGTGATAGATGGTCTTTGCCATACCAATGGCCCAGAGTGAGCCCTGAACGACCACTGCCTGACCACCACCAAAACCTGAGACAGTTGGAAACATCATCAATGCGGCCAGCCCGATCTTAACAATCGACATCTGGGATTGATTATCTCCCAATAATTTTGCTGTCTCTGCGCCCCGAAAGTTTGTTGTAAACCACAGGTAAGTCACCCAACCTGCGGCAATCGCGCCTGCAAAAGCAGACAGCCACGCAAGCATGGTGCCAATGACGGTATTTTCGGAACCAATAGAAGAATCCCCAGACGAGAATACCGGGAAAATGGAGCGCACTACGACAGCAGCCCAATCGTTTCCCGGATCCAGCAGATCCCAGGTCACTATATGAGATCCGGATGCATCTGATGCAGAAGCCGCCGCGGAATTCTGCGTCCCCCCAGTAACAGAACCTGTCTGCGCTAACGCAGATGGGAGGTATGCTATTAGTCCGAGCACCATGATCGCTGATGCCAGAACCCTTCGGAGCGTCTTAGTCATGGTTTTATCAGCCTGGTGACATTGTTGGGCCACTTTTCGGAGCGGCGCGAAAGATTGAAGCAAGAGTTTCAGCAGCCTTTTTGACCAGCTCTTTAGTTTTTTCGCTTAGTTCCTCAATCATTGAGGTGCCTGGTTTGGTACCGGGCAATCCTTCTGCTTCCTTACCAATCTGGGCATCAATCTGTGCAAACCGCTGTTCCACGCGGGCTGTTGTTCCCATCGTTTCAGCAATTTTCTGGGCAGCCTCTCTTCCTTTTCCGTAAGCCCCAAGCTTTTCGGCTGCAC
The DNA here is from genome assembly GCF_004014775.2 of Acetobacter oryzoeni. Taxonomy (NCBI): domain Bacteria; kingdom Pseudomonadati; phylum Pseudomonadota; class Alphaproteobacteria; order Acetobacterales; family Acetobacteraceae; genus Acetobacter; species Acetobacter oryzoeni. Next base: position 14,783 of record NZ_CP042809.1, read on the forward strand.
TTTCGAGGTGACTAGCGAATGCCTGATTATTCTCTTTTTCGGAGACGAATTGCCCATGGAGAGATTCATATTTCCCACCAGGTTTCATTTCAGATAGCACTGCTGACATCCCGCCGGGGTTGTTTGCTGCGGCTTCTGCAATCGCGGCCATAATGCTGGAACCTGGTCCCTGACGCAGGGCTTGCATAGCTTCCACGGCTTCTGAACCCAGCTGAGCCGTGCGATCCATATCGTTCTCGGCTCTTGCCGCGTCATGCCGGCTGCTCTTCTCACGCGCTCTGTCGAGCCATCCAGGAGAGAGAGAACTGGGTTCTGCTTCAATCTTACTCGCTAAAGCGCCTGCCAGTCGAGAAAAGCCGCCAACGAGTGCTGCGCCCATGCTCATCTTCTGCACCACGGGTTGCTCTGGCTCGGTCTGTGCGTCAGGCTCCGGCTTTTTCGAACTAGCGTTCTTATCGCCGCCTGCTGGATCTCGTGGTGCTACCCCTTCAGTATTAGGTTTAGCACTCTCAGGCTCCTGCTTCGGGCCAGTCTGTTCTGATGGAGACCCGTTGCCTTCCGATTGCCCTCCTCCGGGAGACGGATGGAGTCCTGGTTTCTTTTGTTCGCCACCAGCTGCTGGCATATCATCAGGGGCGTGGTTTTCTGGGGAAGTTGCGTTGATAGCCTCATGAATCTTGTCCAGAGAAAACAGCACGTCAGGATGCTCAGGATCAGCCATACCAGAGGAGACTTGATCAACGACTTCTCGTATTTGATCGACAAGCCTCTGGTCTTTAAGTTTGGAGGTCTCAACCATCAACTGTTGGACCTCTTTTGACTGAATATTAGGTGCTGATGTCGCTAATTCTGTCATCTCTTTTGCAAGCGGATGACTGTCAGGGAGAACTTGTCCTGCTACGCGGGAAAAATCCTGTACGGCATAAGCGACCAGGGTCCGAAAATACGGATCGTCTTCATGAGATTGACCAATCTGCTCTTTTAGCCGTTCAAAACGCTGCGCGATGTTGGGTGCATTTTCCTGTACTACACCTTTTGTGCGATCCAAATAATCTAAGACATTGGCTAGATCAGTGGTCTGTTTCAGAGTGTCGGACATAGTTTTCCCTTGTGTTAAGGATTGATGGTCGGAGAGGGCATTTTGTTAGAGGCGTGCTGCATATGAGCTTCTTCTGTCTGTGCGATACCGGTCGCACCCACCGACGCCTGATAAAGACCGAGGCGGTAATTTTGCATGGCCAGATAGTTTGATTGTGCCAGCTCTGTTGCGATTTCACGCAGAACACTTGCGGTTGGCATAGCCTGTAATGACGCATTCCAGCTAACGCTGGAGACGCGGCGATTGACTTCGAGACTCATGGCCTGAAGCCATGATGCGCGATCAAGAGGCTGGAGCCCTTCTGCCTGCATTTCTTTCTTCTGATCTGCTGTGAGCGATACAGAAGGGGTCTCAAGGGCCGTGATAAAAGCGAGAATAAACCGTGCCAGAGACATACGGGCATTGTATGAGCGCCGTTGGATCATCTGCTCACGGCCCATGGTGCTACTCGCTTGCTCACCTCGGATTGCAGCTGGAGCTACAGGCTGGATAAGGCTGGTAGAGTAATCATTGGCTGCATCGACAGCACCATCACTGGAGAGTGTATCGCTCATAAAAAGCGTGCTTGCCCGCTGATCTGCATTGGGTAGGCGGGAAACAGAACTGCATAGTCCAGCGTCAACATCCTCCTGAGAGCAGTAACGTCTCAAATGGAAAACTGTATTGGCATCGACCCCCTGCGCGCGGCCGTAATAAGAAGGCGTCCCTTTTGCGGCTTCACCACGCGGCTCAACAATCGTTGTAATAGCTCCCAGGGCTGATCTGGAGGCTTTCGCTGCAGCCATTGTCGCTTGTTGACTATCCAGTCCACTGCAGAACTCCGGCGACATCATGTGTTCATCACGGATGCCTGTTTCTTGTTGTCGCCTCAGGAAGGCAGCCATAGCGGTGTTCTGCGCATCGGCAATCCGACTTTGTGCGGCGACTTGTCCTTTGGCATAATTTGCTTGTTGCGTAGCGGCATCGCGGATCATGGAAGATACCGAATGCGGATCACTCATGTCATTGAGGCTGTTGGTGATGTTCTCTCCAACCTTATCCATCCGCTTTCCCATAAAGCTCTGAAGAGCATGGATAGCATAAACGACAGCCGCCTCACCTAAACCATAAGCCTGTTTCGGTTGTAAGCTGGTTGTCAGGACGCAGACACCCGCTGCAAGGAGGAAAGTTCTTGTGATCTGTTTAGCCATCAGAACACTCCGTCCATGACACTGTTGGCACTATAACCGGCCGGCAGAAGTGGATTGCTCTGGACGTAAAGCGAACCTGAGCCTGCCGATGTGCCAATTCCACCTGATGCCAGTGGGGGACCACCACCGCCAAAATTGAGTGAGGGGCACATCGTGCCACTTCCGACATTTCCAAAACCAAGGCCCAGATTGATGCCTGATAAACTCAGGCTACACTGTGTGCCGCCCATAGCGTTCCCCCAGGCACTCTGAGCAGCCTGACAGATCTGCGAGCCCAACTGGTCTTCAAGACTTTGGATGAGAGAAGCCGGATCCAGGCCACTCGTGATGACATTCAGGCCCTGACCATGAAGGAAGCCGTCCAGACAGGAGAGCGCACCGACGCTTTCAGGTTGTTTTTCATATGCATCATTAGCCTGAACGCGTTGGTTGATAGCGTTTGCCGCCGCTTGGGTTAAATCGGCGCATCCGACACTGCCCTGTTCAGTCTGTTGTGCCAAAGCTGGGTTCGACAGAAGCCCAGCAAGAATGACGGCTGAGAAAAGGTGATCTCTTACCTTCATGAGGAAGTCTTTGCATGTGAGGGGATGATATTCGCGAGGGTTTGCAAGCGCTCAGGAGCAATTAGCCGGCCCAGTGTTTCCACCCTTGCGCGACCGAAGACACCTCTGGTGAAGGGAGAATCCCCACTCAGCAGCCCTGAGAGACTTCCATGTGGACCCGTCAGCTCATCAAGAGCCTGTCTCAGTTCATTCCAGTATTGGGGTGGTATTAACTCTAGCGTTCTGGTCCAGACTAATCGAACTTCGGGGTCCTTTAGACGATGGAGAGTGTAATCAGAACCTTGCTGGGAAATGTCTCGGGCAAGATTTTCAAGAGCCATCAAGACATCGCCGTGTTGCGTTCTGTCTCGATTGCCGTGCGGTGTTGTCGCCTGCGCCATGGGTTACCTCCTGTATTGAGGTAACCGTCAGTGATCATGATGCGACGAAACAGATTTTTTTGTTAGAATTCGGACGGAATTGTGCCCAACGTCGATGGCGTAACCGAGAGGGGCCACAGTAGAAGCCAACACTCTGTTCCATGTATCTCCGCCTGCCCAGTTCACCAGCCGCGAGAGGTCAACATCCGGCGCAGACGTTACTTTCACGTGAGGAGGTACGATCTGTCTTACGGCAAAGTTCAAAGGTACGTGGTGGCCAAAGCCATCAACACGACGAAAATGGTTATGTGTCGATTTAACCGTGACATCCTTTGTAGTCATTTCCGACATTTGCCGGGGTTTATCACTCGATGAAGTATCGTTCAGCTTCAATGCGTCTGCACGTATCGATTGACCAGGTTGAACCAGCTCAAATGCCGCATGATGGAACATGGACAGGTGGTGACCATTGGGGGCGGCTAGGCCGATAGTAAGGCAGATAGTGGGGATAATCATAGGTTTCTCTCCTTTGAAACCATATGAAACCCGTTATGATGCGACCAAAAAGCATATTAAGTCGAGTTAACACTCGATATATAGGTATTGACTGGTATTGACTAGAATGGAGTTTAACGAACGAAAGGACGTTACGCATTAGTAGAAGCACCATGATGAAGGTGCTTTGTCCCCGATCTTATGGCGATCGGGGCGCCTGCCGAGAAAGAGTTATGATATGGCGAAGAAAACGAAAGAGACGCAGGCCAACGCGAAACTGTTTAAAGATGGACTTCTGTACCGTAACATCAGTAGAACTCTAATTGAACAGTGTACACGTATTGGTATTACCACAACGACTTTGTCAAAACTGTCTGGTATCCACTTAAGTACGATCAAGTATTTCAGGACAAGCCAGAGAACAGGTAAACCCTTTTCTGCTGCAACTTTTTTCGGGCTGACAAAAGCATTACAGCTGGATTTTGATCAAGTTCTCCCGCCTCATGGAGGAGCTTTGGTCCCTTTCCCAGAACCTCTAACACAAAAGGATGTTGAAAGTCTTCTAGATGCGGCAAGGTTGTTGGAAACTTCCAAACCAGACCTTCTCAAGTTAATGAGGACATTATCCGACATGGCCAGACCAACAAACCCGGCCATAGATGAAACGACTGCTGTATTCGCTGCCGAAGCCGGATTTAAAGTAGCCCCCCCCGGCTCACTAGAATCCCTTATTATGATAGGGAGACGGGTCCGGAGCCTTAGAATTGTTAGAGGATGGGGCAGAGGAGAACTCAGAACAGCTTCGGGTGTTCCATTTTCATCGGTCTTTGCTATTGAGGCTGGCTTACAAAATCCTTCAATGCAAACGTTATATCAACTTGCTGAAGCGTTAAGCGCGCCTGTTTCATTCTTCTTTAAAACTGACGCTGAAACAGAAAAAGATCAACTTGATTTAGAACGGCGAGCAGCATCAATAATAGCGAGTGGTCAAATCGGGTCAGTCAACGAGATGTTGTCAACGGTAGAATATTTATTTCGTACATCGACTGGTACACCACCTTACTAGCGATAATCAAAACAATAAAATCATTTTCGTCCTGTCAGAAACGTAAAAAATTCTGACAGGATGCTTTAAGAACAACTCATTGCTACAGTTCAGGCCGATTTCATTCATCATGAGCGAGTTACAGGTCATGTTCTGAGAAGTTTGGCGAGATAATTTGGAACGCCCTTTAACATCTCCATAAAATGAATAAGGGTTTAATGCGTTCACTTTTACGTGATTATTTACGCTATTAAATCGCAACTTAAAAATCTGATCCAGTCAACCAGGCTAAAAAACTATAGCGCTCGTGACTGTCATAGAAAAATTATAATCATTTAATATCAGCAACTTAAAATAATGAACACACACGAGCGTTCACCCCGTTTGTTCTTCATCGTCAAATAGATCACCGACTTCACAAACGAAGGAAAGAGATTCCAATACGTTTGTCGCCTCCCGTGGGTTTGTATATCTCCTGATATTTCTGTTGACCTCTTGTGCGGTCGCAGTGCTATCTCGTGTCAATTCATCACATACCGACAGGACACGGCCATGCTTGATTGCGCTGTCATCACAAGAAATGATCGCTTCTGGCTCCCTCAGTCTGTAACCTTACAGATGATCAGAAAGGTTATGCGGCTGACGCGTGATTTTACGCTCACCTCTGAACTGCTTGGGATCACTATTGAGGAGGCGGAAGCCGCGTATGAGGGCTGGAACAAAGCGCCCGTCATGCATGGTTATCGGATACCTGGTCGGGAAAAGGCCTGGCAAAGAGACGAGCTGATTATTCTCGGTCAAATGTGGAACAGAGGCGAACAAGCGGGGGAGATTGCAAAAAGACTGAAGCGCTCCCGTTCGAGTGTTTCTGGCAAACGTCGCTCTTTGGGACTCCCTGCCCGTACACAAGTCTCGCGCGAGACAGCTGAGAAGCATAAAACAGAATTACGAAATAGCGCTCTCAAGTCTAACAAAAAGACAATACTGACATGGGCACAGGCAAGTGTGCTGACACGTACAGAATTGCGCGGTCGGACCTACCGTGTGCGCTGCTGCAGACACCTTGTAACAATCACATGCATGGCAAGATCGGATAAAACGCGCTGGAATGAGGCAGCAAACATTGAATGCGCCAATCGTTATTTTGCGCTTCAAAGCCATCATATCATCGCTAAGGATTTTCTCCTCACATCAGACGCCATCAGGTCTCATGCCAGCCTGGAAGAGTGCATCCCTGAATCCAGACGTAAGAAACTGGATTACTTTATCTACGAAAATGCGATCTCTTATATTCAATCGCGAGGCATTTTCCGTCGGGATTGCAACGTCATGGAAGGGGCACGTTTCTGGACAAATAGCAAATTGCGTCGGATCAGCCGCCGTGCCCGGAACTCCCGCCGTTTGCGTGGTCTCGTAGCCGCATACGATCTAGCAGCATAAAAAAAATCACAGAACTGAAAATAAAAGCATCTGGTCGCATCTAAAACCATCACGCTGTCCTCAGAAACATCTAAGAAGGACAGATCGATGATAGGTCTAAATAGAATTGTCCGCGCCCTTGGGGGGTGGACGCTATGAAAAGTCGGAAACAGGCCATTCTCCGGCGTCTCAGTGACCCGGATTTTCAGGGACGTGTTGTTGAAAGATCATTGTGGGTAAATATTACTCTCAGTGCCCTGCTCTCGGTGTTTGTTGTTCATGATGTTTACGTCTGGGCCAATCCACCACGCCCAAAGTTTTTCTATGTGGATGGACAAAACCCGCCGCGACCGGCAGTGCCGTTGGATAGTCCTATATTGGGTCAGGACCAGCTCCTGTCGTGGGCTGTGCGCTGGGGTATAGCACCCTATAACATCAACTATCGCGACTACCCGTCGCAGCTGAATGTTGCCGGAGCGCATTACACCATTGATGGATGGAACAGTTTTGCACGATCTTTTATTCAGGCAGGTAATCTGGATAAGCTGAAACAGGCAAAATTACTATGCTTCGCGCAGCCAACACGCGCTGCGACCATTCGTGACCAGAAGATTGTGAACGGACGCGCGCATTACGTGGTCCAGTTTCCTTTCATCCAAACCTGCGAGAACGTCAACCAGCAGAATACCCAAACACTGATGGCAACCATGATCATAGATCGTGTTGACGATATGGATCACCCCGATGGGCTGGCCATAAGCCAACTGGTTATCGGGCCGGTGAGGAATTAAGGCCATGAAAATAGTAAAAACTCTCCTCATTCTTCCGTTTGCCCTGTTCCCTATGGGAGCCCACGCTCAGAATGGGCCAGCGAACCAATCGACACAGATCAATAGTTTGCCAGATCAGGATCAATTGGCACGTCAACAGGCTGAACGTGAGGCAATTCCGTTGACACCTGAGGAAATCATGAGGCTTGGCAAGCGGCTGAAGGAGGTCGATCGCGCACAAGAAGCTGTTCAGACCGAGATGGCAACCCCGAACGTAAGACCAGCTATTCGTGTCTCTTTCCAACCAGGCCAACAAACAAGCATCATCTTCACTGCTAAAGGGTATCCAACTGCAATTTCGTTTGTAGACCGCACTGGACAGCCTTGGCCGATTGCGTGGAATCTCGGTAGTATGACGGCCAATCCTTCTGGCGGGACCAATTGTGGTGCGTCTGCCAATGGATCCTCTGAGAAATCTGGCTCTCCGGCAGTGGAAACATCAGGTTTTTACGTTTGCGTCCCATACAAAGGCAGCAATACCATTAACATTCAACCGCTTTCGCTTCAGCCTCGCGGTGGTTTATTGGTTACTCTGAAGGATGCACCAAAACCTATTTCCTTTCTTTTGCTGGCTGGTCGCGGGTCCTATGATGACAACCTGACTGTCCGTGTCGCTGGCGATGGTCCCAACGCAAAAGTTGAAATTGATACCCGACCAGGTGCTCCCGCTACAGGAGACCCCTATCTCAATGCGATGTTAAGCGGCATTGCACCAGCCGCGGCAGTTCCCTTAAGCGTTGAAGGTGTTTCCCCCGACGACGTTCGAGCGTGGAAAATTGGCAACGAAATGTACCTGAGAACCAAGCTCGTTCTTATGACACCTGCATGGGATAGCTCGGAGCATGGTGAAGGTGGTTACACCATCTATGCGTTTCATGAGACGCCCTATGTTCTGCTGTCAGATTCAGGTCGCACCGTTTCGGCCAGTATTCGGGAGGCTCAGTAATGTCTTTCAACTTCAAACAGATCAAATTCAGACACATCCTTAGCCGAGCTGGAGAAGGTGGTAATCGCCGGCTATTCATAATTGGCGGCAGCGTTGTGTCATTAATCATCGTCGTACTGGCCGTAAGTTCCATTCATCACCGGGAAATGCCGCAGTCCAATGCGGGTGTAACGCAAACCATTAACCCGTTGCCTGGTGGCCTCAACGCGACACCAAAACAGGAGCAACTACGACACGACGAGATTGAGGACAGTGCTCGCACTGCCCAAAAGACTGGAAACTCTTACACTCCTGACTTTGCACCAGGAAAGTCAGTAACCCCGCCGGAGCCAATCCATGAAGTGGGAGAGGAAGAGGATCCCTCAATGGCGAAACGCCTGCCCACTCCTCCTGCTCAGGTTGCACCCACGCCCACTCAGGCACCTGTCCAGACTGCGCCCGCCTATGCTGTAGCAACATCATCCGACGGTCAGGGACCCAACCCAGCTATAGCAAAGTATGCGGGCGCCATTAACGCACTCCGAAGTCGTATGGTGGGACACGTTCCTGTCACATCCGTTATGTTCACTCAGGAGGATCTGACGGCTAAAAACGATGCTACCGATAGCAGCAAAAATGACAAGTCATCAACCAGCACTCTTTCTCAGTCTGCAAGCAACTCGGTTGTGTCCAAAAATCATGTGCTGATCCCCGCAGGTCGAGGGATTTATGCTCACACCGTAACCGCGACAAACAGCGATCTGAATGGTGATATTGTACTGGAAGCGGATTCCGGTCCGATTGCGGGCGACAGAATGATAGCTTCCGTCTCACGTGCAGGCGGCCATATGAATCGTTTGGTGCTGTCAGTTAGAACTGTTTACCACAAAGGTGAACCACTTACTGTCACCGGGATGGTCGTAGCACCTAAAACAATGGAGGCAGCTGTTGCGTCGAGCGTTGATCAACTCTACGTCGAACGCTTCCTGCTGCCAGGCGCCGCTGCATTTGTCCAAGGTCTCGGGTCCGCGCTTGAAACAACATCGAATACAGTTGGTTCAATCGGTGGACTGGGTAACGTCAATTACGTCCAACGCCTCAATTTTCCCCAGCAACTTGGTGTCGCGGCCGGACAGGCAGCTAGCCAGGTTAATAGTGCCTTGATGCAACAGATGCCAACGCAGCCTAGAGTTAATATGGCAGCAAATGTCAGTGTTGGTGTCGTGTTTACAACCAACGTTGAAACAAAAAACTAAATCCGTTTTTTTTAAACTCGTCGCATCATGATGCGTGATCCTGTCCCCAGTCTCACCTACAAAGGACAGGATCATGTCAGCAGAACCCCGTCAGACTGCATTTCCGCAGGATGACACCGGAACAATCCGCCACCTACGTCCACAAAATCAACTGCCAGCAGTTGAACCCTCAGAACGAGATCCCTCTGAGAATGTACAAGATCCGATTGCAGACACAGTCACGGACAATTCTGGGCAGGCGGAAGCAAAGAAAAAACTGCCCGATAAACGTCTCCTTATGGGAGGAGCTGCTTCTGGGGCTTTATTGCTACTTTTCGGCGGTTGGTGGGCTTTTCATTCCAGTCCCAGCACCTTGCCGCCAGTTGGACAGGAAGTCGGTATAACCGCCCAAACGCTGCCAGCCCCACCCGTGCAGCAGAAACACCAACCTGACCCACACTCTCAGCCGCCGGTTCATGTACCCAGTCGTCAGGAAATAGCTGAAGCCAAACAGGCTCCACCGACTGATGATCTCAGCGCAATGATCGCGGCCGGATCACATCCGAAAACCGTACAAAACACACCAGCACCGCCCCAGTCGCCTCCCGTACAGTCACGCGAGACAGAACAAGCAGCGGCAGTTGATCCAGTCTCCCCACCACCTCCTTTGACACCACAAACAGCAACGGAGACAGCACGTCACCTGATTGCAGCTCCCATGAGCTCAAAGGATCAGATTGATGTCTTACAATTGGTGACGATGGAAGCAGCCCTCGTCCAAAATACGCGGACAGAAATGCGTTCTCTCCGTCAGGAACTGCAGCAAGAGCGTGCTGAGGCCCAAAAAGCCCGCGCGGATTTTACCCGACGCCTCGCACTGCTTGAAGCCAGAAAAGCTGTCGCAGACGCGACGGATATTCCCAATCAGGCAAGAGAAACCGCCGCTGATCAGGCCAAGCGTGCTTTAGCCGCTGCCATGAATAATCAGCAAAATAGCCCACCACCTCCTTCCGCAAGCCCGACCTCTCTGCCGGAACACCTAACTGCGGTCTCTGAACAACCCCGACCAAACCATAACTGGGTACCGCGCTACCGCATTGTTTCTGCATCTCCCTTATTGGGTATGGTTCAGGATGATAACGCACCATCTGGTGAGCAAAGCCAGTACGAAGTTGAGCCGGGAACAAATTTGCGAGGCTATGGTGTCGTTAAATCTATTTATCAGGCTGGTACCAACTGGGTGATCAAAACTGATCATGGTCTGATTAATTGAGGAGATAGACGTGGAAGGTCTCGTCAATTTCCTAAACGATATTGCCATCGCGGGTTCATGGCTCTTGCCTACGGCGTGCTATATCGCCGCGTGTATGAGCTTTATCTATGCTGTCTGGGGTTTGTGGCAGCAGAGCCAGCCACAAAACCCGTTTGTCGGTAAACCATGGGTCCCCTATGTTGCCCTGGTTTTATCCGGGGCCTTTGCCGCTTTTGACCGCATTCTGACAAAGGCTGCAAAGTCAGCCAAACTGGACATGCAGGTCAGCCTGAACTCATCATCGCCCACGGGCTATACGGGCAACACGTCTCCTATTTCCGGGGCAGGTCCTCATGATGCCATCTTGCAGATTGTTAAGGACTTTTCACTCTTTTTCCAGACATTTGGGGCATGGGTCGCGTTCTTTGCCCTGATTTCCTGGCAAGGAGCGATGACCGGCAAGAACAATCGTACCAAGCTTGGCTTGCTGTGTCAGTTCGCCCTTGGTGTCGTTCTGCTTAACCCGGTCAAAGAAGCGAATTGGTTACTGAGCTACTGGCCACACTGACGGATCAGAAACTCTATTTCTCGTCGCATCATGAACAGATTTAATCGCCATTGGGGCAAAAACCCTTATGTCATGACACTTGGAGTTACTCTTATGAACACTCTTACCGTTAAAAATGAAAAGGCTCCTCAGTCCATCATCGTACGGTCCACCCGTCTGGCCGCTATCAGCGGCACGACATTGATGCTTGCAGCAACCCACGCGATGGCACAGGCCGTCCAACCGACAGGTGATGGTCTCGGCAAGCAGATTCAGAGCATGTCTCAGGAAGGCCTAACGACCGGCGGCACAGTAGCTGCTGCAGTAATGTATGTGCTGGCTTTTGTCTGCTTCATTGCTGGTGTGTGGGCTCTGTGGGAAAGTCGCAATCAGCAGACCCGTAGTCCAGGGAAAATTGGCATGGGAATTGCCGGACTGGTACTCTGCGGTCTGTTTGCGACCGGCCCGAAGTGGATCAATAAAGCTGCCAATACGGCTTCTGGTGGTCAGGCTACAGTGGGCACCAGTGCTCAGGCATACCAGTTCACGGGTGGCAACTGAGGCTTAAAAATGACACAGCCGGTTTTCCGCCTCAGCGTGCAGCCTTACAGAGAAATACCGCCTCTTAAGGCGGAAGCCGGCACCTCGACATGTGCGTGCTGTGGCCTTCCTGACAGTGGGGTGAGTTTTTCCTGGCGAGGAACAGACACACGCATATGCCATGTCTGTAATCTGCTGCAATCACTGAACCGTCCGACAATTGACCGGGAAGCTCTTTTGATCTGGTGTCCAGAACTCGATCAGAGACAGGTTTCCGCCCTCGCAGCACATGCCCATCTTGCCCTCTACCGTGCTAGCGGTCGGAAACCCAGTGCATGGGAACAGAGTGTCACAGTTCTGGCAGAGGGCAGAGAACCCGGAATGCTACCGGCGGTCGGCGTGGCCGCGGCTCAGACACTCCGCACCTTGTTTGCCAGATCAGACGAAGCATTCCGACGATTACAATCATCAGCTCCGTCTCACGTCAGTATTGCTATGCAGATTGCTGATATTTCCAGACAGGATGTGAAAGATGGTTTGGTTTTCTTGCTCGATAACCTGAAACTTTTACCTTTGGGCCGTCTCTATGACGGGCCTGATGACATCTACCCCGATATACTTGAAGCGCGCCTGCGCCTTCTTCCCCACAACTCCTGACAGGTTCAGATAATGGCAGGCTACCTTTCCACTCTCCTTGCAGGCCTCAGCCTGTCTCTTCGGCAACCCCTACAGGCATTCTGTGACGTTGAAACAACGCACGATGATCATCTGGTGACCAAGCGGGGTGAATATATTTCCGTGTTGCGCATTAACGGTTTGCGCCGGATGTGTACCCGACAGGAAATTGCCGAGTTGGCAGAACAACAGCGGATTGAACTGCAGGGAGTGCTTGAAGAAAAAGGACATGCTCTTGTCGGGTGGTACTTATCAGACCCCGACACCGCTCTGCAGGAAATTGATCAGCTTTGCCTCCGATCCTGTCGTGCTATTGCCACCAGGCAGGGGCTTGATCTCAACGATCTACTTGGAGAACGCAGCAAGCGTTGGCCGAATGTCATGCGCTCAGAAGTAGCATATTATGTGCTTTGGACACGCAAAGGATTATTGAGCAGGGAGGAACGTAAGCAAGTTTCAGAAGAACAGGCTGCAACAGCAAATGCTTTTCCAAATATCGGAGATACCCAACGCTTTGCACTACGCAGCGAAATCATGCTGGCACGGCACACTGCTGCTGTCCATCGTATTGAGGGCGCTTTGAATGGTCTGGATATATCCTGCACACTAATCACCCCACACGACGCTCTACGCATCACGCGCGAAATTGTCTATCGTGAAACTGCTGCCTCAAAGTGGAAGCCCTCCCTGATTGGTGACCCACTTATGCCGCGCTTACCTGATGATCCTGATGCAACAGGTCCTTTGCCTGAAGGTGAACTTTGGCCATCAATCCCTGATCAGGTTTTTCATTCAGATGCTGATACAATTGGTGGTCAACTGGTCAATATTGGCGACTATTGTTACGCTCCTGTGGACATGGAACTTGGCCCCGAAGATCCGCGCCCATTTTCGGAATTATCTGCCACCCTCGGTCGGAAGCGTATCCCTTGGCGCAGTGCGATGATTTTGGAAAGCGGTGGGGGAGCCGCCTTCGCCCTAAAGGAGGTCGGCGCAGGATTCCTGGCTATGCTACCGGGGAATGAAGATATCCGACGCTCATTTGCAGCGTTAAGGGCAATGCGGGAAAAGCAGAATCACAATTCGGTCCGCATGCGTATGTCGGCCGCAACATGGGCTCCCATTGGTGAGGATGCCAAACTACGCCGGCAAGCCTCAGCGTTATCACAGGCTATTGAAGGATGGGGCAACTGTAAGACAACACGAGTTAGCGGCGATCCGTTGGAAGCGGCTATGGGTTCGGTGCCAACACTTTCTCTGGGCAGTACGGCTAATCCTTCACTCGCCCCTTTAGGCGATGCTTTTACCATGATGCCTTGGGCGCGGAGCGCATCCCCATGGCAACAGGGAAGTATTCTTTTCCGCAGGCCCGATGGGTCAATCTGGCCATTCGATCCAACTGGTGGCGGCCTGCGAGAAGCGGTGGTTGACATCATTGTTGCTCCCCCTGGTGGGGGGAAGACCGTAATAAGCAACACGATTAATCTTGGCCTTGTTCTGAGTTCAGCCGCACTTTCAGGCAACGGTGCAAAATTACCGTTCATAGGGAAGGTAGATATCGGTCCAGGTGGACAGGGTTTTGTCTCTCTATTGCAAGCGGCTCTTGGTCCAGAACGTGAACACGAAGCCGCTTATCTTAAGATGCAGAAAACCCAAGGATATGAAATCAACGTCTTTGATCTGCAGTTGGGGCTAGAATACCCGCTCCCCCTTGAGCGAGTGTTCCTCGAAAACTTTATTTCACTCCTTGCGACCCCGCTCGGCAAACCGCCGTTTGAAGGGATGGATCATCTTGTCCAGGACGTCATTGATGAAGCTTACAGGCTCTGCACTGACGTCTCAGGAGGAGAACCCAAGCTCTACCGATCTGGGACGGAACCGCTGGTTGATGCTGCAATCCACCATCATAACCTGACACTCCCTCATCACGGGGGAATAGATGATCCGACCTGGTGGCGTGATGTCGTTAACGCCCTGATTGATGTCGGCGACTACCGGACTGCCGGCATCGCTCAGCGTCATGCTGTACCTGTCCTTCAGGATCTTCTGCGTGCTGCACGCACGCCTGAAATCTCAAAGCGGTATGAAAAGATCAAGATTGAAACCGGCGAAAGTCTTATTGACGTTTTTGACCGCTATATCATGAACGTTATTAAGAACTTCCCCACCTTAGCAGCCCCTACACAGCTAGATATGGGTGACGCTCGTGTGATCATGATTGATCTCGCGGAAGTTGCCCCTAAAGGTTCAGCCGCCGCCGATCGTCAAACCGCTTTGATGTATATGCTTGCCAGACACCTCATCGCACGAAACTTTTTCCTTCATCCAGAATATGCCGATGAACCGGTGATGCCTGCGAAAATGAGAGACTATCATCTTGCTCGTTTCACTGAGATGAAAGAGGCCGTTAAACGGCTTGATTACGACGAATGGCATCGTGCTGAATCTGCTCCGCAAGTGGACGCACAGGCAGTACGTGATGCCCGTGAAGGTCGGAAACACGGTGTTCAGCTTGGTTTTATTTCTCAGCGCCCCCGTGATTTCTCCGATGATCTTATGGGACAAAGTACGGGGCGCTGGGTTCTCAAAAAAGGGGACGGGAAAGACGCGGAACAGCTTATTTCTCGCTGGGAATTATCCACAGCCAGTGCTTGGGTTGTCAAACATGCGCTGCCTGGTCCAGGGCGGAATGGCGCACCGTTCTTTTTACAGCTGAATGCTGCTGAAGGGATGTATGAGGTACAACTAATTAATGTTCTTGGTCCTATTGAGCTATGGAGCTTCAGCTCCACCCCAGGCGATACAGCGCTAAGGTCACGACTGTTTAAAGCCATAGGATCACAGATGGCATTGCGGTATCTTGCTGCGGTGTTTCCCGGCGGATCCGCAATGGGCGAAATCACGCGGCGACGCCATTCGCGCATTAACGAGACAGGGTTATCTGCTGAGGAGGCCGAAATAGGCGTGATTGATGATCTCGCGCAGGAAATTCTTGACGGCCGTGGGATAGCCGTTGGCGTTCACGATAGAGTTCGTTCAATGGATGAGGATAGCGATACCCCTATTGCAGCGGAATAGCCTCGACGCACTTTCAAAAATAGCCTCGCATAAACAAACCCCGCCTGAAAAGGCGGGGGTTGCTTCGACCCTCTAGATTTTCTAAGGAAAACAACCTACAGGACTTCCTTTGTAGGATATTCCTGATTTTTTGACAAGCCTATCCTGCGGGGTAGGCTTTTTGTTTTTTTTTGAAACAATTTTTCTCATTCCGGTCAGAATAAATTTTCTAAAGCCTCAATTTTTTTAAACTGGTCGCATCATGAACGGTCATTCTGTTTTTCATAAACGGAGATGACCATGAAAAAGACCTCCTTTGTGTATGCTACCCTCAGTATCGGGCTAACAGCCTGTTCTGGACACATAAAACCCGGCCCTATCGAAACGATTGGTATGGCCAGTCCGGAAGTGGCCTTACAACGTTCCATAGCCTCAACCACGTCGGATCTGCGTGAACTTGGCACGGTCCGTGCCGCACCTGTAGTTCCGGTCACAGACCAATCTAGTACTCCCGATGATATTAACCGTCGAATTTGGTTCGTCTGGAATGGGCCATTAAACGCCGGCATCCGCAAGTTGGGTAAGGAAATCGGTTACACAGTGACCGTATTTGGCAAGAGCCACGATATCACGGTGCAAACAAACAGTGTTGCCCCTGTACTCGATATTCTCCGGTCATTCGGAGACCAGGCCGGAAATGCAGCCACGGTGCAAGTCGATCCTCTCCATCATCAGATCGCGGTGGTGTATCATGATTAAAACACCCTACTTCTCTCTTATGGCCTGCACCATGATGGTCGCTTTCGGGCAACCAGCTTTGGCCGCAGATACCGTCAAAGTTGACGGGCGCGTAATCCCATTCAAATCGAGCACGCCGCCACCAGCAAGGAGCGGCACGCTGGTTCCAATGCCTCAACCCCCGCAACCAGCAGCGGATGATATTGAGCAAGCAGAGCCCGCCTTGGCCAATCCAATCAATAAACCCATTACGGGAGCCCAGGAACTCGACAAGATTGTTGGTGGCGATCGTCCACTCTCATTAGAGGCCCTGCAAAATACTCGCCCTAATGATCTTGAGTCCGATGGATTGAAGCCGGGTCGTAAAGAAGCTCTTCAAGAGGCGGCACATATCTATGGTGCGCAAGGAGGACTTGCCGCACGAAGCTTTGCGATCAACGAAATGCTCCGCCGCTATGAAGACACGCTTGATAGCACTTACGATTTCCGGTCTCTGGTATTGCCCATTGGTGGCGGGCAGACCCTTATGCAACCCCCAATTGTCACCGAAGCCCAAATGGCATTCGCCCTGAACGGCACAGGGCAGGTCGCGCATGAAACCCAATGCGTATTTGAAATCACGAGAGAAGCACAACTGACATCAGCTCCCCCCAACTGGCGAACCTATCTCGTCAGATCGTGGCAGAAACCTCGGCATCCTGCCACTGCGGCTCTACCAATGAACAAAAAGGAGGTTGGTTACTGGAACGACTGGGTCGCAGAAGGCTGGGCTTCCGGAGAAAAACAGGCCTCGGAAATCTTTCTATCCGACCTTTCACGACTTCAGCGCGATATCGTGGGAATGGCGCGTTATCGGGTTCTGCTGGCCAATGGGCGCGTGGAAGAACCTCATGTCGTGTTTGAACAGAAAGCTTCTGTCGGTGGAGGCGACACTCTACACGTAGGTGATCGGGTTGTACGGATCACCAGTCAGCCGGGTCTGCGGGGCCTGCGCCGTAATCGGGGCTATGGCTACAGCGCACCTCTCTACCCGGAGCGTTGCCGATGAATTTCATCATGCCACCTAAAGCTGAACGAGAAACGTGGCCCAATGAAGGACGTCCAGCCTATAGCTGGGTCGTCGAACGTCGCAAACATGCGCCCGGTCTCGATGATCTGCTCAAATGGGCTTATGGCCTTGGAGCCTCTCGCATTGATTTCAAGACAGGTCATCCTGTCACGATCATGGTTCATGGGAAGGTTCTTTTTGCGACACGCCACTCTACGGACGATTTCGCAATATCGGACATTGTCAGCCATATGTATGCGCAGGACGGGATGTCGATGCTGGCCATCTCCCACGATCTCGACAGCGCATATTCAGTATCACTGAACCGTCGTGAAACTCTGCGGTTCCGTGTGAACTTCACCCCTTGTGAGGTCATGCGAGGACAGGGCGTGAATATCGTCATGCGTCCAATTCCTTCCCGTCCGCCCAGTCTGGAATCTCAATTGGTCGAACCTGAAGTTCTGGCCAGTAATGACATCGTATCCGGCATGAAATTGATCGGGGGTGTCACCGGGTCAGGTAAATCGTCACTCGCCTTTGCTTTGGCAGAAGAAAAAGTCATGCGACCTGATGCAAATTGTAACATTGCTACGGGCGAACATCCTATTGAGTTCCTGATGGACTATATCCGATCACCAACAGGATCAAAGATTACCCAGACGCCTATCCATCCCCCGCACATGACATTTGCCAAATTTGTGCGCGGCACAACCCGACGCGAAATGACCGAACTGATTGTCGGCGAGTGCCGCGATAGCGAAACCATGGACGCCGCAATCAACTGCGCCATCACCGGCGGTATTCTTGGCACAACAATCCACGCGGACAATGTGGGACTGATGATGCAGAGGGCCGTATCGCTCTGTGCCCGCGAAGAGCGCGACAACCTTGTCTCTGCCCTCGCTCAGTCAATGCGTTTCTGTCTGAATCAACGTCTTCTTCCACGTAAAGGAGGAGGACGTGTCGCGATCCGTGAATTCCTGACTTTTGATCGCGACCTTCGCTTTAAACTTATGCGCACAGATCCTCAATGCTGGCCTGAGTTCATCAACGATGTGCTGAAAACAGATGGGCAAAGTTTCGCACGCGCCATTGAGGCCCGGCTTGAGCAGGATCTGATCACCGAAGAGGTCGCACTCATGGCACAAAGGAGAGATGACTGATGTGGCGTGGAACCGGATTACCAGTACGATTTCTAATCCTGGATGCCCGGAGCTGTCTGCCTATCTTGCTGGCAGTTTTGCATTGGAGCTGGACGACGCTGATCATTGGCGTGGTGGGAACGGTATTTTTTGGTACGATTTCGTTCCTCGGTCTGACTCTTCCTGCTGCCCTGCGCACTGGCCGCCGGTGGCTCATTGGAAGAAGGCGCACAGCCCGCCCGACATGGAACCGCAGGAGATACTCATGAGCATCTCATTCTCTGCTGTAAGGGTTGATGATGTAGCGCAGTCAGTCATGTCTCTTCTGTCCGAACTTGAGCAACCTGTCATCGTGGTGGATCGCTCGACGGGACAGGAAGCAGCTATCAGTCATGAGGAAATTGCCCGTGCAGATGGCTATCTGCCGGTCATCGTTGTGGCGGCCGAGGCTCTGTGGTTTGACCTGACCGGCACTGGTTTTGGGCTTGATGTACGGGAAAATCCTGAGGCAACACTCGGCTATACTTTGAACAGTATCAGAGCAGGTTCCTGGTCGGTTGTAATGCTTTGCATCATCGACCTTTTTGAGGCTCTTGCCCTGCAGGGTGAGACACTCTGCCTCAATGATCTTGTCGAACTCTGGGGCAATGCGCGGTCGCGGCTGCAGACAGTCCCTGTTGTACTACAGGAAGCAAGCTGATGATGAAACATCTCGCTCATATTGGGTTCACTGCTCTGGGTTTAGTCCTCGCACACCCCTGTTACGCTCAGACAGCCCAGGATGATGCTTTTGTGCAAGGTCAGCGGGTTCAGGCGTGTCTTTCCGCGGCTGCCTCAAACGCCCATGTCCCTTCAGGGGTTCTTCTTGTCCTGCTCTATGTCGAAGACGGACGACCTGGGAAAATCAGTACAAACACAAATGGGACTGTCGATCTCGGGCCAATGCAGGTCAACTCAACATGGGTGCGCAAAGTAGCAGAACATTGGCACAGCACACCTCAGCACACGTATAACGCCTTACGCGATAATGTCTGCGCGAACATCGAAGCAGGAAGCTGGATCCTCGGTCAGGCTCTCGCCGAAACGCATGGTGATCTCTGGCAGGCTGTTGCGTATTACCACTCACATACGCCCCGTTATGGTGAAGCCTATCTGCGGCGATTTTACCATATCGCTACAGACATGATGGTGCGCGCGCGCAAAGGCCATGCATCATGAGTTCCAGCAGCACCCCATGGTCATCCAGCGATGACTACGCCCTGTTTTCTTTAATCGCTATTATCGTAGGTGGCGCCGGACTGTCTTATGTGGTGTGGTCCAATTGGCACGCTGAGATTTCGCTTTTCTATATCCGGCTTCTCGTGTGGCAGATTGATTTTCTCCACTTGCACTCGCTGCCCATCGTTGAGCTCCGTAAACAGCTTGTCGCAGCATCATGGTCTCCGGGTCACGTCAGAGCCATCCAGCTCTGGTATGGGCTGATGATACTTGGTGGTGCCCTACGTTGGCCGGCTGCCATCTTTATCGCGGTTCTGGGTGTAACCTGTATCCTCAGGGCCGCTCCCGGTCGGTTTGCAAAAGCTCTTGATCTGGAAGGTCTGATCGAAGTGCAGGCCCGCATGTTTCCAACCTTACGCGGCTTTGCGGACCGTCGATTGACCAAACTCGTCGCCCCGGCTGCCGGCATGCCTCGTCCAGCCGATCCTGCATTACATGCCCATGAGTGGCGGCAACGGTTTGCGTCAGACCGGAACGGTAAATTCAGCGAGGCAGGGGCCGTCTCGGCGTTTACAGCGCAGTTGGGCAGGCACTGGACAGGACTGGAGGCTGCCACTCCCGTCGAACGTGTGCTGTTTGCCGCCTTCTTTGCGCACTACAATCAGGAACGATCTGAGGCCATGGAACTTCTTGGGCGGCTTTCTGAAAGTCTCAGAAAAAGTGGTCTGGACGGGCCAGAAGGCCCGAAAGAAGCCCTCACTGTTCCCGATGAAATCGTGGCCATAGCTGATGAAAAGCTGAACATTCCCGGTGTTGGTGCAAAAATAGACGCCCTATGCGCCCGCAATGGTTGGACGACAACGGCCCTCATGACGTTGCTGACTGAAGCTCGGCGGAAGGCCGGAGTTCTTGCTCCTCCGGCTTTTGCCATCGTCAAACTGATTGATCGCCCTCTTTGGTATGCCCTGCACTCACTGGGTTTTCCACATGAGCGGCCTGAAGAAGACGTTCACCCCAACCCACGCATTGAAGCTGCTGGTGCCCGTGCTCACTGGGAAGCCGAACGCAAGGCACGGCGTCCAATATACACCCCTGCTGTTTCAGTTGCTGTCGCAACTCTCCAAAAAAACTCCGACAAAGTTTGAAGGACACCCATCATGACGACCATCACAATTGAAACCGAAGGCCAGACCCCTATCGTTATTACTGTGGGCAATGCCGGCTCTACGACTGCGGAAAGACAGCCCCATCTGAGGGATCAACAGCTCCTTTCCATTTCTCCGCCTGCCCCTCTCCCAGAGACTCCCTCAAAAGTCGCAGGAGCACCTTTGGGATGGAAAAATCGTGTGAGAACATACGTGCCAGGCGTAGCAATTGGAGTTCTCGCAGCCATTATCATCATGAATTCCAGAGCGCCCCAGATCCCAACTCCCATGATGCAGGATTCTGGCAGCACCATGCCCCAGCAACCCCTGCTTCCGCCTCTTTCTGGTGGCCCGATTGGAATCGCCTCTCCTTCAGGCGGGTATGGGCCAGACGGCAGTGAACGGCCAAGAAGTGTCAATGAAACCGTCCGAGATACCCAGCGGGCTATCTCTTCAGATCGCATGGGTATGCCTCCACAGGAAGCTGGAGGCCAAGGTGGAGCGCAAAATCAGAGCGGAGCCCCAACGGCAGGTGTCGCTCCCGCAATCAAAGGCGCTCCGGTCGTAGGGATGCCCCAGACGGCAGGATCCGAAAGCAGCGGCAAAGGAAACGCTTCACCATTCGGTTTGGAGCCCTGAGATGGCTAAACGTCAGATTGGTGGTCCACTCGGCCACCAACAAATCAAACGGGGAGCGACTTACCGCGATACGCGCCCCCTGTTCGAGCGTTTTACGGCAGAAATGCGGACCTCTTCATCAGGTTTTGTTATCCTGATCGTGGCCGGATTGAGTTGGTTTGTCCCTGCCCTCATAGGACTGACACTCCCTGTCGTGATCTGTCTGACATGCTGGGTTATCACACGTCGGCCCGTACTCCCCTTCCATTTGCCCCGCTATTCAGGGCTGCCTGATGAACATGATCTTGATCCCAGTACCCGCAAACCAAAAAAAGCAGGCGGTATCATCTATCTCGGCACCGATGCGCATACAGGTCAGCAGCTTTGGTTTTCCTCAGATGCTGGCCGACAGCATGCCGCAATGCCCGGAACAACGGGGGCAGGCAAAACGACATCTGCGCTCTCTCTCATGGCTAATCCCCTCTCGCACGGATCGGGATTTCTGCTCATCGACGGCAAAGGTGACAACACGGTTTACGGCGATGTTGCCGCCCTTCTCAGGCGCTATGGACTGGATGATCAGCTTCTCACGCTCAATCTGCTGACGGCCAGCTCAATCAGGGAATCAAATACGTTTAATCCATTCGCGACGGGAAATGCTGACGCCATCCGCGAAATGCTGGTCAGTCAGTTGGGCGAACCTGTCGCCAATGACGCCAACGGCGTCTTTCGTGATCGTGCAGTCAATCTCATCGGGACTTTAACGCCTGCATTGGTCTGGATGCGGGACCGGCATGGTATCTCAATCAATATCGAGACCATTCGTTTCGCAACAGAACTCCGCTGGCTTGCAACGCTCGCACGCCATAAGATCTTCCTTGTCCGCAACCCCGGTCAGCCACAGCCTATCAAGATTCCCGTCCCTGACATTCCTGACGATGTTCTTTACCCATTTCAGGCTTATTTGGGTGAGCTACCCGGCTACGATATCGGACTTGAGTGGAACCAGCAAAAAGAAAGCCGTCCTTCTGAGCAACATGGTTTCGCAACCATGTATTTCTCTAAAATCTTCACCCAGTTCGCCGTTTCACTTGGCCATATTTTCAAATGCGAAAACGGTGATATCGACATGCGTGATGTGGTGCTGAACCGCCGCGTTCTGGTCGTTATTCTACCATCACTGGAAAACTCGTCTGACACACTGGCCGGCCTTGGTAAGATTATAGTGGCTTCAGTGCGAGCCGTTATGGCGCAACTCTTAGGCGCACGTCTTAACGGGCCTGCATCAGAGATCTTCAAGCTCAAGGCAGGATCAGGGGACGCACCCTATCAATTCTTCTTTGACGAACTCAGCGCCTACGCCACAGACGGCATGGACCGGATGCTTGCTATGGGGCGTGGGCTAAACTGCATGTTCTGGTTGGGCTTTCAGGATCTGCCTGGCCTGACAAGCCGTATAGGTGACAAGGCGTTTACATTGCTCGGCAACGCCAACCTGACCCACGCTATGCGTCTGCAGGATGCTATGCGGACACGTGAATGGATTGAAAAACAGTCCGACCGGGTAGAAGTCACTCAGGCTACACACTTTGAGGGGAATTCAGCAGGCAGTTATCGAGAAGGACGAGGTGCGGAAATCAGGGAGGTCGCCCGCATCCCTTGGGCCGATCTGCAGTCGCTGATTGAAGGTGAGGCCATCACGATGTTCGGCGGCCGTGTCGTCCATTCAAAAACATTCTTTGCCGCGGTAAATGGCCGGAGTGGAGAAATCCGCACGGCACAGCCTGTCATGTTGTCGGCCCCTTTGGTTTTAGACGGGAGCGCACCTGACGATGAAACGCGTGCTGTTTTGGAAACCATAGAGAACGGCAGCTATCGTTCTGAACTCCATGCTCCCGTGAGAGAACCGGCCTTTGAGCGTCTTGTTGCAGAAGTTAAATCTGCTGGCAGCACACCTGCGTCAATTGAAGCTAAATTTCCGCTCATTGCCCAAGCGACAGTCGGGTTGTCCGTGGAGGCAATACCGGGGAATGACAATACCCTGATAAACTTCCCATCCCGGCGGTCGGAAGAGGAAAAGACACCGTTTACGCTCATGCTCCGTGATGCGGCCATGAACCCGAAGCCTGGGTATGAGAAAATACCTTCTCCCCGCCCGCCCCTTGATGGCGTTCTTCTTGGAACACTGGATGCGATTGAACGCGCAATTGATCCCAGACCTGGCATTGGCCGTAAGCAGGCACTTCTGCTGCTTGGGGTACGCGATCGTGTGATCGACGCGCAAAAGCGCTACGAGGATGATATTTCCTCACCAATGGATCACAAGGAACTGGCACGTCAGATACATAAGCTTTCGAAAAGGCTCGTTGCATGAATGATATTGTCGTTCTCCCTGGAGGAGAAAAACTGTCATTGGAATGGAAACTATCCGATCCGGAGCGATTTCAGCGACGCCTCAAGGCAAAGCATGCTGACAATGGCAAAGCAGGACCAGGGAAAAAAGCACATTGCCTCTGTGTCCACCAGGGACGTTATCTGGAACTCCAGATCAGGGAGCTAAAAGAGAGTTACTATTTTGCCTGCATGCCAAATACAACACCATACCACAGACCAACCTGCCCATTTTACAAACCTAACCCCGAACAAAGTGGACAGGCTGCCTATGTGGATGGCGTCATCAAGGATGACACAGAGCACGACGAAGTTAGTGTCAAACTAATTACCTCTTTGAAACGAAACAGCCCTACAAGTTCGGAAACTTCCGCTCTTTCGCCTGCTGGGACACGGTCAGGCGGAAAAACACAGAGACGCATGACCACTCTTGGTTTGCTGCACCTCATATGGGAGCGTGCCGGTCTGCACTACTGGCGGCCACAGTTTGCTGGACACCGTACTGATCCAAAAGCGCTCAGGCGGGCTTACGCAACATCTCGCAACATCAAGGTCCAGCGTGGCATCACGCTGGATCAGGTGCTCTGTCCAGTCGTCTCCGGTGATCAGGGTATTCAGTATTTTACCCAACGAACAATCAAAAACCATTCAGAGAAATTAAGACTGTATGTGATTGGGCGTTTAAGTAGCGCTCAGGTCGATCCTTATGGAAAAGGATACAACATCGAACTGTCTGGAATACGAGATGGATACCGAATGTTCATGTCGATTTCACAGGCCAAATGGGAGCGATTGGAAAAATCGTATTCAAGAGAACTGGTAGAGTTTTCTCGGAATGAGGAAGGGCTTTCAGTTTTTGGGTTATTCCTTGTCACCATAGACCCAATAAAAAAAGGAAAGTATAGTAATTTTAGTACCGCTCAAATCGAAGATGCTGCTCTCATGACAACGACTGAGCAACTTATTCCAGTCGAAAGCCGCTATGAAGCAAAAATTGTGGAGTTATTAGTTCAAAAGGATCGGACCTTTATAAAGCCGCTCCGCTTTGATGCAGCACGAGAGCTTGTCCGGCCTGACTTTATCTTGACTGATATGGGCAAAAAAGAAGGCTACCCAATGGAAGTATTTGGGCTGACGGACGAAAAATATCTCGCACGCAAAGCAGAAAAAGAAAAATATTACGCGCGTGTTTTTGGAGTTGACGGATGGTGGTCATGGGACGCATCCCATAACGCACCCATTCCGCCTTTACCTGAGGTTTCTCTTACTCAGGCTGCCGACCCGATCAGCTGATCGAATAGCATTGAGACGTTGCAGGTTTACCGGACATGTTTTCTACTTCGCATCGATAACGGCCTTTAGACGTCTCAATGATATAAAAGCCTCCAGATGCATCCATCATAGCAGCCTCCACATGACCGTCTTTCAGGAGATCTGACATGGGAGTTGAGACCGGTTCGTTTTTTGTTGGAACTTTTGGTGCTTCCGTTGATTGCTGGTCAGCCATAGCATTAGGCACTGTCGCACAAAACAAGGATGCTAGAGCCAAGGCAACGGGAATATTTTTTTTAAACATACTCAAACCTTTCATGAACCAAAATTGGTTGAGAGTTTTATGAACTCAAACAAGAGCCCCTAAGTCTTATGACTTGACGAACCGGCCACCTGAATCGCGTTTATAATGGACTCACGCGCTCTGGCATCTGCCGCAATATTTGCAAGATCAGCTTGATGATCCAACTCCTCGGGAGTCATATCTCGTCTTGGGAACGCCATAGCCCTAACGGCAGATTGCACAGGTGATGGCGCTACTGATGATGCCGGATCCTCAATGCGAGCAATTCTGCCCACAAGGCCGACGACCAGGCCCACGAACACCATAAAACCGACCAATACCAGAAAGAGCATGAGGGCTTCCTTTATGCTAAGTCTTGAATATCGGCATTACGGCATCCGACGAGCCTGTTGCAAGTTTCAGGACACAGAGGGAGATGACTGGCCAGAAGGCCTCTTTGTCACGATCTTTGCGTATCGTTGACGTATATCTTTTTCCTGTCGGCTCATCACTTCAGGAGCTTGTTCGAGTATTTTTTTCAATTCATTATCAAGCCGACGAATCAAGTCGGCATGAGTTGCGTTAATCTGACGGCCCCTTAGAGCCATCTGGTTCTCACGTCCAATATCCCGGCCCTCAAGACGGGCCTTCTCTACTTTACGGCCGATCTCAATGAGTTCACGGACTCTTTGATCCCGATCCTTTTTCTTCCGATAAGGCAAATCCATACCCAGAGCCTTGTACGGCTTATGCGCCATCTTTTTAGCAACATAATCCCACAACTGGTCACTCGTGATTGGTTCTTGATCTCCCAGAGCGCGGCCGTTGCGAACCGCCTCAAAAGTCGCCCCATCTGAAATCATCGTCCAGGTTGTCCCTCGTGCACGACTTTCCGCCACATAAGTTGTAAACCCCGTCGCCAGATCGGCACCGCGCGGCATGGCATTAATATGTTCATCAGAGGTCAGACCTTGGGCGGCATCAATTGTCATGGCATGACCAAATCCCAACAGAACACGATTTGAGCGAGGATCTGATAGCCTGCGCCATTCCACTTGTGCTTCCTGCCCATCCGCAAGCCTCAATTTCAGCCCTTTGTCAGATGCACTGAGAACCTCACAGATATCTCCGTTATTCCCTACCCAGGTGCGCTTATCTCCAACAAGACCCCAGACCCGACGATACAGGCGCACCTTGTCTCCAACAGCAAGGGCCATGTCATACTCTTCACCACGCTGATCAATGGCTTTGATAATCTTCTGGTCAGCGCCAATATCTCCGCGTTTCTGTAACACCTGACGTACTGCCAGACTGAGATCCGCAGCATCCTTGTTCGTCAGCGCTGACATGGTGATCGTCTTGAATGATCCGTCCGGCTTCGGGCCTTCAGCCTTCAGGGCATCTTTGCGGGACACATAATGTTGTGCGATGGCCTCCAGAACATTCTGATGGTCTCCTGTCACCAGACTGATGCTACCGTCCTGGCGCTTCATCTCGATAGCCTGTCGCACCTCCTCGGTATGAAAACGGTTCCTCACGTCATCATCACGATCCGCGTCTGTCTCTGCTGCAACTGCTTTGCCCTTCGTCTCAAGTGCCTTAAGCTGATCATCGCTTGGTTCTTCTCCACGAAAAAGAGCGGCGATATCACGATTACGCTTCGTTTTTTGGCGTACTGTTGACAGAAGCTCAGCCTGATCATTCGGCTCCAGCACTCTCTTGATTATTTCAAGGGCATCACCAGCCTCGATAGCCTGAGCCTGCTCTCTGTCACCCATCATACGCAGGGTCAGTCCCGTATCACGCTGCAGCTCAAGCAGTCGTAGCATCTGACGCGGCGCGACTTGGCCGACTTCGTCAAGAGCTATGACGGTATGCTCATCCAACGTGAGGTCGCCCCGATCAATACGGGCCAAAAATGGAGAAAGCGCATAGGTTTCCTCAATACCAGCATCTTTCATGGCATCGGCCTGGCGCCACGCATTGGCCACACCAATGATGCGCCGTCCTGATGGGTTGGCCTCGGTATCATTGCGCCATGCGTCCACAAGAGGCTTGAGAAGTGTGGTCTTGCCGGCACCAGCAACCCCCGTAAGCATCGCTATCCTGCCGCTCTGCCCCAAGGTATGAACGGCTTTACGCTGCGCCTGCCCATGCTCCGAGGTAAAGTCCAGACCTGAGCGGGCAATCGCATCCTCAATGGCTTCTTTTCCGAGAGCCCCGCTCCGATCGGATGCAGCACGAGCAATATGAATGGCGAGATCTTCTTCCAGTCTGATTTGCTCAGTATGTGTGACCCTCTCACGCTCTCCTTTCATCTCAATAATGAGTTGTACCTTCTGACCGCGCACCTCAATGCCCCGTTTTTCTGTCAACTCAACCACGGCATCTATGTCAGATATTCCGCCCTCAATACCCGTAGCAATCAGCCCTCGTGCAGCATAAGTCCGCAGTTTCTGGTGGTCGATGACAGCGGCTGTTTCAAACTCCTGACCAAGATGCCTGGCAACGAAACGCCACGCTTGATCAAGCCGCTGATGGCGATCCAGGCCGGTATCAATCTCCGGCCCCATAAGGCTTTGATCTACCCAACCCAACTCCTTAGCCTGACGCTTCCAAATATCGTGGTCGTCAGCGTCCAGATCCTTACCCAATCGGGCGGCCAATCCTGCCATTGAAAGCATTTTCTGCTTTCGTTCGATTGACAATCCCTCCCACTCCAGACCTTGTTCCGAGGCGTAGGACTGAGCAGCTTTCAGGACATTGCGGCGACCTTTGCTGAAAAAATCTGAAATCTCCTGTGGCACGGCAGAGATGACGGTTGCCTGTTCATTGGCGTCATACGTCTGGGCAATGCCAATTTTACGCAATTCCTGAGCAAGGATGGCCTGAAAGTAAGCGCCAAACTCGTGAACACGCGATCGAAGCTGTTTTGTATCCAAAGACCCGACATGACCATCATCTGTGACAACCATGTTAAACATCGTGTTGTGAAAATGGGCATGAGGATCTCCACCAGCCGGCGTGTCAATCAGGTAAGTCTGATTGCTCTCAGGATCTAACGCCTCGACCGTTGGCCGCGCTGTCGTGTGGCGGTATGTTACCCATGCAACATGACCTTCTTCAGCACCGTCCTTCCCGCCCCGGCCGCGTCTGGCCAGTCCCAGTTCACGGGCCACATACCGCATAGTCTCATCGTTAGCGACCTGCATTGCATGCCAGATAGCGGCGCGCTCTGCGTCAGTTTCGGCAAACTCTGCCGCCAGTGTGACGGATTTATGAGGGGCCAGTGTCAGATCATAGGCGCTGATTTTGCGCTGGTGCGCTGACCATTCCTCGCCGTTGTCAGCCCGTTTGGCTTCATAGAGACGGGAAAGCTGCTCTCGGGTGGGAGGTTTGAACCGGTCGATGCCTAACGCCTCAGCAGCCCGCCACGGCATATCTGGACGCCAGGACGCACGACCATCACGACCGGTATAATAATTTGTCAAACGTGCGCCGTCGCTATCAGGCGTCTTTGTCGGATCCAGACGGCAGTCACTCTCCGGATCAGGAATATCCTGTAGGTAATAATTAGAGATGATCTGTCCTCTGCAGGCCGCAGAGATTTTCCGGAAGGTCATCATTCCTCTGCACCTTCTTCTGCCGTTGTATCCGGGTGAGAACGTGGTGTACGTCCTTCAAGAAGATCCAGCGATGCGCCAGTGGTATGGTCAATGCGACGAAGAACGGGTCTTTGGTCAGCTATGAGTGTGACAATGCGCGCCAGCAGATCATCCAGCGATGGTCCCTCGCGTTCTTCTGGGGTCAGCAGTTCGAGTATGAGTGTCTGGCGTTGATGCAGAGCACGCAGGGATTCATGGATCGCATCAAACTGCTCAACAACGTGAGCACGCCATTCTGCTGTTGTTGGTTCTGGTAATTTTGTCATCACATTCTATCCTGCAAACCCTAAATGATGCTTCAGGATCAGGAATGATGATGCGACGAAAAAGGGGTGAGCGGAGAAAGAAAGAGGACTTTCTCAATGAAGAGAAAGCCCTCTCACGTCTCATTTCACAAAAGATCGTTAAGCTGAACGCTTCTGCACATCAGACACGGCTTGATCTGACAACAGATAAGGGCCAGCAGCACGGATTGTCAGGGAGAGGATTCCCATTTTCCCGTGTGACAGATGATCCCCTAAAGACAGTTCGGCATTGCCATTCGTCCATGCACAATCTGTCCAATCGGTCTCATACCAACCTTCCGGTTTTTCGGCCTGAAGGTGAGAGGTGATATCAAACTGTCTCTTGGCGCATAGCAGGCGAACATCAGCAACAGCGACCCCCATATGGCGTCGATCATCCACAAACGGACCAATCACATCAGATGGACGGCTGGCGCGTGAAACAATCCGCACAGACTGCGTATCAGGCGGCAGCATGAAGCTATACTGGTGCGCCGTCTTACGCATCGGTCGCACAGTAGCTCCTGTATCCGTGACCAGATGCAGATCTGGATCATCCGTGAGTTCCATCGTTTCTGACGGAATTTGGATACCAACCACACTGTTTTCACGCCATTCCAAAGCCCGGAACAGAGGTTCTACAAAGGAACGCGCAACACCCAGTGGAGCACCTGCATCGTCTGCCCAGCTTTTGACTGCACCACGCAGCGTAGCAACCTTGCCTTCCTGACGGAAAGAAGAACGATTGCCTGTATCCAGATAGCTTTCTGTCAGCATGCCATCGGCAGTAATGATGGAATGCTGCTCGGTTTCGATATGGTAGTAATCGTAAGAGGTGATGGATTTGTCGTAGAAAATGGACATGCCATTGACCAGCATCCGTACTGGTACAAAACAGTCTTTGAAGAACAGGCAATGCTCAGCGGTAATCAGCATGTCCTTATAAGGCACACCATCGGCAATCGCGTCTTTGAGGATACGAACAGGCCAACCTGCTTCATCGTCATGTAGTTCTGGACGAACAGTAGCACGCGCCTTGCCGACCCACACAACCGGTCGCACAATGTCTGCATTATTCCGCCAATCAAAAGCAATAACCTCGTCACCGATGCGAACATCTTCAACAGCGACTTCACCCGTGGTAGTACGAATCATACTACCCGTTAGGAAACAGGTAATAATACCACCTTTTCCATCATCTTGTGTGAATTTCTTCGTAAAATACCCAAAACCATGATCTGTTCCGGTGTTTTTAAGATCAAATGGGTCTCCATTAAGCACCATAACACGACCGACATTGACTATCCCACCAACGCTAACGCCCGGACCAATCGTCGTTGTATTTGTAACCGCGCTGTAACTTGCTGTTATGGACTTATCTCCAAACAATGGCTTACTAACCTGAGGAAAGTCCATGACAAAGTCTTTAGGGATTGTCGTTGTTGGCAGTCCGGCTTTATCTAAGAAAATGACTGGGACAGAAAGCAAACCAACATCAAGTCCCGTCGGCTCCATCGTGATTTGACCACCAGACGGTCCAACGTAAACTTGCTTCAAGGCCGACACACCAACTAAAGTTCCTTGAAGGTCAAGAATACCACCGTCAGTTTTCAGAGCACTAATTGCGGTCGCATTTAACAGACCACCGCCTACCTTAGCCGTGGCGCCATTCTCCACTGTAATGGCATTAAGAGCGTTGACACCTGCTATTGGAGTAGAAAGATCCACAACAACGGGATCTCCAGCAGGAGTATCAGCATTTTTCGTAACAACAATAGACGACAGGCCACTTACGCCAGCCAGAGCAGATAAGTCCCCACTACTATATACAGTTGCCACACCAAGGGAGATTTTAACCAATGCTGCTGTCATTTACCTAAATCCTGATTTGCGCACAACCTGCAAGACAAGATTTTTCTGACATTATTTATTTTCATGTTGCCTTCTTTGTTTTACCTATATAAATATCAACTGTATGTTCACTGGTGCAAAAGGTCGGTTATGACATTTGCGCAAATCAGGAATTGCGCACAAAAAGATCCCGAGATAAGCATCCGTCTTTATGAATTCAGGATGGCAGCACATTGTCTCGCAAAATTGGGTATGCTCGCGTGAGCACAGTCGGCCAGACGCTCGACGTACAGCTCCAATCTCTTCATAACTATGGATGCGCCAAAATTTTCCGCGAAAAGGCAAGTGGCGCGGATTCAGAACGCATCCAGCTTCAACGCCTACTTCGTAACCTCTCTGATGGAGAGACTGTCGTTGTGACGCGAATTGATCGGTTAGCACGCAGTACCTTTGATCTTTTTGCAATCATCAAAGAGATCACACAACGAGGTGCGCAGTTTTTTTCTATCGCAGAGCCGTGGGCAGATACGACAACAAGCACCGGTCGGCTGATGCTGGCGGTTTTAGGCGGTCTGGCTGATGTGGAACGTGACCTGATTAAAACCCGCACTGCGGAAGGTCGAATACGCGCTGCCCGTTTAGGTGTAAAAATGGGGCGGCCTGCCAGGATCACAAAGCTACAGCAACAAGAAATCAAGGATTTGCGTCAAAGTGGCGCAACACTGAAAGCACTTGCGTTGAGATACGGAATCAGCACCAGCACGATCTCAAGAATTGCAACAGGGACAGATAGTCACAGCAGCCGTAAACGCCCTAAAAAGGAAAATTGATACTTAAGCTTTCTCATCTATGCCACTACTCACGCTCTCACAATGTAACCCCGCTTGAGCTTCTGACGTAATAGACGGGCCAGCTGATTGGCCGCAGCCCCTGCATCAGGAAAAAGATCCAGCCTTATTTTTCCGGGAGTTCCTATTCTTCCCCATCGTCGAATGAGTGCTGCGCCACCGAATAGATCTGGTTGGATTGAAAGATCGTAATAGCGCCATGTGTTACGCGGCGGATAGACGCGCACCAGAGAAACGGCGTCCGGGAAAAGAGCAAGTTGCAGAAAAGCCCCATCCTGCACTGAGAAATCATTCCGCCGCACTTCAAGGCAATCAGTAAACCCTCATTGACCTGTCATAGCATCCTTGACAGCTTTTGCTGGTGTATAGGCCAGTTTACGAGATGCGGGGATCACCAGATCCGCACCAGTTTGTGGATTGCGTCCTTTGCGTTCAGCCATCTGACGGACGACAAATTTGCCAAATCCTGAGATAGTCGTTTCGTCACCTTTCGTAGCGGCTTCAGTAATTGCTGCAAATACTGTTTCCAAGGCTGCTTTGGCATCTTTTTTTGAAATATCCGTTACAGCAACAATACGTTCAATCAAGTCCTGGTTATTCATTTAACGTTCCAACATGATCCAGTAGGGAATGGAAGGGTAATAGATTTTACACCACAACCACAAGGGTTTACCTTCCACTCCCTCAATGATGGAACTTATGACCCGGCTGGTGATACAGCGGAAACCGGCTCAAAGTAAGGACCGGTGCCAAGTTTATCATCCAGCAACCGCATAACCGTGGATAGACGGCACATATACTGGCGCATTTGATCCGACCGCTCACTATTTTGCCCGAGAGCGAACCAACTGATTTGCACGAGTTTCACCAGATGAATGAGTTCCAGAATATCCAGATCATAAGACCACGGACGTTTTGCTTCGCTTAACGCTCTTTCGACAGAGAATTTTCCGTTCATCCGGGTCACCAGGTGACGGGTTGATTGATAAATATCTCCCTCTTTCAGCTCCTCTAGAAGACGTAGATCAGCCTCGCTGATATTCGGTTTGAGCGCGTCGGCGATCGGTGCCCCTGCATTAGGCCGGTATACACCGGTGCGCCGGATTTGTGGCAAGACCTCGTCAGTTACCCATCGCCGAAACCTTTTAGCTACGGGCTTTCGGGAAGCAAACGTAAGGTGATAGAGCCCACTCTCGCTCACAGCCACAACTCTCTGCGGACCGCCAGCAGTCGAAATTTTAACCAGACGTTTTTCATTATCATCGAGTTTCTCCAACGCACTCCGATGGCGTTGAATCTCCAGCACGTCGCAGACTGCCCGGCCAAGTAGCCAGAGCTGATTATCACACTCGATCCATTCGAGTTCGTGCCCTTCGAAAGTCATTGCTCCGCTTGATTTCAGGGTCATCTCTTACTCCTCTCAGAAATTCGTTACCCCGACAGCATGACGTTACATCATGCGACGAAATACGGAATTCTCAGACTGCCCCCCAAATCAAAGGGAGCCTACACTAATGCCCTATTTCTCCGCTTGCCCAATCCTGGCGGCGTAGCCGCCGCACTGAGGGTGCAATGGTGTATGAAGAGCCTGAAAAGTGTGTGGTCAATGTGTGGTCAATGTGAGGGCAGATCAATGGTCAGTGCAAGGTCAATATTAGGTCTAAGTGTGGGCTTTCCCTTGTGATGAGCTTTCTCGTCGCATCATCGCGGGCAATTCTCTCCAACAAAAAGGAGAGCATCATGTCAAAAGGTATAGAGAAGCTACGAGCCCGGACGACAAAACAACATGCATCCTGTCGGGCTGGTAAACTCTACCGATGGTTATTCGAGCACCACGAAACAATCCGACAAGCAAGAGATGACAACATTGGTTGGGAGGAAATAGCTGAGGCTGCCAGAGCTGACGGGATCACAATCGTATCGGATCGACCTGGACGAAAACTGATTCAATGGAAATGGAAACGTGTCTGTTTGGCGCTTGGCAAGCTTACTCCATCTAGGAGCGATAATGACGTAAGTGACCGAGATGCTGGGAGGCCTATTATGCCCAGCCGCTTGCCCGCCGACTGGACGCCAGAGTTTGTTGATATTCCACAACCTGCCCCGCCATCTGTTCAGCCAGTGCCTCAAAGCTCCTCTCTGACCCTTAAAACCGAGACGGTTCCTGCAGGCGCCCCCATGACGATGGAGCAAAAAATAGACAAAGCTCGTTTTACGCTGGGCCAGGCCAAGTTCGACCTCACGTTGGCCAAGGAACAGATCAGGCGAAATGACAGTCAGGGCGCGCCGATGCTGATCAAGGAAGTAGAGGCAAAACTCCCTGAACTAAGAGAGATCATCAAGCAAAGGCGCACCATCTATGATCGTCTGCTCGCAGGCGAGGATGTTCCTGAGGAAGAATTGGAATTCAAATCACCTCGCGAGAGAGAGGAAGATCAGTATTCGGACTGAAGAGGCTTTTTCATTTTTTTCTGGAGAAATCCTATCTGGTCGCATGATGACACGGTGAAATCCTTCTGAACGGCACCCTCATGATTGCGCGGTGCCGCACCAGAAAAGGATGATTCAATGACTGCAACCAGAACGGATCCAGCGAAGACCCAACCTGCCAAGCCAGCCCGCACCAAACCCCCTGTGCTCCTGACAGCAGTCGGTCGGCAACGCACGGGCAAGACCGTTTTCCTCAATGCCCTGACTGAGACAGTCATGCGTCAAGGCGGTGATGTAGAAGTCTGGAATACAGACCTCCTGAACGTCTCCCACTCCATCGCGCACTTCCACCCCAATACAAGGAAGCCCGCTACGGGCAATCTCAAGGAGCAGAAATCCTGGCTGGAACAGCAGATCGAAGGCATGGTGAAACGCCAGAAAGACGTGATACTGGATATCGGCGGCGGCTGGACTGCCTTCCACGAAATCATCAATAGCACCCCTCTTGTGCCGCAACTGGCCAAGCTGGGAATCAAGGTTGTCGTGGTATATATGCTCGGCACGGAACTGGCCGATGCTGACTACCTGCAGGATCTCCAAGAGAAACGGCGCTTCCTGCCAGGCCACAGCATCATCGTGATGAACCGTGGCTTGCTGCCTCTTGGTTACTCAAACAACAGCCATTTCGACAAAATCCGTCAGACACCAGCAGTCATGAACGCCACGGTAGATGCGTCAGATGAAAATGGCGGAATTTACTTCTTGCCGGAACTGGACGGTATGGACGAAATCACGGATCGTCGGATGTCTTACGCAGACTTCATTGATGACAAGAATGTCGAGGGCCATCCCCCCAGCGGTCTATTTGACCGGATGCGCGCAGAAGTCTGGTTTCACCGCTCTTTCCCCGAGTTTCTTGCACAGATTGACCCTAGCCTCCTTCCCGACATGCCCAAAGGTCTGCCTGTCCCGAAAGACTTTGAGTAGCCATGAGTCAGAAAAACGACAGACAGCCGGACAATCCACCCACTCCCGCGCAGGCGATTGAGGAGCTGAAGCATGCGCTTCAGCACTTCACTGTCAGGCCGGATACTGCGAACGGGCGTTTCTTTCTGGCGATACTGGCCGTGCTGGAAGCACAAAACCGCACCCTTGAAGCTATGCCCAGATGCCTCGATGAGGCCCTCGTCTTGGTTAAGGCAGAACGTCGCTCAATCGAGCTTACATTGCAGGACGGTGTGGATGCAGCGAAGGCGCTGAGCCAGATCAACGAACGGATGGTTGAGCAACGTATTCTGGATGTTGTCAGCAAGGTCTTCCAGTCGTTGAAACCTGAGATCGGTCGGCGGGCAAAACTGATTGCCGACCGGTATCAATGGCGCTCCACAGGGATCATCATCTTCTGGGGGATGGTGCTTGTTCTCATCGGTTTCGTGCTGGGGCGTCTTCCATGAAAGTGTGACCATAATGGACACACTTTCCCTGCCCGCTCTTTTTTTAAACTCGTCGCATCATGATGAGGAAAAATCACCGCATCGCAGCCAAAGGAGATGCTCATGAAAAAGAGACGAACCGCGTGGAAGGTCTGGCCTGTGCTTGGCTCTTCCTTCTTGGTTTATCCTGCATTGGCGCAAACCGTCAATGTCCCGGCAGGTCTGCCGCCAACGGTCAATGCAACCTATCAGGAAGTTGGGATGGGCGGCTGGACACCACCGACCTCCACCACAACACAGCAGATTAGTGGAAGTGGCTCCGTAGTCTCTACAACCACAACAAACGGCAGCAGTACGGATGCTCTGCAATCGATGTATTCCCAGTCATGGGGATATGCCGCGGCCCAAAATGCCAGCGCCCTTGGGGTAACTCCAGATGCTCTGGCGGCAACGTGCGTTGTAGAGTCAGGATGTCGCAACGTTTATACAGCCAACGGCAATTCATCCATAACAGGTGCATTCCAAATGTCGAACGGCACCTACAATGAAGCTCTGCAAAAGGCGTTGGCCTCTAACCCTAGCCTTGCATCCAGTATCACCAACACGGGCGTTTCTGGCCAGCAAGATCCGGCCACACAGGCGGTTGCTGCGGCACAGTATCTCAAGGATGCCGCAACCACTCTGCAGAATTCTGGCGTCAGCAACCCGACGGCTCTTGATGCCAGAGGCTATTATAACTTTGGTCCGCACGCAGGAGTTCAGCTTGCACAGGCCGACGAGAACGCTTCTATGGCTTCCGTATTATCTAATATGTCGCCTGACCAACTTTCTAAAAACGGCATTTCACCGGGGGAGACAGTCGGACAATGGAAATCTAATGTTGCTTCCAAAATGGGAACAGCAGCACACTCTCCAATCCTAGCTAGTTAATTGAGGATATTATGAAATTACGAAATCTACTGGCCTTGTCCTTAGCACTTGCACCTATCCCGGCTCTGGCCGCCGGCTTAACACCAGTAAAACCATTAGCTGGGTACACATGCATGATGCTGAATGAAACTGCAGCACAGTCAATGGACTTCCAACATCCGGTTTCTTTCAAATTGAATCCCTCTGACAATGAGCCCGATGTTGCGCCCGTTGGAAATCAGGTGGCTGTGAAAACTGGCAGCCGTATTGTGAATGGCTATGTCGAAACCGTTGATTTTGCCTTCCGGCCGCGATGGGTCGCACAGAAATACCTTGTGCCTTATCACGCTAAGGCAGATCCTTCGGCAACATGTGCTCCGGCCATCATGTCAAATGGACATCTCGGGTTCAAATATGCTCACTAAGTCGAGGATAATCGCTAGTGACAAGCTTGCTTAGATAAAATCCACGATCACGTAAAAACAGAAAAGCCGCCATAAGGCGGCTTTTTTTATGGTTCAGCTGGCTGCGCTCAAACTGCACTCCTGAAAGGCCGGATCATGCAGTCGTTTACGAGGAGATGGTCGCGCTAGAAATGCTGCTTCCAGATCGAGCAACCATGCCGAGAGATCAGGAGGCAATGACGATGTCCCGGCAATGGCGCGTCGAAACTGTGTGCGATGCATATCGCATCTCTCGGCCGCGAGACGTTCCGTCCAGCCCAGCACCATGAGACACTGGAACAGTCGGCGACCGGAGAGCCGTAGAGCCGGGCGTTCGGAAGAAGAGGGGATTTCTGTCGTTTTCATAGTGTGATGTTGACGGGCCATGATGCGACCGGCCAACCTTCACTGTGTTTTATCCCTGAATCAGGAAGGCCCGGAGCAACCGCTTCCAGAATGGCACCCCTTCTGCCCTCCATGTCCGCTGGAGTTGCCTGTCTGCCGCAAGGCTATCCCATAGCAAAGGCGAGACGGACAGCCTCTCTCGTCGGGTTGCCCCCTCTCTGCGTTGCCGTTTCCGCTCCTTGCGGATCATGATCGCACGGGCAAGATTCATGATACACCTCTCTCGCAAGCTGTACTGCCGCCGTAGAGCTTTTCCACGACGCCGATAACTTCTGACCCAGGCACTGTGACGGTCCAGTACGTTCCATTCCTGCCGACCTTACTCACGTTGCACTCATCAATCATCCAATGATTTTCCATGGCTGTCGCGGGTGTCACGAAGATGGCGCGTCCGGCAGACAATTCTGTCTCCGGATGCCCTGACAGCCACAGCACGTCTGAACTGTCTTCGTGCTTCGGATCGTGAGGCTCAATCCCGGAAACCCTGGCGCCCAGTAAAGCCACTATTTTCAAGGATACGTGATAGCACCCTTCCAAGGACTTCGCATAACCCTCTGGTTTTTGCTCGACCGTGATGGTCAGGGGCAAAGAGGGATCGAAATTTTTTTCTCTCCGGACTGCGTTCATGAGACTGCCGAATTGTGCTTCAGCCTCATCATCCGCCACAGTCATGGAGACAATCGTCTCTGGCTGATAAACCTCTCTCGGCACCTGACGCTCCTGTGTCTGTAAAACCGTCATCTTTTCAGACAGTCTGGTGAAATCTTCTTGTTATGCTGACCTTGGGTTTCTTCTGGGGCAAAAGACAGTCACGTCCCATCCTCCAGCCAGTTTTCAACCTTCAAGCCTCGGATGCGCATAAACTCACGTGTGTTGTTCGTCACCAGGGTCGCCTTGAGGGTGTAGGCGTGAGCCGCGATGAGCAGATCATTCATGCCGATCGTCTGCCCTGCGGCTTCGAGTTCGGCGCGGATGCCACCGTATTCACAGTCGGCAGGAATATCGAGAGGCAGCACGGGGACAAACGCCAGCACGCTTTCAACCCGGTTTAACAGCTTTGCAGAGCCTTTTTTAGCACATCCATATCGTAACTCAGCGGCCACAATAATGCTGGTACAAAGGTCGCCGGGATCGATACGTTCGATGCGACGCGCGCACGGGCCGGAAGGATTTCGGACAAGATCACTGATGATATTGGTATCAAGGAGATAGGCGCTCACAGAATATCTTCCGGTCTGGCGGCTACGTCCTGAATATCGGGAAAATCGTCTTCTGGGGCCAGCTGCGGTTCTTCGCGCCATGCCATGAGAAGCTCCTTCAGAGTGGAAGGGGTTTTCACAGGCTCCAGAACGAGCTTGTCACCGTCACGGCGGATCAGCACCCGGTCTCCTGGCATTTGAAATTCAACCGGAATCCGCACTGCCTGACTGCGGTTGTTCCAGAACAGTTTTACTTCGCGTGGTCGGGGAGTCACTTTAGGAACTGGCATAAGAACCTCCTGTGCGTATATCCCTTATTGTATATGCCAGACACTCAGCCTTCAAGCCTTTTGGTTGCCTTCAGAGGTGGCCAACGACCATGCCATCCTGCCCCCGCAAGTAGTGCACCATATATTCCGCTCCTGCGAGTGAGAGGGGCTCAGCAAGGCCCTGCAACCCTTCCACAAGAGCCTCGTGTCGGCGTGCAGCGATAAAGGCCAGCGCACTGCCTCTTGAAAATGGCCTGAAGGACTCATCACCACGCAACTGGAACCGGAGTGGAACAAGGTCTGCCAGCCCGCGTGCAACATCATGAGGCGTTGGATCCTGCTCTGGTACCAAAGACCGAAGCAGCGCAGAGGCTTGCCTGTCTTCCTGAATGGCCAGCAGCAGCCCTTCAAACCGCCTGACTGTGGAAAGTGTGACAAAGGAAGGTGTGGGCATTCCATTCACGATATGGAATGCCGTGCGCCCCAGCTCCTGAACAAGCTGTCTCATACCGCCATTCTCCTGCGGATCATGCCAATGCGATCGAGAACCCGCGCATCACGGGAAGCGACTGCGGCCATCCTTGCCTGCTCTGCTTCCTCTTCGATTTCTGCCATGATCTCCTGATTGAGTGCTATTCTGGCAGCCTCTTGGTCTTCACTGTCCCAGTAGTCTTCCTCCACATCATCGCACCCTGCCGGGCAGCAGCCGTACTCAATGCCGTGACAGCAGAACCCCTCAAGGTGCCCCTCATCGGCGTCTGGGGCATAGTTCCCTTTCTGTCTGGCATAGTCCTGCAGGGCTGCGGCCTGATCGGGAGCGAGCCGAGAGGCAGTCTGATCAATCTCTCTTGTCAGTTTCTGAACATAGAGTTCATAAGAGCAGCCACAGCCCTTGCTGGCTGCGGAATTGGCTGTTTCGTACAGTTCTGCGACAGTTGACATAGGGGTTACTCCGGCTGGACTGGCCGGGGCACCTCCCCGGCCTTAGAGAAAAAAACTGGCACTCAGAACGGGATCTCGTCATCGAGACCAGCGTTTGACTGCGGCGCATCCCATCCACCGGCCTGACCGCCGTTATTGCGGGTGCCAGAGTTCCGTGGGGCGTTGCTGTATCCGCCACTCTGTTCACCCTCCTCAGTGTGCCGCGTATCCAGAATGGTCAGCTCGCCCCCAAAACGAGGCAGCACAATTTCAGTTGTGTAGTTGTCCTTGCCGTCCTGTCCCTGCCATTTCCGGGTCTGGAGTGAGCCTTCGAGATAGACCTTGCGGCCCTTGCGCAGGAAACGTTCCGCCACATCTGCCAGACGTTCATTGAACACGACGATCTTGTGCCATTCAGTGCGCTCACGCCGTTCGCCAGACTGGCGGTCGTTCCAGGTATCGGACGTGGCCAGAGAGAAAGAAACAATCTTCTGCCCGGACTGGGAGTGACGCACTTCGGGGTCTTTGCCGAGGTTGCCGACAAGAATAACTTTATTAACGGAACCTGCCACAACACTTCTCCTACCCTGCTATACTTCTGATGAAACCGGCTTTACTGGCCGTTGGCGGTATTGTTTCTTCCGCCTACAAGTAAAAGATAGTACGGATACTGAAATAATGCAAGAAAAAACGACAGGAAAACGTAAGAAAATATAAGTTTTTTCAAGAAAAACCCAAATACACAAACCTTTCATTCCCGCATGCCCTTTATTTACTTACTAATACATAAGTAAATAGCAAGTATAGGAAAGAACGGCGGTGAGCATTAGCACGAAAGTGGCGAGACCCCGTTTAGGGGGCTCGACATCTCTTAGCGGCTATGCCGCTTAGAGATGCTGGGCGAACGCACCCTGAGAGGGGCGCCCCGGACACTGCAGAGGACCACCCGGAAAAGCTGAAACGGTCAGAAAGAAAGGAAGCAACCCGACAGGAAATCCAAGGCCATGCCGGTCGAGACCAGAACGATTCAGGCTTACAGCCAAAAGAGTGAGAGGATCCAGAACGCCCTCCCCCGCACCCAGCCTCATATGAGGAGGAAAAAGGGTGCAGTGATCCCCTTCATGAGCAGATGCAATCGGAGCTAACGGGGAACCTGAAGCGTCAGAGCGTGAGAACAGTCCAAGAGCTGCCGGGGCGCAGCCCCGGCCGTTCATAGTTGGCCAGCTCTGCTGGCCCCCTTTTCCCCGCGCTGGTACGAGGCGCAAGAGAAAGGCGGCACTGAGGCCGCCTTGTTGTCAGGAATGATGGGACGCCTGAGCGTCGAGCCTGTCGCGCAATTTGTTAAGGCGGCGCAGGATTGGGCCGAGAGCGATGCCAAAGGCGAGAGTTCCAAAGGCAAAGATGCCGTAAACCACCACCATGTTAACCGTAAAATTATCCATGATCGGTTTTCTCCTCGTCTGGAGGATATGGGATATAGGCCAGAATAAGCAAGGAAATACCTTCCATGAACAAAGAACCGCAACCCGCCACAATCATATGATTCAGACTGACGGGAACGGTTGCTGTCAGCAAGGGGGTTATAATTCCGATGCCTGCGATACTGAGTGCGCTTGTTTGTAGTGCCCCAGCAAGGGCCTTGAGCCGATCCTCCTGAGATTTCCGGGTCTGCCTTGGGGGCAGAATAGCCCTGAGAAAGCGGCGCTCCCGGTCTGTAATCTGGTTCGTGTTCATCCAATACTCATCCGGTGTGAAGGAAAAGAACCGGGCGGCGAAGCCGCCCGGCCGCTGTATCAGAAGCCCAGAGCGTCTGCCTGTGCATCGGCGATCTGACGATCAAGAGAGCGGGCGGAATTGCGGCTGTAGGGCTTCCATTCAGAACCAAAGTATTCGGCGTAAGCCTTGGCGGCACCTTCTGCAAGGGCTGACAGGCCATAGGCTTTCATGCCGAGTTGTGCGGCAAATTCGCGGGCGAAGGCGGCGCGGTTGGCCTGCCCATCCACCCCCATACGATCTTCGTCGCGGTTGTCGTTTGTAAAGCCAGAGGACAGTTCACGGGCGGCCTGCCGCTTGGTTTCATAGAACTGGGCCTGCCCGAAAGCAGAGGCCACACGTGCGCCCACGATGCGCTGCATGTGCATTTCAAGAGCGCGGTAATTCTTTTCACCGTTTACGGTGGTTGCAAGAATGGGTTCCATGATCTTGATTTCTTCCATCACGGAATTGTAACCGGCTCCGAACACTTCATCAGTGTCCACTTCATCAATGGCGAAGGCGCGGGCAATGGCTGCGGCCTGTGCATCGGTGGGAATGAGTGCCTTGACGGCTTCAAGGGTAGCGATAGGGGCAGCAGCCTTGCGGTCAACGGCTTCCTGAAAGGAACGGGCGCGTGGTGCGTTTTTATTGGCCTTGTTAGCTTTCTTCTCTTGCGCTTCGGTATGGGCTTGAGCGATAGCGGTAGCAGCGTTTGACATGACCAATCTCCTGTCTGGCGTTAGCCCCGTTTCAGTGTTCGCATCACTGGCTCGGGGCGCTTTAATGATTGGGAGTTATTTCCCTCTCACAAGTAAAAGATAGTACAAACCGCCCCACAATTGCAAGCATAAAATGCAATAAAAACAACAAAATAAATGAATTATTTTTGTTTACTTGTCCATTAACTTCCTCTTTCTTTTCCGCATGCCCTTTATTTACTTTCACACAAACAAGTAAATGTAAGTATAGGAAAGAATGACGGTGAGCATTAGCACGAAAGTGGCGAGACCCCTTCAGGGGGCTCGACATCTCTTGGAGGCTCGGCCGCCTAGAGATGTCGAGCGAACGCACCCCGACAGGGGCGTCCCGGATCCGTATTGAGGTGGCGCACGCAAGACCAGGGCAAACGGAAACAAGGAAACTGCGTCTGCCCAAGCCCAACCGGATCTGAACTCTCTTCATAATTTTGATGAAGGTCTGTTTTTTCTATTCGGTCGCATCATGGCCTGACAGAAACGCAGAACGGAATTTTATTATGTGGAAGGACAACACGATGACATCTGAGGCACACCGCAAAAGCCCCTGGGCCAGACCCTGTATTATTGAGCTCACATCTGGCGAAAACCCCTTCTCTCTCTTTCCGCGAGAGCCATCCGACCATTTTACGCTCATAAGATCGAAAGCGGGCATGACCTCCTTCTGCGTCCTGACAGACCCAAGAAGTGACCCGTCTCTCACGAAGAACACCCCGCCCGAAGATAGGCAGTGAGCGGCTCATGGTTTCCCCACGCTCCACGACGAAATACAAACCCCGCCAGCCGGATCTGTTTGGATATCGCAAGCCACG
Organism: Acetobacter oryzoeni; assembly: GCF_004014775.2. Lineage (NCBI taxonomy): Bacteria > Pseudomonadati > Pseudomonadota > Alphaproteobacteria > Acetobacterales > Acetobacteraceae > Acetobacter > Acetobacter oryzoeni. The sequence continues at coordinate 57,848 of NZ_CP042809.1, forward strand.
CGCACCACAGCGCTATCTGGCACACATGATTGATGTTGGAGATCACGGCTGTATTTACGAACCGGGCAATACATGCGTTGCCTTGTTTTCATACGCCCGCTGTGGTTGGGAGAGTGGCTGGATTGAGCGTCAGAACAAAACACATGTTCTACGGGGCGTGGCCTGTGCGAAGTGCAACGATCAACCCCAAGGATCGTTGGCGGACTAAGACCCCACTATGCGATAGCAACAATACCTTGCCTATGATTTACGACATGTTAAATGGGTTTTTCCGCTACAGGTCAGAGATTTAGTATTGAGACGACATTCAGACAACAGAAAGACAGGCACAATGGCAGAGTCCACATCCGTTTACGAACCTGACACACAAAAGGTGGAACAGACCGTTACAATCATATCAGCCTATGTAAGCCACAACACGGTCAGCACCGAAGCCCTCCCAGATCTGATCAGATCTGTCTATGCGACACTCGATACACTCTCACCCTCCCACCCCGCTCCTAAAGCCCCTGAGAAAGCCGTAACACCCGCAGTTGATCCAGTTTCTGACGTGATACCTGAACCACCCGTTCCCGAAAAAAGCGTGTCTCAAGAACGCACACCGGCGGTACCGATCAAACGCTCGGTTTTCCCAGATTATATCGTCTGTCTTGAGGACGGTAAGAAAACCAAGATGCTGAAATCCTACATTCAGAGACATTTCAACCTGACCCCTGAGGATTACCGCGCACGCTGGGGATTGCCCCCGGAATATCCTATGGTGGCACCAAGCTACTCCGCACAGCGGGCCGCCATTGCCAAGCGCAACTCACTGGGACGACGTGGCGATGACACCAATGCCACACTCTCATCAGGTGAAACAAATATCGCGTCAAATCGTAAAGCACGTGGCCGCAAAACGAAATAAGTCTGACCATTCAATAAAAAGTCCATTTCTCGTTTTCGGTCGCATGACGATGGATGACACCTGAAGCATCGATACACAAATGGGAAACGAGACATGGATAGCGATAGTGTTAGTCTCAACGCAGTTTTAATTCTGTTGCTTTACTCTGTTGTGGTTTTTATTGTGACGAGACTTTGGTTTAGCGAACGCAGACAGTGTATACTCGCATTCTGTTTACTTACAGTCCCAGCCTTTCTGGCGGCATTGTGTGGTGGCTCGGACTCACTGTTCAGCAATGGCCCCTAACAAGGAGAACACTTCATTATGGATCCCACCGATAACACACGCACCATAACCCAAGGCGTAACTTACGGGTTTGCAGAAATAGCGATTGGCTGCACCGCCATTGGCCTTGCCTGTTCTGGTCACACGACCATCGCCCAATGGATGATGATTCCTACCACAGTGGCTGGTATGTTCGCCTGGGGTTACATGATGAAAGCCGCGAAGATACGGTGAAACGCTCTCCTCCCACCTGCAAGACAGACTATGCAGGTGGGATAACTCTGACGCTAGAATGCGTAAGGTTTCCGCATCGCCAAGTCTTTCATCAGAGGCAGTTTGGACTGGTGGATGACTGAGACGCTCGCCATGTTATAAATTGGCCGACCGTCCATGTAGCCAAAGGCAAATAAAGCCGCTGCATCCTTCATTTCATGCAGGGGCCGGACAAACCAGTCGTGAGTCTCTGTTCCTCCAGGCTGCCCAAGGAGCGCTGTCAGCGTCTCAATTTTCCTCTTTCTCCACTCAGGACACTCGTCACCGAGTGTTGCAATCTGCAAAGACACCCCACAGCCCATTTTTTGCAAGAGGGTATCAGGCGTTACTGCCTCAGAGCCCTTTTGGAAATTCGCTATGATAGGGTTTCAAGAGGTTTTGAGTGTGATTCAAAGGCAGGATGTGGACGCCAGCACAACGAGGCCGCATGGCCGGAATTACACGCAAGACGAAACGCTATCCGTCTGATCTGACAGATGAGGAATGGGAGCGCATAGCGCCTCTGATGCCCCCTGCGAACCGGCGTGGTCGGAAACGGACAACCGATTTCCGTGAGATCATCAATGCTCTGCGCTATCTCGTGCGCTCAGGCTGTGGTTGGGAGATGCTTCCGGTTCATTTTGGCCCATGGCAAACGGTTTACTGGTGGTTCCGCAGGCTGATGCGCCGTTTCCTGTTCCAGACCATTCATGATGTCTGTCTGATGCTCGATCGTGAAGCGGCAGGACGCGAAACCAGTCCATCGGGTGGTGTCATTGATAGCCAGAGTATCAAGGCACCCCACGCAAAGACACGTGGTTATGACGCAGGCAAGAAGATCGTCGGTCGGAAACGTCACATCGCAGTTGATACGGATGGCCGCCTTCTCCTGGTCCAGCTGACAACAGCCGATATTTCGGACAGTGCAGGAGGACAGATGATCCTTGATGCCATTCGTAAACGCTGGCCTTGGGTGAAGCACCTGTTTGCCGATGGAGCCTATGACCGCCTCCAGTTGATGGATAAGGCCACGTTTCTCGACTTCACAGTCGAGATCATCCGGCGGTCAGAGACAGCAAAAGGGTTTGAAATCCTGCCGCGTCGGTGGGTTGTGGAACGGACCTTCGGTTGGATGATCCGCTGGCGTCGCCTTGTGAAGGACTACGAACAGCGGATCGACGTCGCAGAGGCCATGATCCACATCGCCATGGGATGCCTCATGCTACGCCGAAACGCTCATCCGTGAATTTCCAAAAGGGCTCTCAGAGACTATCGCCCTACATTTGCGTATGTATGTCTCGGCGGCCGTTTCAGATGCCCCACTGAACCGCATGCCGCCCCCTTCACATGACGCAGCAAAAGTGACGAGCTGACGCATCACTTCCCACTCTGATCCCATTGCAATCAGTGACCAGTTTCTGACACTCCTTTGGAGGGTGCGCTGGCGGGACGCATAGGATTCATAGAGGTTGTTGTCGCCACCTAATTCGAAGAAAAGATACTGGTCACTCGAAAACCCATGATCTGGGAAGGCTGCGTTTAGAGTGTCCGCAGAAAACCTCGTGGCTGCGAGGTCATAAACAATACGATAGGACATGAGATGTCGCTTTCTTAAGAGTTATGAACTCCTTCAGGTCCGACCGGAGCGGGCTGTCGGGTCATGCGCGGCGCACAGCGCCGGCACCGCAGGCCGTCTGGCCCAGCCAGACGGACGAGGAGCCACCGCTTGATGCGAGAGACCGTTTCGGTCAGAGCGCTCCTGTCTTAGAAAGGAATATCCTGCCCCTCTTTCTGCCTAAGCGATAACCTCATCCTCATGGGCTTTGAAGCCATTTTCTTTTGAAGTTGGCACCACCTTCTATTGCGTCTGCGCTGCTTTTTTCCTGAGCGCCAATATGAGCGCAGAAGCGGTCGCAACTCGGGCCAACGGGCTGTTACATCCGCATAGGCAACTGACTGTTCAGAAGCGCAACATCCGTAGCGATCAATGCCCTGTACGATAGCAACGCGCCCTATTTCGGATGAAATCTGCACAAGGCATCCATCGTTCAGGTCGGGTTGCGAAGGGAGCCGTAAGAGAGCTTTGCTGTCAGCATTGTGCAGGGCAAGCCAGCCGCCAGCCAACGTGACAAGCCCTGAGAGAGCCATCAGATCGTAATCAGGCAGGATATGCTGTATCGCCATCTTTAAATCGGGCACGGCTTGCCAGAACCTGATCCTTTTATCGGCTAACGGCCCGCTGTAGCCTTCAGGATTCTCACACGATACGATTTCGCACATATCACACTGATAGATTTTACGTCCGCTTTTCCAATAAGCAACACTGACGTCCTCGAAACAATCAACCCATTCCACGGCTCGGATATCCAGTGCTGGATATTCTACAGAAAGAGCGTCTGCATGATGGAGAAGGGTCGAACCAGAGCCGTTATACAGTGTGACTTGTACCGTTTTTTCATCCAGAAACATGATGTCTTCGGAGTGACAGTATCCCTCAACAAGCTCTTTCACGAGCCTGTTAAGGAGCGAGGCTGGGCCAGTGAGTGTCTGGACTGATATTGTGGATATACTCATCATTGGGATCCTGTGATTTTGGTCCCAATTTCGTGGGGCACAGACAACCGATCGGGGCAATGGCGCGCCATTAAGGGCGCGGGCCGTCAGGCCGCACCATTGCGGCGAGCGTGTTGTTCTGTGCGCTCAAGGCATTATAAAAGTCTCTTTCCTGAAGAAATGAGTATTTTTCGTCGCATCAGCACACTCCAAACTGGTTCCCGATCAGTGAGGAGTTTGTAATGTCGCGAAAATCCAGTCCCCAGTCTGTTGAGAGCAAACTGTCGAACCATTCGGTCAAGACGTCCCTTGTCGAAACTGAAAGCATTGTCATTGCACCAAACGGTTCACCGCACAAAACAACTCATTATCCGCGCACCTCTGGCGATAACATGTCAAAGCATCAAAGATACTATGCTCGAAACCGCGAGTTGGTTTGTGCACGCCAGCGTGAAGCCAGGCGCCGCAAGAAAGTGTTGCGGGTATCCCAGAAAATGGGGGACATCTAATGCGGCGGCGATACGGAGCTCCCATGAGGTCTGCACGAGAAAACTCGTTCTTGAAAGCTTTCAAAGCTGACATTCAGGGGCGCAAAGGTGAGACGGACGTCAGGAACATTCTTACTGAATATGGTCTACCCAGTCTCCATGATATTGTGTTGCCAACCCGATCAGGAAACCCAACGCAGATTGATCATGTCGCGCTGACGGCTTTTGGCATACTCGTCATTGAAACCAAGCACTTACGAGGCCGATTGAGTGGGGATGTTCGCAACGATTACTGGCGGCAAACTCTGCCGGGTGGATGGTCTGAGAAAATCTACAGTCCTGTTCGGCAAAATGCCGGCCATTGTGACGCCGTCTATATGATCGTCCGTCACATAGATGCTCGGATTCAGACACTTAGTAGAATCGTCATGACAGGGACTGCAGAAGTTACCCCAGAGCTTTCCTCAGTGGTGCATACAAGTGAAACGTTTGCGAAGGAACTGGAAAGCCTACGGAACAACTCTGTTTCAGAGCTGCTCCAGCATGCCTGGGATCGTCTAACTGAAGCAGCAAAACATCATGAGGGCTTGCGGAAAGGAACGACTTTATCCCCATTTGCCTGATTTGCTTCGCGATCATCTTCTCGAACAAGAATGACCTTTTCAGCCGGCCGGTTAAAATTGCGTTGCATGTAATCAATGAATTCCTCCCGGTCTTCATCGGTCAACGGAAACGCTGCCTCATAGGAATCAAAGCCATCTGTCTGGTAGCTACCACAATCAATTTCGAGCGCTTCCATGTAGTCCAGCCCGTCACATGTCGCATTGACAAAACCAAGTCTTGAGGGCTCGTACCCGTCATATCCAAGCTGTACAATCCAGCTCTCTCCGAGATAGATCACGTCTATCATGCCATCTTCTGCATTGATCGGGGGCCACGCGCCGATTTCCACGCCCTTAAACTGGCCAGGAAACATGTCGGCCAGAGCCTTCGCCAGCCGTGCTGTCTGGGGCCTCATGACGGCAAAATCATGCACAACAGGAATAGGGGCATCCTCACGCTCGGCTCGGAAATACGCTTCAACTTTTTCTTCTGGCCACGCTTTATCAATAAGCGCATCCATTTCATCTTCTGTATAACGATGCCGAGCTGGATCTTCTGGAGCTTTGGACACGACTGGTTTTTTGGTGCGAGATGTTTTCTTGGATGGCATAATAGACCTGTGTGGTTGACTAAAAACGAGAGTTTGAATACCGCAAGACGCTTGGTCTTCTCAGTTCAAATCGCGACAGTCTGATGTAACATTATGACTCGAACGCAACACGACGTTGCCGTTCCTGTCGCCAATCAATTCACACCTGACCCATGATGCCTTCTGACCTGGCTGAGCCGGCCGAAACAAAATCATGGATGAACCCGTTTCACTACTGGCGCTGGAGCGGATTTCGTATCCAGAATTCAGCAACTGCTCCAAAGAGGCCGGGTGTTCTGCAAAGAGAGTGGGAACAGCATGTGGCGTGGTTTTGGGTGCGAACTGGCTCGTCCCGCTGCTGATCATGTTTTGCGCTGAAGCCGGTTGTGACAATGCCATCAAACCAGCAAAGGCTGCCAGTGGCAGGCTATACGTTAATTTCACAAAAATTTCCTTCATAGACAGAATTTCACCTTCGGGGGCGGCGGAGCAATTTCTCCAACCCGCCGCTTCACTTCCTGCATGAGCACGGCGGCAATTTCATGAATGAGTTCCATCATATAAGGAGCCTCAGACGGACGCGGCCCGTATGGCGTGTTCGATATCAATGTAATAAGCTGTGGGAGAATGCCGCTTTTTGTGATTTCCTTGGGTTTGCCTGTCGGGGTGATCTTTCCCTGAGCATATCCCAGGGCGCCCAGAAAACTGGCGGTAATCAATGCTCCCAGGCGCATGTCTTCGTCCCACGTCATCAGGCCTAATAAATAGGGTCTGACGATCTGTTCAGATCCACGGAACAGTCTGAAAAAGACACTGCCATCGACTATGCTGCCGTCTTCACCCAAGATATCTACACGCAAACGCCACCCGTCCCGAAATCGGGGATGCGGTACGCTGCCTTCTCCATCCTGGGCAATTTGCCTATAACGCGCTCTGACCTCTGGTGAACTTGGAGTGCGGAATGTCACGACACTGGTGGATGTCTCCTCCAGCTTCAGGTGCTCACCCTGTATTCCAGTATCTTCTCTGGTGCTTACCGCATCACAACTCGGATTGACGCCATGTTGCATAACAGTTTCGTCTCCTTATTCCCGTAAGCCCCTATCTTTGCCTCACAAGATGCGACGAAAAACTTCGTCTCACCAGATTCGTCTAAAAAAGTGAATCTGGTCGCATGATGAGAGGGAATACTCCTCCCTAAAGGAGAACCACTTATGCCTTATCCCTACTGCTCTGCCAGCCATGGCAGACCCGTCCGCACAGCAAAACTTATCCTGCCTCTCTTTGTCTTGCTTGGAGGCATACCCGCGTTCGCGGTCGCATAAACCACGTCACCAGCCCCCAAAATAACACAGCCTACGAACACAATTCCGGAGCCTTCTCCGCTATTGCGGGGCCAGGACCTCCCTTCATCTGCTGATGAAATGGGGTTCGTACAGTTTCAGCATTGGTGCTAAACCCCGAACCGTGAAAAAAGCACCCAACCCCGTCAGGGCCCCTTATGCTGTCGGGTGCGCTGAAACGCTTTGTGATGGATAATTCCCATGCCAGTATCGACACTAAGAAAGCCACACAACGGACCGTAGAACTATTTCTAAAAGCTTTCGGAGATGCGCCTGCGTCCATTGTTGGTGGCGCGAAGGCTGGGGCGTTCCGTGACCTGCTGTTTGCTCTTCCGGCATCACTGGGCAAACGTAAAAGCAGCCTTACCCTTGAAGAAGAGGCTCAGAGAGCCAGAGAGGAAGGTCTGCCCACCCTGAGCGGGAAAAACCACATGATGCATCTCTCTGCCCTGTGGAACCAGCTACACCAGCGCGAACAGGTCACACGCAATCCGTGGACAGGCTGGAATTTTGAAAACGGACAGAAGACCTGCAGAGCATTGACGGCATCCCCTGCTTCCTTATACGCCCCCATACCGAAACCGGCTGAGTACCGAAAACAGAAGCCGGCACCCCACCCAGCCACGCCTTGTGCGCCGCGAAGCCATTACGGATGAAGGACTGAAGCACTTTCAAGATGCTTATCCGGGACAGACCATCAGCAAGAGAGACCTGTTCTACTACGTCTACGGTATCCTGCACTTTAAGGAATATCGGGAACGCTATGCTGACACCCTACGCAAAGAATTACCTCGCATTCCTCGTGTAAAAACATATGAGGCTTTCAAAGCATTCAGCGATGCAGGTCGCAGACTTGGAGAAATGCATGTCAATTTTGACAATCAGCCCATCTACGATGGTGCAAAGGTTGATTATGGCAAAGGCCCTCTCACACCAGAAACTTTCCGAGTAGAAAAAATGAAATACGGTAAGGGCAAGGACAAAAGCGTCCTGCATTACAATGACCGTATCACCGTCACAGGCATCCCGCTGGAGGCCTATGATTATGTCGTAAATGGCAAACCCGCGCTGGATTGGGTTGTCGAACGCCAATGTGTCAAAACCGACAAGGCCAGTGGGATTGTCAACGATGCCAATGACTGGGCTATCGAGACCATGAATAACCCACGTTACCCGCTGGAACTGTTCCTTCGGGTGCTGACTATCAGCCTTGAAACCATGAAAATCGTAAAAACCTTGCCAGCTCTGGATATCCTGGAAAATTAACTCAACAAGAGGGTCAACGGGGGAAGCATTCCCCCTTGCCTGCGGCTGGCTCCCTTTAAAAATAAGCTATTGAGAAACTCGATATCTAACAGGTTGCTGAGCCTGACCAAAGAAACCACTCACCTCAAGATCGCCTGCATGGACACGCGCTTGCGCCAAATCAAACGTGCTCTGCATCCGCATCAGCGTCTCGGCACTAATACCAAAAGCTTTCTCAAAGCGGATAGCCATGTCTGCTGATAAGCGTGCCCGGCCATTCAGTAACGCACTGATGGACTGGCGAGAAACCCCAAAATGCTCGGCGACAGCATTCACACGGATGTTATGGGGTTCCAGTAGTTCTGTTTTTATCCAGTCCCCTACATGAACCGCCAGAGAGGGGTGCATTTTAAGAGCCATGATAATCCTCCAATGTCATATCCAGAAGAGCACCTGTTTCGCTCACTCTGAATGTCAGACGCCAGTTTTTCGTAACGGTCATTGACCATGTTCCTGCCCGGTCGCCAGTTAGCGGATGCAGCCCATAATTGGGTGGGACAGACAACTCTTCCAAAGACCCGGCAGCATCAATAAAGGCCAGCATTTTTCGCAAACGACTGATGTCTCCGACCAGTCCTTTTGCATTCCCAGTTTCAAAGAAACGCCGGAGCCCTTTATGAGCGATACTGTCTATCTCCATGTGTGTAATGTATGACTTTACATGAAATACGTCAAGTAGTGCTTTACGTTTAAAAATATCTATAGTCCTTCGTTAACCACCTTGACTGCCCCACGGGTTTGCTCCAAAAGTAGAATTGCAGTCACTATACGAAGGATGATTTCGTCTGAAATTATCTTTGCTATCTCAATTGGTTGTCTTATTGGTTGCGACCAAAGAAAGCGGGTTCGAGTCCCGCAGTTCGCACCACTAACCTCTTGAAATATAACAGTAAAATGAGAATTTGGCGGGTCTGCGGGATTTTCCCGTTTGTCTTCCCAGACTGGGAAACGCAGATGCTCCGCCTTATCGGGTCTCACTACCACTTCCGCCGGGCCGTGCCCGTTGCCGTTCAGGCCCGACTGGGCCGAACCGAAATTTCTCTCTCTTGGCAGACTCAGAGTAAGCTGGTGGCCCGTGAACGGGCAGCAGCCCTTTACGCCCGAACCGGCGCACTTTTTGAGAAGGCAAAGACGATGGAGACTGACCTGTCACGCGAGGACCTGATTGCCCTGCTAATCGAACAGGGCAAAATTATAGCGGAACAGGAAGAACTCCTCACCCTTGCCGATGATGCCTTCCGGGCTGAAAAACGCGCCCTGCAAGCCGATCACGCCATGACCCTGATGGATCAGGTGCAGAAGGAAGGCGCTTTCATCTCTTTTGCCACAGAGTCACTCAAGGCACTGGAAGCACGGCTTCAAAGCATGATGCAGAAAGTCTTTACAGACAGCGCCGTGAGCAAAAAAGAAAAGGATATGCTGCGCGAGCAGATCAAAAGCCTCTCCACCCTGATTGTCGATCTGGGCAAACATCGCCCTGCTGGTTTGACTGAGGCAGCCGCAGGAAGCCCGGTTGAGGATGAACAGCCCAAAACCCGCAAGCCGACCTCTCCGCCTCTTTCCACGATGGCTGAAAAATTTGTCTTTACTGACAAGGACAAGAGCGAGGACACCAAGAAAGCCACACGCAAAACCGTGGACCTCTTTATTGAAGCCTTTGGCGACATGCCGGTGAAGCAGATCACGGGCACGGTTGCAGGTGAATTTTTCGACCTGCTCTCTGATCTTCCTGCCACTCATGGCAAAGGAAGAACCGGCCTTCCCATCCGTGAAGCCGTTGCTCAGGCCCACGAGCGAGGGCAGGAAACAGTCAGCGGGAAGACGGTGAAAAACCATTTCTCCCGTCTGTCCGCTCTATGGATGCATCTTGTGCAACGAGAAATGGCAGACCGGAATCCGTGGGCTGGTTGGGACTTCAACATCACAAAAAAGATCGTACGGCGAGGCTGGACAGATGATGAACTGACACTGCTTGCTCACACACCATGGAATGGCACATCGGTTTCCCGAACCACATGGGCGGGGATCATCAGCGTTGGCATGTTCACGGGAATGCGGTTGGGCGAAATCTGCAATCTGAGACGTCAGGACATAGAAGTTATCGAAGGCATTCCGTGCTTTCATGTTCGTCCTCACCTGGAAGATGACTGGTCACCAAAGACGTCCGCAGGCACACGGATCATCCCCATTCACTCGCACCTGCTCACCATGGATGGACTCGACCTGCTCAGAGATACCGGGGAGCACTACCTGTTCCCTGACCTCACGGTTTCATCGACAGGTGAGCGTGGAGACAATTTTGCTCGAGCTTTTTCGAAGCACAAAAAGCGCATTGGCATCCCGGAAGATGTGACGTTCCATTCCTTCCGCCATACCGTCAGTACGAAACTCAGGAACCAAGAAGCGCACATTAGAGAATTATGGATTGATACTGTTTTAGGGCATGAAGCATCCCACAAATCACAGGGCACGATGAACTACACGAGCGGGATTGAGGTCGCCAATTTGAAACAAGTCATTGAAGCCCTTCACTGCCCAGCAGAGTGCATCATGCCCTTCTGACAAGCTCATAATGGCGATCTCGTTTGCATGAAAAGAAAGTTCGGAAATCGGGTATCTCAATAGGTTATCTTTAAGAGGAGTTAAGAGGAGCCAGCAGTGCTGAATGGCTACCCATTCAGCATCTGGCAAGGGGGAATACTTCCCCCGTTGACCCCCTTTAAGGAGAACCTTGTTATGCCGATTGTCCGCACTTCTCGTCTCTCTGTGAGAGCCAGCCCCGCCGAACTGAACCGCTGGAATAGCGTTGCCCGCCACCTCGGCCACGCCACCACCGCTCATTGGATCAGGGCTCTCCTGACGACCTCTGAACTGGCTGGTGACAATGGCCAGCAGGTCAGCGCAGAACTTTACAGCCTGCGTCATGCCCTCTCACGTATTGGCAACAATCTGAATCAACTGGCCCACTCTGCTCATTGTGGTGACCATATCCACTGCGGGGAAACACTCACCGAACTTGAGGACAGGCTGCATCAAATTGATGGGCTTCTGGCACAATCACGAAGCCGCCCCCCCCCGGCGCAGGTGCGTCCGGTCTGCCAGGACGCTTCATTGAAAACTATCCGGGTCATGAGCCATGATTATTCAGGAGAGCCGGATCAGGACAAAAAGCGGTGCCGATGCCATTGCCCGACATGTTCTCCATGGCCCAAAAAATGAAACCATAAGGATCATGGCCGGGTCAGATTGGTTGCTTCACGATGCCATGCGGGAAGCCAGACGCGAAAAACTGACTTATGGTCTGCGTCACATCGCGTTCAATCCCGATGAACCCATGACAGACGTCCAACTGGCAGAGTTTGCCAGACGGATATGTCTCGAATTCCATGCAGACCCTGAGCACATAACACTGGTCATCCATCAAAAGGACGGCAGCACTCATGGGCACCTTCTCCTCCCTGAATGGCAGCAGGACCATATTTTAGACAGTCGCTTTAGCTGGATACGATTAGAAAAACTTGCACGGCTGGAAGAAATCAGATTGGGTCATGCTCTTGTCGCCGGACGCCATGACCGCTCGATTGCTAAAGCTTTACGTCAGGACGGCAAAGTCCATGAAGCAGAATTGATCGCGGCCCTTGTACCAGCACAACCAGCAGACAAGCCACGTGCTGCCTATACCTCGCAGGCCCACCGCACAGCGGAAAGACAGGGACTTGACCTGCCAAAACTCAAACAGCTTGTTGCCTCTCTCTGGAACCGGTCTGACGGGTTAAAGCCTTTCCGTGCAGCACTGACAGAACATGGTCTGACCATGCGCGAAGGAGATCGCAAGGAGACCCGACCGGGTGCTCATATCATCGAATCCAGCGATGGTGTTCTGGTTGGTAGTTTTACCCGCCTGACAAAAGTACGCATGGCAGAATTTCGGAAACTTCTGACAGAAGAACACACGCAGCCAAACGAAAAGTCGAAACTGGATATCAGAAGCACCCGTGTTCCCATCCGCATAACGTCAGAGAATGACCAGACTGGAATATTCTCCGCCCCCGACGCCTCACCTGCCCCCAACAGGAGTCCAAAACGTATCCGCCTACCACGCAGGAATAAAGCGATTGACGCACTCAGGCGCAGGCAGATGGAGGATGTGGACAGGCCAGCCGTCGTGCCACATACCCCGCCGAAACCATTGTATCCGCTGATTCTCAGCGATGAAGAAGCCCGTATCTGCCACCGGATCAGGCAGGCTATTCTGGACCAGCAGGCTATCCTTGACCAGAGAGCGCCAGAAGAGGACTGGGCACCGCTGAAGAGGGAAGAAATGCTCACGAAATGGCGCAAAGCCCTCACACCCTACCAGAAGCAACTGCGGAGCAGCTTTGCGCGTTACCATCGTGCCAAAAAAGAGTGGAAACAAGCTGACGAAAGCCGCTGGCAACGCATGACCGGACGAGCCGGGAAACTGGAAAAAGTCTGCCAGCAGCTTTTGCTCAAATTTCTGGAAGTCCTGCGGTTTGTTGTACAGGCGTTGCTGCATATTGTCGGGTTGCGCTCAACACCGCCAGAACCTGTCCGGTCTATCCTGACAGAACAGGATAGACCTGTCCTTGAAGAATTCAGGAAACAGTATGATGCCGAATTTTCCGCCATGGCTGATCCGGAAAAACTCGAACCATGGCTCCAGCATCGTTTTGACAGACTGGTGCAGGCGAGAACAGACCGTATCAGACAATGGGACAAGGCCCACCAAGCTGAAAAAGAAAGGGCGAGACAGGAAATCACCCGCCTGCGCTCAAAACTGGCTGCTCCAAAAGGCTTGAGGAACACCATGGCCATTGTCCCAATCAAACCTCACATGGGACCATCGCCATAAAATCCCGGTTCACCACCTGCACACGGTGCCAGACAGACCTCTATCCCGCCATTGCCTCTCGACCAGATGGCCAGTTTCCGTCAAACTGGATTATCTGATTTTTCTGAGAAACAAGGCTTTCTTTCATGCCCCGCGGTCGCCCTCGCAAGAACCCTGATGCTGCCCCTGCTCCCAAGAAAACCACCAAAGCGAGCAAGGCCAAGGCAGCGAGCGCGACGCTGGGCTTTGAACAGCAGATGTTTCTGGCGGCTGACAAGTTGCGCAAGAACCTTGAACCCTCAGATTACAAGCATGTGGCCCTTGGCCTGATCTTCCTACGCTATATCTCCACGGCCTTTGAAGCCCGCCATGCTGAACTGATACTGGATGATCCGGCAGCAGCGGAAGACCCCGACGAATATCTGGCTGAAAACATCTTCTGGGTGCCCGAGACTGCCCGCTGGTCTCACCTGAGAGACAACGCCCGGTCCTCCAGCATCGGCAAACTCATTGATGAAGCCATGCTGGCCATTGAAAAAGCCAACCCGGACCAGCTCAAGGGGGTTCTGCCCAAGGATTACGGACGACCTGCCCTTGATAGCGTGATGCTGGGGGAACTGATCGACCTGATCTCTGACATCGGCATGGGCGATACGGACGATAAGGCGCGGGACGTGCTGGGTCGGGTATACGAATACTTCCTTGGCGGGTTTGCCGGAGCCGAAGGCAAGCGCGGGGGCGAGTTCTACACGCCTTCCAGCGTGGTGCGCACGCTGGTCTCCATGCTCGAACCCTATAAGGGCCGGGTGTATGACCCATGCTGTGGCTCTGGTGGCATGTTCGTGCAGTCTGAACGCTTTGTGGAAACCCATGGCGGCAAGCTGGGTGACATTGCCATTTACGGGCAGGAGAGCAACCACACCACATGGCGTCTGGCCCGCATGAACCTTGCCGTGCGCGGTATTGGCGCGGATATCCGCTGGAACAATGAAGGCAGCTTTCTACGTGATGAACTGAAAGACCTGCGCTTTGACTATATTCTGGCCAACCCGCCCTTTAACGTGTCGGACTGGTGGAATGCATCCCTGGAGGAAGACCCGCGCTGGCAGTATGGCAAACCGCCTGCGGGCAATGCCAACTATGCGTGGCTCCAGCATATCCTGTGGCATCTGGCCCCCGACGGCACCGCTGGCGTGGTGCTGGCCAATGGCTCCATGTCCTCCAACCAGAACAGCGAAGGCGAAATCCGCCGCAGGATGGTGGAAGCCGATGTGGTGGATTGCATGGTGGCCCTGCCCGGTCAGCTTTTCTATTCCACGCAGATTCCAGCCTGCCTGTGGTTCCTCACCCGCACCAAAAAGCAAAAGGACTGGCGAGACCGGCGCGGAGAAATCCTGTTCATTGACGCCCGCAAGCTGGGCAAGCTTGTTGACCGCACCCGCCGGGAGCTGACGGACGAGGACGTGGCCCGCATTGCCGACACCTACCACGCATGGCGTGGAGAAAAGGACGCGGGCACCTATGAGGATAGTCCAGGCTTCTGCAAATCTGCCACACTGGATGAAGTGGAACAGCACGGCTTTGTGCTGACACCGGGCCGCTACGTGGGCGCAGAGGAGGCCGAAGAAGACAGTGTGCCATTTACCGAACGCTTTGCAGCCCTTGAGAAGACCCTGAAAGAACAGTTTGCGCAGGGTGAAGAACTGAATGCGAAAATTACCGCCTCCCTGAAGCTGATCGTGCAGAAGGAAAGCACGTGATGCTGTATCTCACCCCTCTGGAACGCGCGCTTGACCGGCTTAAGGAAGGCTGGGCGCGTCACCTTGCGCAGCCCAACGACGAGCAGTTACGGGACGGCCTGATCCAGCGTTTCGAGTTTACCTATGAACTCAGCCACAAGACCCTGAAGCGCTTTCTGGAAGCCAATTCTGCCTCCCCCGAGGAATATGACCGCATGGGCTTTCCGGACATGATCCGCTCCGCCAACGAGGCCGGATTGCTCAAAAGCGCATGGCCCCAGTGGAGCGTGTTTCGCAAAATGCGTAACCTGACCAGCCATACTTATAACGAGGCCACAGCCAAACAGGTTGTGGCCACCATTCCAGACTTTATTGCGGAAGCCCAATTTATGCTGGCCACGCTGAAAGAGCGCACAGCGTGACAGGACAGATCGACATCACGCCCGAAGAGCGGACTATCGTGCTGCGAATACTCAACGAGATTGTGCCCGACCGTGAAGTGAGGGCTTTTGGCTCGCGCGTGACAGGCAAAGCCAAGCCTTTTTCTGATCTTGATCTGGCGGTTATGGGTGATGAACCTTTGCCTTTGGAGACGCGAGCACGATTGGAAGAAACCTTCTCAGAGTCTGATCTTCCATGGAAAGTTGACGTATTGGATTGGAAACTAACGGAAAGAAATTTTCAAAATCTAGTACTTAGCAGAAATGTTTTATTGAAAAAAACTATCTATAATAGCACAAAAAATGATGATGAAGCTTTAGCATGAAAAACCGTGATATTAAACTTTCTGATCTTATCGATATTAAACATGGCTTTGCTTTCAAGGGTGAATTTTTCTCCGATATACCCACAGCTTACATTCTCACCACTCCTGGAAACTTTGCCATCGGCGGTGGTTTCCAATGGGGAAAAATAAAATATTACAATGGTTCATTACCTGATGAATATTGTTTATCTGAAGGCGATATTATCGTCACTATGACGGATTTAAGCAAAGAAGCGGATACTCTTGGTTATGCTGCCTCGGTCCCTAAATCTGCAAAAATATTATTACATAATCAACGTATCGGAAAAATTATTCCGAAAAAAAGAGACGTTAACCTTCGATTTATTTACTGGCTTATGCGATCACCCGCCTACAGAAACGAGATTTTAGCAAGCTATACAGGATCTACAGTAAAGCACACCTCCCCCTCTCGTATTCTTTCTTTCGAATTTCACTATCCTTCACCAGAAGATCAATGTCGAATAGCATTAATATTAGACTTTCTCGACGACAAAATAGACCTCAATCGTCGAACAAACGAAACGCTGGAAGCCATGGCGCGAGCGTTGTTTCGGGACTGGTTTGTCGATTTTGGCCCGACACGGGCAAAAATGGCCGGAGAAGCCCCTTACCTCTCCCCAGAACTGTGGGAGCTATTTCCCGCTATGCTGGATGAGGAGGGGAAGCCCGAGGGGTGGCATATTTCATCCATCGGTGATGAAACTGATATTGTCGGTGGATCAACTCCGAGCACCAGCAATCCAATTTTCTGGAATGGTGACCATTACTGGGCCACACCTAAGGACTTGTCTGGTCTTAATTCTCCCGTTCTTTCCGATACCTCCCGCAAAATCACAGAGGAAGGCCTAACGCAAATTTCTTCAGGGCTTTTACCTTCTGGCTCTGTGGTTCTTTCGTCACGAGCACCAGTTGGCTATACAGCAATCACAACAGTCCCGCTTGCCATAAATCAGGGCTTTATCGGAATAAAATGCACGCAAAGCTTATCCGCTCCGTTCATCTTACTTTGGTTGAAGGAAAGTATGGAACTGATTTTGCAAAATGCTAATGGCTCTACATTCCAAGAGATCAGCAAAAAGAATTTTCGTCCTCTACCTATCATAAAGGCATCACTCGACCTGCTAAAAGCGTTTAACACCCAAAGTCAGGGAATCTTTGATAAGATTATTGCAAGTGAAGCAGAATCTCGCACCCTCGCCCAACTCCGAGACCTGCTCCTCCCCAAGCTCATGTCCGGCGAGATCAGCATCCGGGACGCTGAAAAGATGGTGGAAGACGCGGCATGAGCTTTCTGTCCGAAAACGAGATCGAAGACTGGGCCTGCGACATTCTGCGCGAATGTGGCTACGCCATTGTCTGGGGGCCAGATATTGCCCCCGGTGGCAAAAAGCCCGAACGCGCCTCGTTATCGGACGTCATTCTGGAAAAACGCCTGCGGGCAGCCATAGACAGGTTAAATCCGCATCTTCTCCAAGCCTCACGCGATGAAGCCCTGCTGGCCCTGATCCGTGAAGACACGCCCGACCATGTGGACGAAAACCGTCGCCTGCATGACTATCTGGTTAATGGCGTGCCGGTGGATGTCGTGCGCGAGGACGGCACACAGTCTGGCGACCGGGTGCGCCTGCTGGATTTTGAGAACCCTGAGAGCAATGACTTTCTGGTCGTGCGCCAGTTTGTCATTGAAAAGGACGAAGCCAACCGCAGGCCAGACCTTGTTCTGTTCGTCAACGGTATGCCACTTGGGGTGATTGAACTCAAAAGCCCCAGTTCCGAGAACGCGACGCTGGATTCCGCATGGAACCAGTTCCAGACCTACCGCAGCCTTATTCCCTCTCTGTTCCGCCTCAATGAAGCGTTAATGATTTCAGATGGTACACAGGCGCGCGTTGGCTCGCTCACTGCCGACCGTGACCGCTTCATGCCATGGCGCACGATCAACGGCGAAGACCTGATCGCCAAAAACCATGAGGAAATGGAAACCGTGCTGCGGGGCGTGTTCACCCCACACTGGTTTCTGGGCCTGATCCGCGACTTTGTGCTGTTTGGCGAAAAGAACGGCAGCCCCATCAAAATTCTGGCGGGCTATCACCAGTTCCATGCCTGCCGAAAGGCCGTGGCGCAGACTGTGCGGGCCTCTGCCTCGGATGGAGACCGTAAAGTCGGGGTGGTCTGGCACACGCAGGGGTCTGGCAAGAGCCTGCTCATGACCTTCTATGCTGGTGTGATTGCCCGCCACCCGGAGATGGAAAACCCCACCATCATTGTGCTGACAGACCGCAATGATCTGGATGAGCAGCTCTTCACCACCTTCTCCGGCGCACAGGCTTTGTTGCGCCAAACACCGGAACAGGCGGACAGCCGGGAGGATTTGCAGAAACTCCTCCGGCGCACCTCGGGCGGTGTCATCTTTACCACCTTGCAGAAGTTCCAGCCTGAAGACGGGGAAACCAGCCTGCCCATGCTGACCGACCGACGCAATGTGGTGGTCATGGCGGATGAGGCGCACCGCAGCCAGTATGGGCTGGAAGCCAAGTTCAACCCCAAAACCGGCAAAATGACTTATGGGTTTGCCAAATACCTGCGCGACGCCCTGCCCAATGCATCCTTTATCGGCTTTACCGGCACCCCCATTGAAAATGCCGATGTGAACACACGCGGTATTTTTGGCGAGTACATCGACATTTACGACATCGCGCAGGCTGTCGAAGATGGGGCAACCGTGCCCATCTATTACGAAAGCCGCCTTGTGCGCATCGAACTGGATGAAGACCTCAAGGAAGAGCTGGACGACGAACTGGCGGATATTGTCGAAGGACTTTCCGAGAACGAGGAACACAAGCTCAGCCAGAAATACTCTCGCGTAGAAGCTTTGGTCGGCTCGGAACCCCGCCTGCGTCGGATAGCCGAAGACCTTGTGACCCACTTTGAAAACCGCCTGACTGCCCTTGAAGGTAAAGGCATGATCGTGGGCATGAGCCGTGCCATCTGTGTGGCGCTGTATAACGAGATCATCCACCTACGCCCCACATGGCATAGCGATGATGACAATGAAGGGGCCATCAAGGTGGTGATGACCGGCAGTTCATCCGACCCTGCCGGGTTCCAACCTCATATTGGCAAGAAGTCCAAGGCCCGACGTGAATTGCTGGCAAAGCGCATGAAGGACAATAATGACCCGCTCCGGCTGGTTATTGTGCGCGACATGTGGCTGACGGGTTTTGACGTGCCTTCCATGCACACCATGTATGTAGACAAGCCCATGCGCGGGCACGGGCTGATGCAGGCCATTGCCCGCGTCAACCGCGTGTTCAAGGGTAAACCCGGCGGTCTGGTGGTGGACTATATCGGTCTTGCCCAGAACCTGAAGACAGCTCTGGGCGAATACTCCGCCGGAGACCGCGAACAGGTCGGCATCGACGAAGGCGTGGCCATCCGCGCCTTGCAGGAACGCTACGAAGTCGTGCGAGCCATGTTCAATCCCGGTCAGCCAGGCGGCTTTGACTACCGCCCTGCCTTGCAGGATGGCGCGACACCCAACGTCAAGCTGTCCATCATGGCCGGAGCGCTTGACCATATTCTGGGCCAGCAGCAACGCGCCATGGCATCCGCGAAAAATGACGAAGAGCGTAAGGCCGCCCAGAAGCGCTACCCGGATGCCGTCAAGGCGCTCTCGGTCGCCTTTGCGCTGGCTTCTGCCAGTGATGAAGCCGCCAAATTGCGCGATGAAATAGGGTTTTTCGAGGCGGTCAGAGCGGCTCTGGTCAAAAGCGTGAGCAATGGCACCGATGGGCGCAGTGCGCAGGAGCGCGAACTGGCCATCAAGCAACTGGTCAGCAAGGCGGTTATTTCAACCGATATCATCGACATTATGGAAGCCGCAGGCATTGGAAAGCCTGATATTTCCATCCTCTCGGACGCCTTCTTGCAGGAAGTGCGGGAAATGCCCCAGCGTAATCTGGCTATTGAGGCGCTCAAGAAGCTGCTGGAAGGCCAGATCCGTAGCCGAACCCGCTCCAACATCACGGAAGCCGAAGCCTTTTCACAACGGCTGGAACAGGCTGTTGCCCGCTACCATGCCAACGCCCTGACGTCCGCTCAAATTCTGGATGAGCTGATCCGGATGGCCCGAGACATGGCCTCTGCCCGTGACCGGGGAGAGGAACTGGGTCTGACACAGGAAGAAATCGCCTTCTATGACGCACTAGCCCAGAACCAGAGCGCCAAGGACGCCATGGGCGACCCCAGCCTGCGGGTTATCGCCACAGCACTGGTGAAGACCATTCGGGAGAATGCCACAGTGGACTGGACCGTCATGGCGCAAGCCCGCGCCAAGATGCGGACTTCCGTCAAACGCCTGCTGCGCCAGTATGGATACCCGCCGGATATGGAAGCGGAAGCAGTCAAACATATTCTGCGTCAGGCGGAACAGTTTGCGCCCATTTGGGCTGATTCAGGAAAAACTTCTTGAGAGTTAAATAAAAAATCACTTGATAAAATAAAGGGATATATAAAGTGGACGTCAGAAAAATATTCAAAGCAGCCAGTGACAAGCTTATGGCCGAATTCGTTCAAAGCGGAGAGATCCATCACCAAGGCGGAAAAGGCACTTTACGTGAAGATGCATTCAGTGACTTTCTTAGTAAGCAACTGCCAAGCCGATATGCAATTGGCAGAGGAGAAGTCATCAACTCTGAAAATTTTACTAGTGGTCAAATAGATTTAATTATTCATGATCCGTTTTATTGTCCTAAAATTGTATCATCTCCTTTTCATTCTGTATTTCCAATTGAAAGTATCTACGGAGCCATCAGTATAAAATCAACTTTAAACAGCACTCAATTGCAAGAAGCATATCAAAATATAGAATCTTTTCATAAAATAGTTATTAGAAAACCTTTTACTATTGGAGGAAATGGATTTCAATCAGGCATAAGTTACCCGCATCCAGTCACCGCAGTAGTCGCTTATAAGACTGATAGAAGCCTTGAATCCATTTCTGAACAAGTTAGAAAACTTGATGAAAATATAGAAGATATAACCTGCCGCCCTGATTTTATTTGCATTCTTGAAAAAGGAATCATTGGCCCTCGGAATATACTTAGAGGTGATTTTAATTCCTTCCAACTTCCATCAGACATTACAGATTTATGCTCTTTAAGGAAAACTGGGCGGCACACCTTATTAAAAGTTTATTTGCAATTACTGAGAGAAATTAATAAAATCACACTTCGGCCATTAGACTTAGAAAACTATGAAAACATGCCTCAAATAGTTGGCCGCTTTCGAGTCAGAAGGCACGATTCATTTGCCCGTTTAGAAAATGATGTTACTCCTACCAATGCAACACGACTGACAAAACTGGCTATACAAACAATTGTTGAACAATCGGTCCAAATGACAAGAAGAGAGGTTTTCGAAGCATGGTTTGGTCAACCAATGAATGACCCGAATAATACAATGGCATTAGATGCCATTGTCCCCTGCTTTAATCCGCGACATCTCCCTCCTATGTCACCCACATACATACAAGAACGTAATTCCGGACAAAAACCATCTGTAGAAGTTTTTCACCCCTATCAAATAGAAATTGATAACATTGAGTATTTTGTAGACTTCAGCTCACTTCCTCCAAATTCATTTGAAGAAAATCCAGATTTAACGTTTGAAGAACTAATGTCAGGTTGAAATGCGCCATTTCTGCACATAGTTCAAACATTAATGTTTCCAGAATGTTTAACCGATGTTAAGAGAAGAACTACCAACTTGAAGACAGCACGTCGCATTCTTTTTGCTGTTTCAAAGGGTTAGAAAAGTGTCACTGCGGGTTGATGCAGGTTCGAGTCCTGCAGTTCGCATAGCAAGCTGAGTTTCTATCCATCGATCACTGGTAGTACGATACTCGCCTTGGCTCAGTATCGTATGACTGCGAATACCCAGCCTGTTCCTTAATACATCGCGCTGATCCGGGTCGTCTGACACATTGGGGTAAGTGTAACCGTGCTCCAAATCATGCTCTGACATGCTGGAACGCACAACGGTTATTCAGAACAGCCTGCCGCATTTCTTTTTTTAAATCATCAAGCGAAATCAAACCAAGAATAAAGCGCTCATTAGCTTCTTCCAGAACGGCATCGTGACGATAGCCCTGCCGGAAATTAGCTGACCGCGCTTCTTCGACAACTCGCCTACGGCGCTGTGATTCTTCATGACTAATAGCCTGTGCGATAAGTGTTTTTTCCATTGTCACGCCCTCTGTATTTCCTGAGACAATACTTTAATATCAATTAGAAATTTTATGGCGTTTTATCTGGGAATAACAAAGATTTACAACCTATCGACCGAGTGCTTTCTGCAGCAAACGCAATACTTCTTTGACCCGTCGATCATTCCAGTTAAATCCATTCGCTCTGGACTGCTCAGTTCGAACGCTTGCTGCATATGGGCTCTCTTCTATGGCGGGCATCGGCATGATGTGTTGTTTGATAGAGACCGACAGAGATGGAAATACATCGATACCGGCCCAACGGGACAAAACTTCTAAAGAAACGATCTTACAATCAGGCTGATTTGTGTTTGCACAGACATACACGGCGGCACCTTCTGCAATGGGATCATAGACAGCTTTCCACATGCCTGATGGGATCATGACTCTATCGGGGCCGACACTGACTCTGTGATGAGAAAACAGCACTCCTGTCACGACATAGAGTTCTCCCTCAGCATTCGCGAGCCCCCGCACAGCGGCCTCAATTCCCTCCCATGCTCCGCGGTTCAAACCCGGAGCCTGCGGGACAACATTAGACAATGCATAGGATTCCTGTTGAGCCGTGAGGCCAGCGAAATCACCCGACGGAGACAAATGTCCTCGATCCCAGCCACTATGCTTCCAGTCGGCCAACTCTCCACGGTAGCCTGCAGGAAGCCGGGCGTCCGGATAGAAATAGCCTTCTCGCTTGGTACGGGCCGCAACTTCAAGATTTTCTTCAACAATATACTCTGCCGACCAGATCGGGCCTTTTGACAGCGAAGAGTCCATAGCGGCATACGCCGTGTTGCACAGGACTGTCCCGTGACCGAACTCGCCGCCCAAAACTGGCATTTGTCCTTTATAGAACAGGTCTTGGCAGCCTTCCTTTCCGTAGGCCCGTGTTTCATGAAAACCGAATACCATCAGGGTAAGCGCCAACATTACCCCCTTCCAACGTCCAGCGCCCATCAGCTTCTTCCCGATGTTCGCGGCATGGGGCCTGGTGGCACAGGGCGCATCAGAGACCGATGTTTTGCGCAGTACCACATTATCTCGCCTGGATGCGTGTTCGCACCGAATACCGCTCCCGCCTTGCAAACGCAGCAATAATGGGCCCAGCGCCGAGCGGGCAACTGGGCGGGCAATCGCGCTTGCTTATTGGTAAGAATATCCATGATCAGATCCCCAACGCATTCAGTTCACGTTGAGTCTGTTCCCATGTCGGCCGATTACTGGACAGTGATCCACGACCGTCCTGCCAGTTCCAGTGTCGTATCCGGTTATTGGAGGGGATATCATCCAAAAACCGGGACGGGATGGACGATGTTCCCTGTCGATAATCGCAGCAGGTGATGGTTGCCTGTTCCATGGCTCGTGTCAGGGCCACATAGGCCAGTCGGCGCTCTTCATCCAGATTCCGTGCATTACTTCCTGGGAATAGACTATCTTCCCACGCAGGAAGAAACACATGTCGAAACTCAAGCCCCTTTGCACGATGCATCGTCAGCAGCTGCACACGCTCCTTCCCTTTTTCTCCAGGTGCGCCTGAGGCCAGGGCAGCGTGTTCCATCAGATGGTCAACCTTGCGATAACGGTCAGCTACATCGGCCAGCTCAGCAAGGTTCTCCATCTGTGTCGCAGCTTCATCACTGTCATCAGCACGAAGCATGTCGAAATAGCCAGTATCTTCAAGTAAGAGGCGCATCCGATCCCCGACGCTCAGGTTCTCCTGTGCCCCAACCTCCCTCACCACGTGCTCAAACTCTGTAAGGGCGGTCGCCGCTTTCTGGGAGAGACGTGTCTCACGGACAGCGCAGAGTAAGGATATGTCCTGCTCGCGCGCAGTGAGTTCAATAGCTCCCAGCCCCTTTGCTCCAAGACCGCGGGATGGTTTATTTGCTACCCGGCGAAAGGCTTCATCGGATTGTCGGTCATCCGGTCGTGCGGCAAGAGAGACCAGAGCAAGGGCATCCTTGACGGCAACACGTTGATAAAACCCGACATCGCCAACAATTTCATAAGGCACCCGCGCCTGTATCAGTGCTTCCTCTATCGAGCGGCTGAGACGGTTCTGACGATAGATCACGGCGATATCATGCCACGGGCATCCTGCGGCAGCCCGCCTGCCAATTTCGGCGGCAATAGCGTCAGCCTCCTCGCTGATATAGGAAAACTGCAACACTTCGATGGGCTTGCCTGCACCTTTTCGTGTATACAAGGTCTTTGGAATACGTGAAGGATCCTGAGCAATAATTGCATTGGATGCGTCAAGAATATGAGCGGTCGAGCGAAAGTTCTCTTCAAGTTTGAATGTCTTGGCTTCGGGAAACTCCTGGGAAAACCCTCGTATGAAACCAACTTTTGCTCCACGCCAGGAATAGATGCTCTGTGAATCGTCCCCCACAGCAAACAGTTCTCCTGACACCTCAGAGATCATTTTGAGCCAGAGAAACTGGGCGCGGTTTACATCCTGAAATTCGTCGGCCATGACAGATGTAAAACGACGAGACCACCGATAGCGATAGGTCTCATTTTTGAGCATGGCCAAGGTAGGCCACATCAGCAGATCGCCAAAATCCGCAGCGTTCTGTTCGCGCAGCAAACTCTGATAGCGGCCATATAACCCAACGACAAAACGCCAGCCCACATCGTCCACAAAACGTTTTTGAGCGTGTGCTCGCGCTATCATGGCTTCAACATGATGCCCCGCCATATCTGGTGTCACCAGATCTTCCTTCAAACGAGAAATCCGTTCGGCCATCTTGGCGATCTGACGCGCATCTCCAGGTTCTCCCTCTTCTGGGCGGGGCAACTGCTCAACGGGGGTCGCCTTAATCAGGCGACGAACAATGGCAAGCGTGTCATCAGCGTCACGAATATCAAATCCCGCTCGCAGATAGGCAATATCGGGTTCTGCGCGCAACTGACGGGCGCACAGCGCGTGGAATGTCCCGAGCCATGAAGGTGCCATTCCCTCTCCGCAAGCCCGTGTAATCCGTTCCCGCATTTCGCGAGCCGCCTTGTTGGTAAACGTCACGCAGAGAATACGTGATGGCTCCATGCCATACAGTTCGATCCGCGTGGCGACACCAGCCGTCAGGGTCTTGGTCTTCCCTGTGCCAGCACCAGCAAGCACCAGGACGCGGCCTAGCGCCAAAGCTGCAGCACGCTGCGCTGGAGTGAGGTCGTCCAGCACAGGAGCGAGACGCGGCGGGATGCTCAGCGAGGCGCTCATAACACACTGACCTGTTCCACAACGCGCCCCTCACAGCGCTGGATTTCTCCATCCGTTGAGAGCACAAGAAATGGCTCATTCAGATCCCAGTCTCCCAAACGCTCGACCCAGACGCCACTGATAACGAGACCGAGTTTGGCACCGGTTCGCTCATCAAAACGCACAAGACATTGTGGCAAAGGCCCCTCAGGCCATTTTGCTGCCCCAAGGCGATCAAGATGGATATCCCAGAACGCTTTTGCCGCTGGTGACTGATCAAGCTGCTGCGCAAGACCCGCCTTGATAACCAGAAGGTCAAGAACGTCATCGCGATATGTTTGTTCGTTTGATTTCATGGCTTCAATTCCTTCTGTGATATCCTCAACGACCTGCTCGACTGCTGTGGCGTACCAGCCTTTAACAATCAGGATTTCGGCATCTTCAGTGAGCATGGTGAACGCACACTCCAAGTCCCACAGCCTTGAGTCTGCAGCCTCTGGCATCGTTCCACCGATCACCACGCCAATCAGATCACGTGTTCCATCGGTGCAGCTGACAAACTGGCAAGGTGTCTGAGCAGGATTGGAACATCGATTTTCCCACACATTCCTTGCGCGTTCAGTGCTGTGAAAAACTGTCAGTATTGCGCGTCTCCACTTCGGATCGTGGATTTCGCTTTTCTGTTCATGATAATTCTGGTCGAACATGACGTTATCGACCTCCCAATGAGGGTGAGCCAGAACGCCTTACAGATGGCGCAGCCTGCTCTGCCAGCGGGACGGGCTGGGATTGCTGGCGTTTACGTAATTTGAGATCATCGACCCATCCTGCTGCGACCTGAGGGTGTGGTGTGGTGGTTGTCGCTGATCCCGCCAATTCGCCAAAAGGGCGCGGGGCTGAACTTTCCTTGTTGCCGCGTGCCCTTAAAACCTGATTCCAGTCAGATCCGGGTGTTTTTGGTGAGGCCCGGCCATTCCACAACCCGACCTCCTGTGCCATTTTTGAAAACATTGCAGCATAGTGATCACCCTGCTGGTCATTATCGACCGCGATAACCAGACGGCCTTCTGGCCGTTGGGCCACATCCGTCAGCACCTGCTTCAGCTCAGCGACACTTTCCGGACTCATGCCTCCACCCGTGGACAAGTAAAGCGTGTTGCGGGAAAAACGGTCCATGGAGGCGAAAGACAGAGCATCTATTGCTGCTTCGGCCACGACGACACGTGAGGGTGGCACGCCGGGATCAGACTCAAACCGGAATAACCGCTTGCCAATGCCCCCGGTTGAAAAGCCACGGTACTCAGGCCCACGCATTTCCATGCCGCTCAACGCTCCCTGATTGTCACGATGCGCAAACCAGGCTGTGCCGTTGGGACCTTCTCGTAACAGGTTTTGTTTAGCCGCAGCGTCCAGTATGCGATCAGGCAGTCCTCTCTCTTCTGAAAGATAGCGCCATGCAGCTGATCCCTGCTGGGGTGGATTACGATGTTCCCACATCCATGCTGGATCACGTTTCTGGTTCGTGTCAGTCGAAGTCGGTTTGGTCCGTTCTCTGACTTCGTAGCTCGGCTCCAGACCGATCAGGTTGCGTAACTCGCGCCGCACATGGCCAAGATTAAGGCCAGGTTTGAGGTGTTGGACCAGTTTGATGACATCACCACGCGCGCTACGATCAGGATTTGTCGGATCCCACCAGCCTTTGCCACCGTGGTTTACAATGATGATTTCGCCCTCACCACGGCGGAACTTCAGGTTTTTGGCCGACCGTTGCGCTGTGGCTTCTCTGTCAAGACGATAGCCTTCGCGTTCTAGGACAAGTTCGCACCGAACGCGCTCACGTAGTGTTGCAAGCTCATCCCGTTGTGCGTCGATGGTTCGGTTATCCGACATGACCCGCACTCCCCGAATTGACGTAACAGATGGCGAGAGAGCTATGTTTCCTTTCCGCAAGCCCTGTGTTTTGTAGGCGCGTTTGACTGTTGGCAGTCGGCCTGCAAGCAGTTGGGTGCATGTCGGATCTCCTCTCTCGGAGATCCATCCTGCGAGAGCATGATGCGACGAGTTTGAAAAATTATGGCCAATGACGATTTGTGATGTGTTCATGACCGACGCCCCGGGTGGCTGCTATCGAGCATATGTTCCCAGGCTTTACGCCGTGCCCGCACCGCTTTACGCCGCAGAGCCGCTTCAAGACGAGACGGAAGGGCATGGCAGCCGATGCTATAATCCAGGAAGGAAGCTTCTGACGACAGTTGGCGCCAGCACGAACGAGCATTCGGGCGTACGGAAGATAAGGGGGTCATCTGCGTCGTCATGACGTTTGTCCTTTGCGTTTGAATTTTAGGATTTCAACTTTTGCGAGCCCGTGGTTTTCTGGCTTTCCGCCTGATCGGTTTGCTCAGTTCGAGAATTGTGATGTCGCAACCAGATCCATCAATGACGATCTCGGTGCGCACCCACTGCGCCGGCCCTTCACTCACGAGTGTGGCGCGCAGGCGTCCTTCAACCAGAACCTGGGTACCCTTTCGGCATTTGCGCATTGTCAGATCAGCAAGACGTTGATCGAGACAGACAATCTAATGCCATTCTCGCATTTGTTTCCGCTTGCCCTGAAACTGATCTGACCAGCTCTCTGAGGTCGCCAAGGGGAATGAAACCCGACTTGCCCCGTTTTCCAGATCTTCTCGCAAGGGATCCTTGCCGAGGTTTCCCACCAGGATGACGCGATTGACTGTTCCGCGCATGACAGATTTTCTTTCTGTTCTTCCCGGATCTTGAGACGGCCCGCTGCCGCATCATCTTTCCGGGTGCGGTCCTTAAGAAGCGGCCATAGGCGGCGGGGTCAGGCCCTCGGGACGGCAGTGGTGCGGAAGCCGCATGTGGCTTCACGGTGCCGTCACGACCGAAGGCTTGGGGCTTGACCACGACGACGGCCGCTTCACACCGCACAGACCCGGAAAGATGTGCGGCAGTGTGTTGTCTTTTCTTTCTTCCTTCTTTCTCTTTATTTTAACTTCGTATCTCTTTCCCTTTTCTCTCGGATATTCTGTAGAATTTTCCGATATCGGGAAGCTTGGGATAAGAGTTCTCATCACCAAATTGCCGCGCGCTACTGACCAACCAGTGAGTGGCCAATATCATGCGTTTTCCTGTAGCAAGGTTACGAAGTTGAGCCCTGTCAGACCGGCCGCTAACAAACACACTCTGCCATTTCCCAGTCAGAGGATCTCGACGGGCTGCATGATACTGGCCGTTCAAAAATGCTTCGACGATCCATGGCTCGCGAGGACCAATATAATCGCCAAGTGGCATGTGATAGATTGCACCAAGCGCTATGGTTCCCACGCGCAACGGATTGTCCCCACCCTGAAAAGGTGACGTGTAATACTGTCTATTCATGATACGTGTTTTCCCGCGCGTAGGTATTTTGAGCGATCAGTTATCAGTTTTTTTTTGCACTGTTCGCGCTCAATACTGTCTGGATCGAAGTAATCAGGCCTGCGTTGGAGTTCCTGCTCCTCGAACTGATCGGCAAAGAGTGGAACTGCCTTTTCCAGCCGTCGGCGCAGGTTGCGACGACGTGCTGCCGCTTTGCGTGTGCCACTCCAGCGTTTGGGTGGGTCGAGCAATGGAGACCAACCATGTGACCACCCTGAACCAGGGCGGATACGCGGTGCATAGTGAGAGATGATCTCACGCTCTACACTCCGGTCCAGTATGGTGCAGAGCCATAAACTCTTGCCGTCCGGCAATGTGTCACTTGTTGGAGGGGGCATCGTATTCGGGTTAGCCCAGAATACGGACACGAGTGCCCGCATCCCTCGCCCCATTCAGGCCGCCATCCGTGAAAGTTCTGCGGGTAACCGGGGAGCCTTACTCTGAAAAGCAAGTATGTATTCCGCTGCCTGTGACGCGAGACGCGCTGCTGCAAAAACTGCCCGCTTGTCTTCTTTCAACAGGGCAATCCAACTCCCAATGTAATCAGCGTGTCGCACTGTCGGCGTGATGTTCAACTCGGCAAGAACGAAGGCCGCCGTAAGCTCAGCCACGATCTCTTCTGCCATGTATTTATGAGAACCGAACCGACCAGACAGGTCACGGTCCAGACGGCTTTTATGGCCACTCCAATGCGCGGTTTCGTGAAAAGCCGTGCGATACCAGTTGATCTGCTCATAATAGGCATTCTGTGGGGGAAGCCGAATGTAGTCTGGATCTGGGGCATAAAATGCCTTGTCACCACCAATTCGGATGTCCGCACCTGTGGCCTGCAGCAGAGCGTCTGCATGAGGGACAATCTCGCGCTCCGGTAGCGATGCGACTGATCCCGTCATGTCTTCGGGCAGGTGTTCGCACTGGTCAATATTGAAAACCGTAAAGCGCTTCAGAAAGGGAATGGCCCGCGCCTCTTCGTCAGCCTCCTGACCACCGGGCACAAATCTGTCCGCATAGAAAACGGTCGTGCCCTTTTCACCTTTCCTCACACTGCCACCAACTTTTCGTGCCTGATTAAACGTCAGCCATCTCTGAGAGGTAAAACCGCACATCTGCACGGTTCCCCACAACAGGAGCACGTTGATACCGCTATATCGGCGACCTGTGGTGACGTTGAGTGGAAGTGACGGGCCTGAAGCGGTATTAGACCAGGGCTGCACCCATGGGGCCACTCCGTTTTCTAACTGCTCCACGATGCGGTTGGTCACATCCTGATAGAGATCAACACGTTCATGTTTGGTCATAATCCATTCCTCTTCTCAGGAGTTAACCCAAACCGGCAAAGGTCAGGCTGTGGGGCAGTACGAATGCGGGTCCGCAGATCAGGATCATGAGTGTCAGCCCCAGAAGAATTGTCCCCAGCAGGAAACCTGCGAGTTCCAGATAATCGCGTGCTGTTGTGGGGAGAGGGAGTTTCGTATCGCGCATCGTCGGTGTCCTTTTCCTTTTGGATACCTTCGCGCGACCGGAGCGCCGTGGCGGGGGCAAGAGCGGTGCGTCAGCACCGGGATCGGAGCCACGCACAGACCGCTTGCGGTCGAGCATGGCGAGAACCCACCTCTTGCCCCCGCCGCGGCGCTCTGGTGCACATTCTTTGTTGTTCTTGTTTTTCTCTTTCTTTGTTTTTGATTTGATTTTCGTCTTCACATCTCAAACAGGACGTGACGTGCTTCATCCTTCATGTTAGGAAAGACTTCTTCCTCATCATGGAAAATCTGAAAGTGTGGCCATATTGGACACACCTGAATCACGTGAGATGATCCCTTACGCAGTAAATCGACTTACTGGTGCGCCACTCAGAATTGGAATGGCGTGAGGGTGAGGATGTGACGTCATCATCAGACGCTTATCGTGCCGTCCATCCCACGATAAACCTTCGCATGGCATCAGCAGACCATTGCGAATAGCCTGACGGTCACGCTGGAAACAGACACGTTCATTGCCTCCCTGGGGCCGCTGACAAGGATAGCCAGCTTCCGCACCACAGCCAGGACACTCAATGGATAATGCCGGGTCACCATCCAGCCACTCGATGTGGCACCGCCGGCACGTGACCGGTTCATCTGTACAGATCCATCGGGTCGGCTTTGCAGGACGCAGCAGGTGGTTTCCAGAAACGATCGTGTGTTTCAACATGAGATCATTCTCCTGACAAATTTTGAGAGATGCGGATGAAAGGAAATCAGGTCTGGATGCTCTCCTCGATCAATTCGAAATCACTGAGCGTTGTGGCACCGGTCCAGCGATCGAGATGAAGGATCATCTCCTTCCCACCAACATCCCCGGCATAGCCGTGATCGCGCAGAGAGGAGAGTTTCTTACGTGTGATCTTCGGTATTGCCGTCCGGTCCAAAAAATCAGTGATTGCAGCATTCATATTTTCATATGGACCATGCCAGTTGCGGGCATTGACCGGGAATATTTCCGGGGTGCGTAAAAAAACGGCTCCATCAGGCCGAAGGCACGTTTCCACAATATATCGACCACATGTCTGTCGTGTCACATCGAGTGTCTTGCACATTTCAAAACGTCCCTATCACCACGGTATTTTGTGGTGCAGTTGGATGGCAGATATAAAAAAAGCCGCCCTTCAGGGCGGCCTTACAGTAGAGAGCGTCAGCGTTTTCAGTATTCGCTGGGAAGCAGGACAATTCGCCCTATGCCGGGTTCACTGAAAGCGTATAACTTGGCTTCTTTTAGGGGGAAATCCGTATAAGGGATGTCTTGACGATAAAGTTCGACTTCCCCATCCCCTGTCTTATCTCCATCGGTGCAAATAATAACGGCTGTGTGTTTTTCGAGATCAACCTTCAAGGTCCAGAACTGTCGATCTTCCTCGCGCATAGTCGGCAAATGCTGAACACTTGCCAGTATATCAATCAGCCACGCGGCACCATTTGCTGCGATGTAACGCGCGCCATCAGTCAGAATGAGCCCGCTATGCCAGCGGTAATACTTCACTGTTCCTGTAAATCCAGCGAGGGCCTGGGATGTAAGAGCGTGTGTCGGTTCTAATATATCGGACATTAAACTCTCCGTAATCTGGGTTTATTTCCAGAAAATGCATCCTTTTTAAGATTACACTTTCTGATACCAGAGCGGCCGTCATAGTCTGGAGGCTGAGGCAAACGCGGTGCGAAGCACCGGGATCGGAGCCACGCGCAGACCGCTCCGCGGTCGAGCATGGAGAGAACCCACCGTTTGCTTCAGCCTCCAGACTATGGCCCTTCTCTTTCAAATATTTCCTTTTATTTTCTCAACTGTGTGAATGTTCTTTTGAATGATCAAAGGGTGTTACAAAAAAGCGATCCATAGAGACGGATCGCCTTATTACTGCTATCGAGCATACGAGGTTGATGGCAACCTGTCGAAATGGCTAAAAGTTGCGGGATGCCCGTAGTTTTCACTTTACAGTAACTACGGTAATCCCGTATTATCGTCTCATGGATAACAGGTTTGACCCCGCAAAAGACCTCGCCAACAAAAAAAAGCACAAACTGTCTCTGGCCTTTGGCGATCGTATTTTCGAGGACGATAATCACCTGATCTTGCCCACCATCCGCATTGAGGATGAGGAGGATCGCTACAAAGTGGTTGGCGTCGTGGGCGAGAAGCTGTTCACCGGTGTGTTTGTCTGGCGGGACGATCTGCCCCGCTTTATTTCCGTGAGAAGGAGTAACAAAGGTGAAGAGAGAGCATATCATTCTGCCTGCTGATCCGGCGGATTCCGAAGACCGCGCAGTATCCATCGAAGGCATGGAACGTGGGCAAAGGGCACGGTTGATCCGTAAAACCCGTAACGATCTCGGTCTGTCTCAGGTCGAGTTTGCCAGCCGTTTCCGCGTTCCTGTCGGCACGTTACGGGACTGGGAGCAGGCACGGGCGATGGCCCCCGACTTCGCGGTAGCCTACGTTCGGGTCATCGGACAACACCCCGATATGGTAGCTCAGGCGGTGGCCTGAGCTACCTTCCCAACGAACCGGGGATTCAGCCCATCAACCCCAAATGCCGGATAGACCTTATTACTCAGACCATAATTACTTCAAGACGTTCAGGCATCGCACGGGCCAGCTCTGTCAGTTCGCTGGGGATGCGTGGATCGTCGGGAATAGTAGCGTTATGCGCACTTTCATCACCATCAGACAGGCTCTCCTGATCAGTCTGGCCTTCGTCTAGATCCACTCGCTCCTCACAGTTCTCATCCTCTTCACTGTCAGTTGTGACGTCAGTATCAAAATCAGAATCACCTTCTTCTTCCTCCATCTGCGCCGCCAAACGTGCCCGAGCTGCCACCCGCGCAGCCTGGTTCTCTAACTTGGATTTCCATTCTGAGAGCCCCGCTGTAAATGTTGCAGGTTCCGGCACCCATCGTTTTTCGCCAACGTGAGCCATAAGTGCTTCACGCATCGCTTTACCAGTGGGTTTTTCTTCCAGACCTTCAGCCTGAACAGCTTTGGTAATTCCCGGTTTACTGTAACTTTTAAGAAATTCTTCAAAGGCCATTGTGGGCATATACTCGTCCGCACCAAACAACACCCCAAGGATCTGGGCGGGCAAACCGCTACCGCTATGCTGACTGAGGCCGCAATTCATGAACGTGCTAAGCACACCCAATGCTGCGTTTCTGAGAAGATCCGGGTCACGAACCAACACACCTTCTGGGAAAATGCGGGCGACAGCCAGGTCACGCTCCGTAACACTCCCATAAGGCTCATATGTATCATCACCGTGGATTTTTACGTTATTGGCACTCAAAGCCAGTATGAAAGCACCAACCAGATCCCATGGATCTGCATTTTCTCGTGCTGCATCCAACGCCTGACGCAAAGCCTGTGTCCGAACATCCCCGATAATTTTAAGCCCTGTGCCTGAAATATCGGGGCGCTCTTTAGGTTTTTCGGATTTTTGGGCTGACGGTAAAGAAAGGGAGCCATTTTCTGTCCTGCGGGTGGACTGTTCTCCCAGTTCGCGTACCCGTCCTTTTTGAATCTGCAGTGTGCGTGGGTTAACCCAGATCGCCGGGATATCTTCGTCCCATTCCATTTCCCAGGAACCCACCTTCCGGTATCCGTCTGGTGCAAGTCCTTCCCCATATTCGTTGCTCTGGAGGTAAATGGTTCCTTCAGGCTTAGTTTTCTCGGCCCAGATCTGCTGCGCCTTAAACATAGCGGCATATTGGGTGCAGTATCGATTATCTTCTCCACCCTGCCCGAAGAGATCTTCTTCCCAGACGACACCAGCTTCTTTTGCAGTCTCGTCGTCAAACTCGTAGTTGCGAGCATATAATTCGACCTGATCAAGATATCTTACAAATTCCGACCAGTCGAAATGTGTGGCGTCTTCCCTACTCATCTCATAGTCGGCCGGATCTGCTCCTTCGTCAGCACTTTCCGCCCAGATCTCGGCCCATACATCGCGTTGGCGCTCCAGCGGAGTGCGCGCAATTGCGTTCCGGTCAGTATAGGAAGGCCCAATCCCACTATCGATGGCCGCAATAATGGGCGGATGAATTTGGGACAACAGCATCAGGCCACGAAGATAGGCTGGTGTTACCATAAAAGCCCGACAGATTTCTGTATCCGTAGCGCCCTTCGCGCGCATATCCAGCACACCACGCCATTGTTCGGATTCCGTCATATCGGCACGCACGACGTTCTCGGCGACAGCGGCCATCGTATCGCTTTTTTCATCACCAGAACGGACATGCACGTCAATTTCAGTCAATTTCGCCGCAATACAGGCCCGCACCCGCCTGTGACCAGCGACAATCATCAACCGACCGTCCTCAAGTTCTCGCACACAGGGCGCATGAATCAGGCCCACTGTCTTGATATTCAGCGCAAGCTGATGTTCCGCACGAGGATCTGGCTGGGTCTTACGGGGATTATTCGGGTTTGGTACGAGTGTTCTGGGATCGACGCGGCGAAGTTCCGTCATGATACTCTCCTCACTTTCAGGGTCATGAGGTGTCATTTTCTGACCTCATACCTTCGGCACGGTCACAGACGCCTACACGGGGCAAGGGCGAGCGTCAGCGAGGCCCCGGAACGGGGCATACCCTTGCGGCGTGTGGGCGGCCTGTGGCCCGCCCTTCCCTTTTCGGCTTTGTGCTCTTCTTATTTTCTTAGGCCACCTGCTCAATTTTCTCTGCAACAGCAGAAGCAGTATCATCATTTGCTGTCGCCGATTTCAACGTAGCTTCCTTTTCCTTGCCTTCCGCTTCCAGCTCAGCATCCAATGCGGATAGCTCGGCACATTTCGCCGTGAGATCGTCGGCTTCCGCAAAAGGAAGTCCTTCCCGTGCGCGATAAGCTGGCAGTCGGCGCTGTGCCTCATCCAGACTGCGACGTGCTTCAGCCAGATCGCTGTCCAGACGTAAGGCTGCGTGCTCAATCCGTGAAATCAGTCCCAGAGGCTTGGTCTCACGATCGGTCTCGACCTCGATTTCTCCTGCAGGTGTATCCAGATAGATGGAGGAGACTACTTCTGGTTTTCTCTTGTCCGACGTTCTGAACTGCTGTTCATGAGCTTCGCACATCACTTCAAATCCGGCGATACGACCCATGCTCCACTGCCCGGTCCGGCCTTCCCGTTCAGCGAGCCGCGCCTGCGACAGTATCCATGCCCCAGCTTTTTCACGGCTTTCAACCACCTTGGTGTCACGGTGAAGCGTAAACGCCTCGCCTTTCGTGGTGATACGCTGTGTAAGTGCCGCCTCAATTTTCGGAATGCGTGCCTGGGCTGTCTTGATGTCGCGTTCAGCTCTCTGGATCTGGCGCCGCACATTGAA
The DNA here is from genome assembly GCF_004014775.2 of Acetobacter oryzoeni. Taxonomy (NCBI): domain Bacteria; kingdom Pseudomonadati; phylum Pseudomonadota; class Alphaproteobacteria; order Acetobacterales; family Acetobacteraceae; genus Acetobacter; species Acetobacter oryzoeni. The sequence continues at coordinate 93,277 of NZ_CP042809.1, forward strand.
CTGATCATCGAAATGTGCGGCCTGCAAACGCTCAAGACGCGCGATATCGGCTTCCAGGCCGGCTTTTTGAATCAGACGCATGTCGCCTGATGCCAGCGCCTTGGCCATTGCAAACTGGTTGCCTTCACCGCCCACATCCTCAATACGACGGATTGTCCGGTCTCCCGACATTGCAAGGCCGATAAATCGCATCTTCCGTTCAAGGAGCTGCCAGTTGGTGGCGTCCACGGATCCCTGCTGGGCGTATGCGTAAACCTCCACTTCGTCATGCTGATTGCCCTGACGCACAATCCGACCTTCACGTTGCATGATATCGGCAACAAGCCAGGGCACGTCGAGATGATGCAGGGCTTTCAGGCGCTGCTGGGCATTGACCCCTGTTCCCATTGTGGCTGTTGAACCGATCAGGATACGCTTGCGGCCTGCATTGAGATCACCAAACAGACGCAGCTTGGCTGCCGCCTTGTCGTAATCCTGCATGAAGGCAATCTGCTCGGCTGGGACACCCATGCGGATCAGCTCTGACCTGATCCAGTTATAAGCCGAGAACCCGCGCCTGGTCTGGGAGGCCTGTGTGCCGAGATCGGAGAAGATCATCTGCACGGCCCCCGGTAAATCGTAAGCCCTGCCCGTCTCGGGATTGGTGTAACGATTGGCAGATGTCTCATGCCAGATTTCAAACACCTTCCGAATCATCACATTCAGCTTGGAATGTGGGTCATCATCCGCCCACGGTGCGATAAACCGCAGATCGATCGCGCCATGCCGGGCATCATTCATCACACTCAGAATGATGTCGTCCCCTTTCTGCGGCCGTCCTGAACGGGCTTCAATCGCGCGCATCCGTTCTGCAAGGGTCTGCTGGAATGCCCGAAAGTCTTCCGTGCTTTCGGCCACCACAATCTGTCTGTTACCACCCTTCACTGAGGGCAGCTTGACATACCGGGCCAACTCGTCTGACTGAACGACGTCCGCAAAGTCACGATACATGGCCATCAGATCGGCCACATTGACGAATTCGGTAAAGCGCGTGACCGGTTTGTAGAGACCGTTGGGCTGAAGCTCCAGTTCGGTGCGTGTTTCCCCAAAGTTGGCTGCCCAAGCATCAAATTCGTGGAGATTGCGGGCGACAAGAGCATCCAGATCCATATACCGTCCGACATTCCACAATTCGGCAATCGTATTCGTAATCGGCGAACCTGAAGCCATGATCAGTGGACGTGTTGGGTCAGTCTTCGCAAGGTAACGCGTTTTTACGAAAAGATCCCATGCGCGCTGTGAGCCGTTAGGATCGACACCTCTCAGATCGGACTGATTGGTCGCGTAAGAGAGTTTCCGAAAGAGCTGGGCTTCATCCACAAGGATCTGGTCGATGCCCATTTCTCCCATATGAAGGAGATCATCCTTCTGGGCGGCTAATCCTTCCAGTTTAGCCTCCATCCCCTCTTTCATGCGTTCAATACGCTTACGGGAGATACGGTCATCGCCATCCAGGCCAGACAGAATGGCCTCGTATGACGCAATCTGATCTTCAATCATCTGCCGTTCAAAGCCAGCTTCCACAGGAATGAACTTGAAGGCGTCATGGGTTATGATGATCGCATCCCAGTTTTCGGTTGCCGCGCGGGCAATAAAACGCTGACGTTTCGCTTTGACGAAATTTGTCTCGTCCGCCACGAGAATTCTCGCCGTGGGATAGAGCATGAGAAATTCACGCGCCATCTGTGCAAGGCAGTGGCCGGGAACCACGATAACGGCCTTACTGATCAGTCCAAGGCGTTTCTGCTCCATGACGGCCGCCGCCATGGAAAAGGTTTTTCCTGCCCCCACAGCATGGGCCATATAGGTGCGCCCTGATGCAATAATCCGCCACACCACGCGCTTCTGATGGGCACGCAAGGTAATCGTGCTGCTTGCGCCCGGCAGACGCAGATGACTGCCATCGAAGGCCCGTGGCACAAGATTGTTGTAGGTCTCGTTATAGAGCTTTACGAGACGGTCCGAGCGGTCGGGATCCTGCCACACCCATTTTTCGAACGCGCTCTTGATAGCTGCCAGTTTTTCCTTGGCGGCTTCCGTTTCCTGCGTATTGAGTTCGCGTCGTTCGTTGCCATTCTCATCGCGCCAGTGATCCCAGATTTTGGGAATGGACTGAGAGAGCGCATCTTCCAGCAGTTCCGCTGCATTGCGTCGTTCCGTGCCCCAGACAGATGTTGCTTCAGCACGAGACAGAAACGGCGCGCGGTTGATACTCCAGCATGCCACTTCCGGGGTATGACGAATGGTTGTTTCAATCCCCATGACCTCTTGTACGAAGTCCTGAATGTCCGTGACGGGCAGCCACGGAGCTCCCAGACGGGCTGTAATTTCAGAGGGTCGCAGATCCGGGGGCTGAACGCCTTCCAGAGCGCTAACATTGCGTGCGAACCGTGGATCACGTTGTGCGGCTTCACGCGACAAAGCCAGCTTGGTCCGCACGGTGCCTGAGAGCATCTCATCAGCCGTAACCCAGACGTCCCTGCCCTGCACGCTGCGTTCTGGATCAAGGTAAACACTTTCGCCAAGTTCAGCCAATGTATCGGCTTCTCTCCGTCCCAGCAGTTCGGCAATGAGAGGCACATCCACACGACCCGTTTCATGCAAGGACACAGCCAGCGCGTCATGGGCTCCGTGTATTTCAGGCTCTGTCGGTGCATGAATGACGCGCTCTGAAAATATCGGGCCCATGCGACCCGTATCCGTGCGCTCGTCATACTCCTCGATCGAAGCCACCAGCCAGACGTCAGGATCATCCAGAAAGGGTTGCAGGTTCGGACGACGCTGGGTTTCGCGTGTTTTCCCGGTTTCAGGGTTCTCGCGCAGCGTGGTGCGGGTATGATTGATGGGGCCAAATTCTCGCACGAAACTCTGGTACGCCGTCCTCAGAGTGCGCTGCTGCGCTCCGTAAGGCTGGTTCTGCATCTGCGCCCGCAACACACTTCGTGCGGCATCACGGATGGGCACCAGCCCGCGGATGATCCGAGCATGCTTGGCAAAAATGCCTTCTGCCTGACCTGCTTTGCGGATCGGGACGATCTGTGCCTGCCCCTCGCTAATCTGGTGCAGAACACCCCGTTCTACAAAGTAGCTTCCTTCCTTGAGGTCCGCACCACTTGCCGCGGTTCCAACCCTAACGCCTTCACCTGCTGGTCTGACAATACGCGCCTCTAACGGCTGCAGGAAATGAACGTTGGGCGCGATCCGGCTCAGGGCTTGCGGAAGAAGAAGGTCTAGTTCTGCGCCGGCGGTGGCAGAGCATGTGTAACCGGGACCAAACTGCGTTGTCGTCCAGATATGACTGCCGAGCACCTGTTCGGGATGGTCAAGGAAATACCGGTTTATGACGAGCGGACCATTTCCCTCGTCTGAGTCTGGGATGTCTGCAGTTTCAACCCAGCTCTCATTTGACGGCACGTCTCCCACTTCTCGTTTGCGGAATGCCAGGATATCGACCACCACATCTGTCCCGGCATCGTCACGCATTGCGCCCTCTGGCAAACGCACAGCGCCAAGCAGGTCTGCGCTCTCGCCGATAATCTGTCGTGCCTTAGGATCCGTTTTGTCCAGTGTGTATCTGGACGTCACGAACAGGGCGATACCGCCCGGTCGTAAAGCTTCGAGTGAGCGGGCAATGAAGAAGTCATGAAGACTTAATCCCTGCTTCTCCAAGCCGTCCCGACCGTGCACCGTGCGGTTGCTAAAGGGTGGGTTACCAATAGCCAGATCATAGCCATGCGAAAGCTGGGCTCGTGTGAAATCCTCACTGCGGATCCACTGGTTTGGATAGAGTTTGCGCGCTATGCGGGCAGAGATTGGATCGTTTTCAATCCCTGTGAAGGCGATCTTGCCTTCCAGTTTTTCAGGTCGTGCGGCTATAAAGACCCCGGTTCCGCAACCCGGTTCAAGCACCGAACCGCCACGAAAGCCCATACGCTGAGCCATATCCCACAGCGAGTGAACAATCAGTTCCGGGGTGTAGTGGGCATATTGCGTGGCGCGCCGCAGGCCAGCCCTTTCAGTCTCCGTCGTAAGCTGTTCAAGTTCTGACGCAAGACTTTCCCATCCCTTGCGCACTTCTTTGCCTGTCGGCGGGAAGAGGTTGTTGGCAAGCTCACCCGCACCGAAACCTGTAAAACGGGCGAGCACCGCCTGCTCTGCCTCAGTGGCATTACGATCCTCGCGCTCCAGTTCTCCGAGAAGGGCAATCGCTGCCAGATTACCCTCAGCACGGGCTTTCCATCCGCTGGCAAGACCACGCAGTCCCTTCAGCCGGAAATCGCGCTGTGGAATACGGAAAGACTGAGGGGAGGGGAGGCAGACTTCCGGAGGAGGCTGATCATCGTCCAGAGACCAGAGGGATGCGAGCTCACCGGACAGTACAGTGGTATCGAACAGATTGAGTTGCGGGGCTGACATGGACATGATGGCGCACTCCGTCCAATCGGCTTCGCCCGACGCCTCAGAGGAGGGTCGGGGGCCTGATTGCATAGGTTTGTCGGGATTAGAGGCAAGGAGCGGGAAGGGGAGCGTCTACTCTCCCTTCATCCCTTATCCTTTAAGCCTTCGTGACAACCGGGCCGGAGTGGGGGGCGCAAGTGCGGTGCGAAGCGCCGGGAGCGGAGCCACGCACAGGCCGCGCAGCGGACGAGCATGGCGAGCACCTACCACTTGCGGCGCACGCTCAGGGCTGGTGAACCTTCTGTCCTTCTGTCCTTCTGTCCTTCTGTCCTTCTGTCCTTCTGTCCTTCTGTCCTTCTGTCCTTCTGTCCTTCTGTCAGTTGACAGGTGTCAACTCTCAGCGAAATGCACGCTAAAGCCCGGTTTGCGTCTGAAACCAAGTTGACACCTGTCAACTCTCCAGATAAATGCGGTATTAGTATTTTTTACCGCAATATACCGCACCCGGCGCTAAATGGCGCTTTTAAGGATTTTTATAATGAACCTTACGACCCCACTAGAAGAGGGCATGGATGTCCTACTCTCCGAACAAGCAGAAATGCTGTCCGCCCAACTGCAAGCTCATCGTATGGAGCTTTTCCCACCAAATGCTCGAAAAGGTTTGCGGCAGTTTCAGATTGGTGAAGTAGCCAAACTCGTCGGTTTGACCCCAGCCTACCTTCGAAACCTCGCATTAGAGGGGAAGGGGCCACGGCCCCATGTCGGGAAGGGGGGGAGGCGTAGTTACTCTGCCGAGCAAATCTGGGAGTTACGCCAGTTTTTATCTTCGAACACTCGCAATGGTCGAAATTACTTACCCACACGCAATAAAAACGAGGGGCTTCAAGTCGTTGCCGTTGTGAATTTCAAAGGCGGGAGCGGCAAAACTACGTCTGCAGCTCATTTAGCTCAAGGTTTAGCTCTTGATGGTCTCCGTGTCCTGGCAATTGACCTTGACCCACAAGCTAGTCTTTCAGCGCTCCACGGTTTTCAGCCCGAATTTGACGTGCATTCCAATGAAACGCTCTACGGGGCAATTCGATATGACGATGAGCGACGACCTCTGTCGGAAATAGTGCGCCAAACCAATTTCCCCGGTTTAGATATTGTACCTGGCAATATTGAATTAATGGAGTTCGAATACGAGACCCCGAAATTGCTGGCTTCCTCTGATCAAGCTGGGGCAATATTTTTCTCGCGGGTAGATGAAGCTCTGCAAGATGTAGAAGATAACTATGATGTAGTTGTAATCGATTGTCCTCCACAACTTGGTTATTTAACAATGTCAGCGGTATGCGCTGCAACAGGGCTTCTGATTACAGTCCACCCGCAGATGTTAGACGTTATGTCTATGTGTCAATTTCTTATGATGATGAGCGACGTCATGACACATTTGCGCAACGCCGGCGCGAACGTATCCTACCGATGGGTTCGATATCTTCTCACTCGATTTGAACCTTCTGATGGACCACAGACTCAAATGGCTGCCTTTATGCGTTCATTATTCGGAGACCATGTCCTTACACATCCCATGTTAAAAACTACGGCTATTTCTGATGCTGCAATTACCAAGCAGTCACTCTTTGAAATTGAGAGGAAGCAATTCACTGGATCGACTTACGATCGGGCTTTAGAATCAGTAAACTCAGTTAACAGCGAGATACGTGATCTAATTTTCCGGGCATGGGGCAGGGACAACTAATCCAGAGTTGACACCTGTCAACTACAACTGAAAAATCTAAGGAGAGAGATCATGGCCCGTAACCACACCTTGGGAAAACTAATACCTAGCTCAACAGACACCAATCGTCCCAACGAAGTTAAACCATCAGGCACCTTCAGTAGAAGCGGTGCGTTAGGATCTGTAGCCAGAAGTCTTGGTGATCTTAAAGCCAAAGCTGGGGAGGCGGAAAAGCTTGAGGAGAAATTAAGGGACGGAGCACATGTGATAGAGCTCGATCCTGAAAAAGTTGATCCTTCATTTCTACCAGACCGCCTTGATGTGTCTGACGACACCTTCTCATCATTAAAAGACGCCATCGCGGAAAACGGGCAGATGTCGCCCATATTGGTCCGTCCAAACCCTGGTAAATCAGGACGATATCAAGTCGCCTTTGGGCATCGTAGATTAAAAGCGTGTTTTGAGCTCGGCATCACAGTTAAAGCGATAGTCAAGGAACTTAGCGACACAGCCCTATTAATTGCTCAAGGTCAGGAGAACAGTGAGCGCACAGATCTTTCATTCCTAGAACGAGCACTGTTTGCAAAAAAATTAGAGTCACAGGGTTTTGGACGTGAAGTAGCAATGGCAGCTTTAGGGATAGACAAGACTGAATTATCACGGTTGATTGCCGTCGTGAGAGAACTTGATGATGAAATCGTAGAATACCTTGGACGTTGCCCTACAATCGGTAGAAAACGATGGATGGACTTTGCTGATGCGTTAAAGTCTCCAGGCGGACGTAAAAGATGTCTGAATTTCATTCGTGAAGCTGGCGAACGGAAGCAGGATGATGAAAAGTGTTTTATTGCTGCTTACAAAGCCGCTATAGGATCTGAAACTTTCACGGGCACGAAAAAAAACCATGAATCTTTATCTTGGTATTCCCCTGATAAAGATTTGGTTGTGAAGGCGGGCTCTGGTGCGAGGAAGGGTCGTATGGATATTCGCGCGGATAAATCTCCAGAGTTTGTTTCTTTCTTGTTGGAAAAAATGCCTGAACTGTATGCAGATTATTCAAATTCTAAGAAAGTAACTTAATGGTCTACTGGGGGAGGAGAGGGTGACAACACTACTCCTCTTTCCGTAACCTTGACTTTAGCCGCTCTATAGGCTGCTAAGGCTAACGCAAGAGGCTCCTGAAATTCCGCCTTAAACTGCCTAAGAAGTTTGAATTCGCGACCAAATTGTTTCCAAAGAGCAGCCCACGAGACTGGTGTTTCATCACGTAAAGCATGCAAACGGAAAGCAAGCCAAAGGTAAGCATCAATAGCTCTTGGTGATGTCTGGATATCTTTAATAGCAGCTCGATCAATAAGAACGGGATGGCGACGTAACTCGTTATAAAACGCCTCAGAAAGTGTTATCTGTCCGATCATTCTTGTTGTTCGTTTGGTGCGAGGATCTACCTCACCTACATAACGAAAGCTCTCTACCAATCTTTCGTTTACAACAACGCCAGCTTGATCATTTCCGAACTTGAAGTCAATGGTGCATGTCGCGAGGCGTTCGATCTGTTCCAATAGCTTTCGTGAGATTGGTCCACCACGACTTAAACCAAGTTTTTTGAGAAGTGCCGCAGGGCTTTTTCCAAGGTAGATTTCTCTACTTTTATTTTCTAGAGCTTCCGATTGCCAATCAATCAAAAGTAGTCTTGCTATGGAGCCTGATGGAACAGAAAGATCTTCTCTTACATCGTCGTCTCGAAGGCGAACTCCTGGCCTCACAAGAAGTTGTGCATAATCAGTCTTAATTAGCCAATCTTGACCTGGTTCCCGATCCTTATGTGGTAATCCTGCAAGGCACCAAGCGGTATAAGTATATCCGATCTCTCCTCCACCCTCAGCTTCTCTCACGAGAGATGAAGATACGGCATCGATAACTTTACGTCCTGAGCGTCCAGCAACAACGTCCAGTAATGAAGGCGGTCGAGGAGTAGGACGATTAGCGGCATAAGACTGAGCGAAAGACAGAGCGTTACTAGCTCCATGTGTCTCAACGAGACCGTGGAGGTTTTCAAAGAGATCATCTTGTTCTGGGGCTCGGTCTTTCAATTTGCATATCCAAGCTATTCTTAGATATCCAGAAAATGCATGCCCTGATCTTTCTGTCGATGTGTTTCTTGCTGACATATTGCAAGATGTGTTTGTTTCTGACGCTTTACCATTCCTCTGTGTTCTTTGCCGACAGAGAGACAAGATTAAAGAATATTGTATGTATTATTGTTTCGTCGGCAACAAACACGTGAATAATTTTATAGTTTATTGAAATTATGGTATTTTTTTTTGTAGCTCTTTTAGCCCGTCGGCAATGAACACTTCTATTTATGTGGATAACCCCTAAAATTTCGATGATTTCATTCGAGTGTCGGCAGAAAACACATGGATAACTATACCCAAATAATTGTCGGCAATGAACACAAAGTGCCGCTTTAACAGCCGCAATGTGAACGTATTTGTAGAATCGTATGCGAGTCGATCTTGAGGCTGGCCAACGGTTGATATGATGGCGTCAGCAATGAACACAGATGGCCTGCGTCGGCAATGAACACAAAATCACCAAGCTTCTTTGGATTTTAAAATCTAGTCCTTCCTGGATGTTTCACGAAAGACTGATCCTCTTCAACATATGCTTCCAGTACGCGGTAATCGCGATGACGGGAAAATCGTTTGAGCGACATCAGGTCAATGCCATCCTGAGCGCCTGTCGTGATGGCACCCCGACGTAGACTGTGCCCGCTAAAATCGCCCTCAATACCCGCAGCCTGACAGCGGCGTTTGATGATTGTGGCTATCGAAAAGTCCGAAAGACTTTGCGTGCCGATTTTAGGATCAGGAGCAGTCCCATTTTTTTTCGCTGTTGCAGGCAGCCAAATTCTTGGGAAGGCCGCAGTCGTCTCGTTTGTGCTCTCTGTCTTTGTTTCGTTTGACTTGTTTTTTCGTGGTGTCAGTTTTGACTCCCGTAGCCACGTCTCCCACGCACGAACTGGACAATGTCTGGTTATCCCACGGGGAATAACGATTGTGGTGCCCTGATGCTTCTTATCCCCCTTAGAGTAGGGTAGGGTGATCCGCATGCAGTCTTCATCAAGCGTGACGTGTTCGAGCTGGATCCCTGCCAGTTCAGAGCGACGAAGCGCTCCACCATAGCCAACCAGCAAAATGGCGCGGTCACGTGTATCCACCAGCGATGTCATAGGGATCTTATCAACGACCTCGCAGAGCATTTCCCAAGTCAAACCTTTTACCCGGCGTTGTGGCGTCTTGCTTGGTGAGCGATGAATTCCGGCCAGCATCTCAGAGACGAGAGCATGTGTCGTAGGTATGGGTAGATGTGCCACATGATGAAGATAGCGCAACGCAGCCCTATAGAGTTCAATAGTTGCTGGCTTGCGTCCGCGCAAAGCCAGATCAGCTAGATAGGTTGCAACATCTTCGCTTCGCGCAGGCAGGGCAGGGAGGTCATGACGTTCAGCAAATGCACACCAGCCACGGATGGCCGAGCGGTAGGCTCGGCGGGTGTTAGCGGCCTTACCGATCTGAACGAATGTGCCTACGGCTGCCTGTGATGTCTCCAGTTGGCCGTCATGTTTGGGAACCTCAGCTTCGGCCAAAGCCGAGAACCAGCGGACAACATTGGCAGGAGCTTGTCCGATAGGTGCAGGTGTCGGGATAGAATTGACCTTGTCCTTGCTCGGAAGGAAAGATGGTCTTTCGTTCTGGTCCGACGAAACAAGCGACGCGACAAACGCTAAGCGTCGTCGATCGATCTCAAGAGCTACTTCGAGATGGTAGCCGCTGGGGAGAGAGGAAAGGGCGCCCTCAAGAAGTTTACGCGCACTGGCTGTGTGTTCGGCGCCGTCGGGCAATTCAGTGTCGAGGAGAGCAGAGCCATCCGGAAGCATGCTGCCGGCGATAAAGACAGGAAGGGGCGGGGAGAAGCGTGCTGTCGAGAGAATGGGACGCAGGACGTCGATCGTAATGTCGGATTGAGCCAAACGCTGCCTGGTGAGGCGGTCTACCTGTTCTAGAATACGCGAGCGTAGAACAGGCCAGGATCCGGTCAGGTGTAGAGCATCAAGCATTGCTCGTTATCCTTTTCCCGAAAAACCAGCATAGTCAGACCCCTCAGCAATATCCTGACACAGTCGCTGCACCGCGACGAGCCCGTCCGCCGCATCACGAGGTCCATCGTATGTGAGGTGCCCCCTTTTTTGTATCCACTCAAAGGAGAGTTCCCGTTTTTTATGGCTTTGGTTTGATGGGATGACAAGTGTCTCGGGGGCATGCCCCCGAGACACTTGTCTGGCGACCTGATCCGGTGTCCTGCCACCCAGCTGGGAATGGGGGCGCACCGTATTGTAGTCTTCCCGCCAGTCAGCCAGAACCTGTCGGGCATGGCTGAGAGACGTGAACAGCGTCTCGTTGAGGCATTCATCCCTCAACCGGCCGTTGAAACTTTCGACAAAGCCGTTCTGTTGCGGTTTCCCGGGGGCGATATAGTGCCATTCAACCTTCATCTCATCCGCCCATTTCAGGATGGCATGGGATGTGAACTCCGTACCGTTGTCGCTGACAATCATGAGGGGTTTGCCATATCGTTCCACCAGGGCCGTCAGTTCCCGCGCCACACGTCCACCTGATAATGACGTGTCGGCAACCAATGCCAGGTTCTTGCGACTGAAATCGTCGATAACAGCCAGAATGCGGAACCGGCGGCCACAAGTCAGGGCATCCGAGACAAAATCCAGGCTCCAGCGCTGCCCGGGTTCCTGAGGGATGGTCATGGGAGAACGCGTCCCCAGTGCCCTCTTGCGGCCACCCCGATGGCGGACTTTCAGCCCTTCCTCCTGGTAAAGGCGGAACAGCTTCTTGTGATTGGGGCTGAATCCTTCCCGCGCCAGAAGATAACCCAGGCGGCGATAGCCAAAGCGGCGTCGTTGGTCCGCCAGTTCCCGTAGGCGCTGGCGCAGGGCAGCATCGTCCGCTCCGGTAGAAACATACCGCGCGACACGCCTGGCAACACCAATAAGCGCACAGGCTCGGCGTTCACTCAGGGCCAGAGCTTCCTGAATGTGTCGGACCGCCTGCCGTTTCGCGATAGGCGTTACCACTTTTTTCCAACAATTTCCTTCAGTGCCGCATTATCCAGCATGGCATCCGCAAGAAGACGTTTCAGGCGGCTGTTTTCATCTTCCAGCGCCTTCAGCCGTTTGGCCTCGGATACCTCAAGGCCACCATAACGGGTCTTCCATTTATAGAAGGTCGCGTCACTGATCCCGTGCTTACGGCAAAGATCAGAGACCTTCAGCCCGGATTCCTGTTCCTTCAGGATCCCTATGATCTGCTCTTCCGTAAAACGACTGCGCTTCATCCGTCCGTATCCTTCTCGATCGGACTCTACTTTTAAATGGTTACATTTCCGGGGGGCACGTCAAACCACCTCAACAATTAGGTCCTGTTAGATCTTGCAGTTTATTCCTATATATGAGGAATGACTGAAAGCAATGCGACGCAGATTTTCACGGACGAAGCCTGGGCTGTTTGGGAGCCGCTGATTGAAGCGGTGCGCCCTCGCGGTAAGACGCCGCCGAAAGACCTGCGGCGGACGATTTCTGCGGTATTCTGGCGTCATCAGAATGGTGCGAAATGGCGCAGCATTCCTTCGGAATTGGGCCCGTGGTGGCTTGCTGCGCAGTTGTTCATCCGCTGGGCGAAGCGCGGGGTCTGGGAGCGCCTGTTCGCCCTGGTGCAGGAATGTGAACAGGCGTTGGGGATGGTCTTTCTCGACGGCACCAACATTCGTGCGCATCACAAAGCGGCTGGGGCCCAAAAAAAGGAGATGACAGCCGACAGCGAGACCATCGTGAAGTGCTTGGCCGCTCTCGCGGTGGCTAAGGCACCAAGGTCTGCGTAGTCGCTGACGGGCGTGGCCGTGCTGTCACCTTCACTTTGGCTCCCGGCCAGGCGCACGAACTGCCGCTCGCACCCGCCATGCTCGACCGCCTGCCACGCGAGCCATTATGGGTCGTCGGTGACAAGGGATACGCTTCCAATGCCTTCCGGGAACATGTCTGGGCCATGGGGGCTCGACCAGCGATCCCGACCAAGCGCCGGGACGCTGCCGTCGCCTGCCCACAATGGGCTTATCGCAACCGCCATCTGGTGGAAAACCTATGGGCCCGTCTGAAGGAATGGCGCGCCGTCGCAACGCGATACGAAAAGACTGCCGCCTCGTTCCTCGCTATCCTTCACCTCGCCGCAACTGCAGATTGGATCAAGATCTAACAGGCCCTAACGGCTGAGCAATATACTTTCCATGATCCTCCGTGCTGCGGGCCCTTATCTGCTGTCAGATCAAGCCGTGTCTGCTGTGCAGAAGCGTTCAGCTTAACGGTCTTTTGTGAAATGAGATTTGAGAGGGCTTTCTCTTCTTTGAGAAAGTCCTCTTTCTTTTTCGTCGCATCATCATTCCTGATCCTGAGGCATCATTTAGGGCCTACAGGATAGAATGAGATGACAAAGCCTTCAGAACCAACAACAGCAGAATGGCGTGCTCACGTTGATGAGCAGTTTGATGCGATCGACCGCTGCTCACGTTTCGTGCATCTGGCCGTCTACGACGCCGAGAATGCTGCCAATGCCGTCGATTTTCTAAAGACCGTCAAAACCGCCTTTCCTTTCCGGATCACGCATATCCTGTCCGGAGAACAACCAAGCTTCGGTGCAATCGCCTTGTAAGCCGCATTGTCGCTGGCATAGTCACCTCGGTGCTCTCGAAAAAGCCGAACTCCGCGTTCTCGAAGTTCAGCAGGATAGGCAGGGGTGAATTTCTGGTTCGTCATAGGGCTCATCCTTTGAGTGTTTTACTCTCCGGTAAACCCGGGGCGGTTCAATTTGCACCTTTGATTCTTGCTTGCCTTCAGCTTGCGTGAGGCGGCCGACAACGTCGTGGATGCAGGGAACATGTGCCGTTGAACGAACGGCATTTATACAACAGCAGCCCATTCAGTGGAGTGGTCTGGTTTGGGCATGATTGCGTTGATTGTGCGGATTATGTTCAAATATAACTCTTACCATTGTATGGAAGTTTCACTTCATGTCCGCATACCCCTATCTGGCCCATTGGAAAGAAGAGATCGAACGGAGTCCGAACGCCATTTATCTGACGATCGCGGATGCTCTGGCACTTTCCATCCGCAAGGGTGAGCTGAGGGAAGGAGACAGGCTGCCTCCACAGCGAACAATCGCAGAGTATCTTGACGCCAATCTGACGACCGTGACCCGGGCGTTTACCGAGGCGCGGCGGCGCGGCCTGATTGATGCGACGGTCGGCCGGGGCACCTTTGTCCGTGTCGGCGCGGGAGAAAGTCACTGGCGTCATACGGGGCCGGCCGTAGTTGACCTGACCATGAACCTGCCGCCCATCCCGCAGGACCCGCCCCTTCAGCGCATTATCCAGAGCGACATTACGACCATCCTCAAGCAGCAGGACCTGAACAGTCTGATGTCCTATCGGGTAACGGGCGGTACACTGGAAGAACGCCAACTTGGCGCGAAATGGATCGCACCCGTCATCGGGCAGCGGCGCACAGATGAAATCCTTGTCTCGCCGGGTGCCCAGAGTGCTCTGGCTGCGATTGTCAGTACCCACACGCAACCGGGTGATGTCATTGTCACCGACCGCATCGCCTATCCGGGCATCCGGACCATTGCCGCGCAGTTCGATCTCATTCTGGTGGGTGTGGACAGCGATATGGAAGGCATGATGCCGGACCAGTTGGATCGGGTCTGCGCCGAACATCATCCCCGGATGCTCTACTGCATCCCGACCATCCACAATCCCACCACGGCCACGATGTCTCTGCAAAGACGCAAGGATATCCTGAAGGTTGCCCAGCGCCATCATCTGCATATTGCTGAGGACGACCCTTACAGTCTTCTCATGGACAATCCGCTGCCTGCGCTGGCGGCCCTTGATCATAGTCGTGTCAGTTACGTGGCGACTCTTGCCAAAACGCTCAGTCCGGGCCTGCGCACGGCGTATGTCGCCCTGCCCAACACGGACATGACCCGACGTGTTACGGCGGCGATCCGGGCGATTGCGCTCACCAATGCCGGTCTGCTCAGCGCGCTGACGGCGCGATGGATGCAGACCGAGCAGGCGCATACGATCCTCCATGCCATCCAAAAAGAACTGCGCCTGCGCCAGTCCATTGCCCGCAAGATTCTCGGAGAGGGGCACTGCATGAATCCTAACGGACCGCATGTCTGGCTGAAACTGCCGGACTGGTGGGGGAGTGCGGATTTCGTGGCCTATGCCCGCAGGCGGGGGCTGGCGCTGGTGCCCAGCACCGTTTTTGCTATCAACGGCGAGCCCCCGCAGCGCGCACGGATCGCCCTGGGCAGTGCACCTGACGCCGCAAGCCTTGAGGAATCCCTGCATGGGGTGCTGTCGGTCCTGCAGCACAAGCGTTCCCCTGGTTTTGCCGATATTGTGTGACCTGACAGCACGATCAGGAATGGTCGGAATCGCCTGATTCCCAGAGGCTGTTCGCGAGCGGCCAAAAAACAAAATCGCTTTCTGTTCACGAATGCGTGAAATAAATATCCTTACAAAACAAAGTGGTATTCAATTTATTCCCAATTGTCCTGCCCGTTAATATTTTTTGTATGGATCTGTCGTGGCTGAAAACAGGCCTGTCATGCGCTTTGCGTCGTTTGTCATGCATAGATCAGACATACAATATTTTGTCTCCCCGTCATCCCGTGCCACGTTCGCTTCGGCACAGCGGTCAGCTTCGGCTTCTCGTCGGAGACCGCAGCACACGGGAGATATAACATGCCGAAAGTCGAACACGCTCCGCATAAAGATGGCGATTGCTTCGTCAACTATGAAAATAAGGTCTTTGAGGACGTTAAAGCCAAACCCGGCGAAAAAGCCCTCATCACCTTCCATACTGTCGCCAATGAAGGATCGGTTGGGTTCGTAAATCTTCTGCAGGCCACACGTCTGATCCGCAAAGGCTTCGAGACGTCGGTGCTGCTGTACGGTCCGGGTGTGACGCTTGGCGTGCAGCGTGGCTTTCCCCGTCTGGGTGACGAGGCCTTTCCGGGGCACATGAACTGCAACAAGCAGATCGCGAAAATCCTTGAAGAAGGCGGAAAGGTTTATGCCTGCCGCTTCGCGCTTCAAGCTCTCTATGGCTACGGCGAGCAGAATCTGATCCCCGGCATTACGCCGATCAATCCGCAGGACGTGCTCGACATCATCCTGCTGGCCCGCCGCGACAACGCCTTTATCCTCAATACCTGGACTCTCTGAAGGCCCAAGGGAGGACCGCAAGCCATGTCCCGTATCGTTCGCGCCGCAGCCATCCAGATCAGCCCCGTCCTTGGTGACGATGGTCTGGGGACTGCCCGGAAAGTCTGTCAGGCCATCCGCGATGCCGCCGAAAAAGGCGTGACGTTGGTGGTCTTTCCCGAAACCTTCGTGCCCTATTATCCTTATTTCTCATTTATCCAGCCTGCTTTCCGCTTCGGCGGAGAGCATCTGGAGCTCTACGAGCGCGCTGTCATTATCCCTGGCCCGGTAACCGACATGGTGGCTGAAGCCGCCCGCGACACCGGCATGGTCGTGGTGCTGGGCGTGAACGAGCGCGATTTCGGCACGCTCTACAACACGCAGATCATCTTTGATGCGACAGGCGAGATCCTGCTCAAGCGCCGCAAGATCACGCCCACCTACCATGAGCGTATGGTCTGGGGGCAGGGCGATGGTGCCGGGCTGAAAGTTGTTGAGAGTGCTGCTGGGCGCATCGGGGCGCTGGCCTGCTGGGAGCATTACAATCCGCTCGCCCGCTACGCGCTGATGACCCAGCACGAGGAAATCCATTGCGCCCAATTCCCCGGCTCGCTGGTAGGCCAGATCTTCGCCGACCAGATGGAAGTCACCATCCGGCATCATGCGCTTGAATCCGGCTGCTTTGTCGTGAACGCCACAGGCTGGCTCACGGAAGATCAGATCAGGGATATAGCGCGCGATCCCGCGCTGGAAGGACCGCTGCGGGGTGGATGCTTCACGGCCATCGTCTCACCTGAAGGCAAGCTGCTGGGCACGCCGCTGACGGAAGGCGAGGGGATGGTGATTGCCGATCTCGACTTTGCACTGATCACCAAGCGCAAGCGGATGATGGATTCCGTAGGGCATTACGCACGCCCGGAATTGCTCAGCCTACTGCAGGACCGGCGGCCCGCACGCACGGTGCATTATGTTGGTGAGCACGGAGCAACTGGGCCGGTTGGTTCCTCCAATGACGAGGCTGCGTCATGACTATTCCGATACTCGGCACGCTTTCCGGCCGCAAGCTCGTCACTGACCTGCAATCCTTCGGGCTTCAGATCGGTGAGCAGACCGGGGGTATCGCCCGCAAAGGGGGCGCCGGGCCTTCAGATCACAAGACGATCACCATCGCGGGTCAGACCGTCATGGTCCCGGTTTATACATCTGGTGCCCGACGGTCTCCGTTTCAGGCCAGTCCGCCTGACCAGAGTGGGACAAGCACGCTGCTGCGTGATGGCCAGACGCTGGGCACAATCCATTTTCCGAGGGCTCCGCGCTTTTATGGCCTGAGCACGGCGGACGGCATTCCTTACTGGAAGATCGCCCTTCTGCATGGCCGTGACACGCTGGCGACCACGGTGCACCAGACCTGCATCCGCTATGCCGACCGGCGCACCTCCTGCCAGTTCTGCGCTATCGGCCAGTCGCTGGAGGCCGACCGCACCATTGCCTACAAGACACCCGCGCAGCTTGCCGAAGTTGCCAAGGCCGCCGTGGAACTGGACGGCGTGCGCGACATGGTACTGACCACCGGCACACCCAACGTAATTGATCGGGGAGCTGCCGTGCTGGCGGAATCAGCCCGTGCCATCCGGGCCGCAGTAGACCTGCCACTTCAGGTCCAGTGCGAGCCTCCGCGCGATCACGGCTGGTTCCAGCGCTTACGGGATGCAGGGGCTGACAGTCTGGGCATGCATCTTGAAGCCGCAACACAGGCGGTGCGGGAGAAGATCATGCCTGGCAAGGCCACGGTCAGCGTTGATCGCTATATCGACGCTTTCGCCAGTGCCGTGCCGATCTTCGGGCGTGGACAGGTCAATACCTACATTCTCGCGGGTCTTGGCGACAGTGCCAAAGACATTCTGGCTTTGGCCGAACGCCTGATTGCGTTCGGGGTCTATCCCTTCGTAGTGCCGTTCGTGCCCATTTCCGGCACACCGCTGGAAAATCACGCGCCGCCTTCAGCCGAGTTCATGAAATCCGTGCTGGCGCCACTGGGCCGGATGCTGCGCGAAGCGAACATGAAATCTACCGATATCCGTGCTGGATGTGGCCGGTGTGGCGCCTGTTCCTCGCTCTCGGCATACGAACAATGAGCACGATCCTCGAAGGCATGGAAGACCGGCCGTTCATCCCCACGGAATATGTTGTGCGTCTTGCCCGCACGCCGTGGGAACGCGCCGGTTATCATGCTCTGCGCCGCGAAGTGTTCTGCACCGAACAGCAGGTATTCGCGGACGACGACCGGGATGCAACTGACGCAGTTGCCATTCCCATCATCGCGGCCTGCTGCCTGGCGGGGATGCCGGATCGGGTTGTGGGAGCGGTGCGCATTCATGAAGCTGAACCCGGCATCTGGCGCGGTTCCCGCCTGGCTGTGCATGCTGATTACCGCAAGCTGGGGCGGATCGGAGCGGAACTCATCCGTATGGCAGTCAGCACGGCGCATGAACTTGGGGCCACCCGGTTTCTGGCCCAGGTGCAGGAACAGAATGTACTGTTTTTCCGCCGCCTGCACTGGAGGAGTCTCGGCGTTATCACGCTGCATGGCCTGCCACATCATGACATGGAGGCCGATCTTTCGCGCTATCCGGCACACGGTCAGGATCAGACTTGGCTGCTACGTCCGCAGCCCCGGATACGGCAGGTGGCGTGATGGCACATCAACTTGCCACACTGCTGCGCACGCTCCGCCATGGTCGCGCCCTTGCGGGCAAACAGGATATTGCTGAAGCTGCAGCGATCCTGAAACCGGCAGATCCCGATGCCATCCGTCTTGGCGATGACTGTGCCGCGCTTCCAGACGGTGACGGCTATCTCCTGCTGGCCAGCGAGGGATTTCAGGACAGCTTTGTCCGCTCAATGCCGTGGTTTGCCGGGTATTGCGGCGTGATGGTCAATGTCAGCGATATCGTGGCCATGGGAGGCCGTCCCGTGGCCGTGGTGGATGCGTTGTGGAGCGATACGTCCGAGGTGGCCGCGTCCATCCTGACGGGTCTGCATGACGGGGCACGCACCTATGGCGTGCCTGTTGTCGGCGGCCATACCAACATGCGCAGCACTCACAACTCGCTGTCGGTGGCGATCCTTGGCCGTGCCCGTCATCTGCTGAGCAGCTTCGATGCCCGACCGGGCGAAGTCCTGATCGCCGCCATCGACCTGCGTGGCCGCTGGCACGATCCGCACCCGTTCTGGGATGCAAGCTCCGCCCTGTGCGGCACCGAAGGGGCGGCCCGGCTGCGGGGGATCTCGAACTTCTTCCGTGCATAGCCGAGGATGGGCTATGCCGTGCCGCCAAGGACATCAGTATGGCGGGGCTGCTGGGTACCGCCCTCATGCTGGCCGAATGTTCAGGCGTGGGCATGACGATCACGCTTGATGATATTCCACGCCCCGATGTCGCGCCTATGGAACGCTGGCTGTCCGCATTCCCCAGCTATGGCTATCTGCTCACGGCGCGTCCCGAAGATGCGGATGCGGTCATCGCCCGCTTTCATGGGCGGGGCATTGCAGCTTCTGCCATCGGCCAGTGCAATGAGACGCGGCGTGTGGATGTCACATGGACGGATGAGAAGGAAACCTTTTGGGATCTGGACCGGACGCCACTCATGGGGTTTACGCCATGAGTCTGTCCATCGGCATCCTGACCCATTCGACCAATCCGCGCGGCGGTGTGGTGCACGGCATGGCTCTGGCGGAAGCCCTGTGTGACGCGGGCCATGACGCAACGCTCATCGCGCCGGATGTGACCGGGACTGGTTTTTTCCGCACGCCCCGCTGCGCCACATACTGTATTCCGGCTGTGCCAGAGAGCGATCTACCAACGCTGTTGGAGCGCCGCATTGGTGAAATCAGGGACGCACTGCTTGGGCAGTATTTTGACGTGCTGCACGCGCAGGACCCCATCAGCGCCAATGCGCTGGCCGATCTGGTGATGGAGGGGCGGATACCGGGCTTTGCCCGCACGGTCCACCATCTCGACCGTTTCTCCCACCCCGTCCTTGCCACGCGGCAGGGGCGGGGCTTCATGGCGGCGACCGAACTCTTTACCGTCAGTACCCTGTGGGCAGGCATCCTGCGTGACGAACATGGTCGCGAGGCCCCGTCGTCGGCAACGGGGTCGATCCCGTGCGCTTTTCGCCCGCACCAAACACGTATGATGCCTCGCTGCGGGCACGGTATCGTCTGCCGGCTGGCCATCGCCTGATCCTGACCGTAGGCGGCATTGAGCGCCGCAAGAATACCCTGCAACTGCTCGACGCGTTTCTGGCCCTTCGCCGCGAACAGCCTGATGTGCATCTGGTCGTGGCGGGCGGGGCTTCATTGCTGGATCATTCTGCCTACCGCACGCTGTTCGCGGCACGTCTGCATGAAAGCGGTGCAGCGGATCACGTGACCATAACCGGACCGGTTGCGGATGACGATATGCCAGCCTTTTACCGGCAGGCTGCCGTGCTGGCCTATCCGTCCATAACAGAAGGGTTCGGCCTGTGCCCGCTGGAAGCGCTGGCCTGCGGCACGCCCGCCATTGTGCCAGAAGTCGCGCCCTTTACCGGGCACCTTTCGCGGGCAGATGCGCTGTGGTGCGACCTGACGCGCCCCGACACCCTGCTTATGGCCTTGCGGGACGCGCTAAGCGTCAAAAACTGCGATCATTTCCGGGTCAGCGGCCCCGCAACGGCCCGCCGTTTCGACTGGAGCCGCGTGGCCAGTCGGCACCTCCCTGCGTACCGGCGTCTGGCAGTCCTATGGCATGCCGATGCCCCTGTTTCCGGAGTTTTATAACCATGCCCGAAATGACTTTTCGTGTGCGCTGGCCCGATGGGAAGGAGACCGACTGCTACTCCCCATCACTGGTCATAAGGGACCATTTCACGCCTGGTCAGGATTATCCGGTCAGGGAGTTTCTTGAAAAGGCGGATACTGCCCTGACAGAGGCCAGTGAGCGGGTTCGCGCCCGCTACGGCTTCCCGTGCAGCCGCGCCCTTGGCCAGCTGCACGCCATTCGACAGGCCGGTGCGCCCTTCCTTAATCGACCCGATGCGCAGGTGCGCGTCCTGTCTTTCAGTTGTTGAGACGAAAAGAACGACCATGACACAGAACGAAAAAAGCATTCCCGTCATTATCGTGGGTGGCGGACAGGCCGGGCTCTCCATGAGCTGGTATCTCTGCCGCGAGAAGGTGGAGCACATTGTCTTTGAGGCAAAGACGGCCTGCCATTCGTGGGAGGATGAACGCTGGGACAATTTTTGCCTGGTCACACCGAACTGGCAGTGCGAACTCCCAGGTCATCCCTACAAAGGGAACGATCCTCACGGATTCATGGTGAAACAGGAAATTATCGAATACGTGAAGGGCTTTGTTAACTCGTTCAACCCACCGCTGCACGAACACACGGCTGTCACCTCCATCACGCGCCATGAAGGCGGCGGGTACCGCGTGGTGGCGGCTGGAGAGACATGGCATGCAAAGCATGTGGTCATTGCATCGGGAGCGTATCAGGACGCGGTTATCCCCGGCTATGCGAGTGCCATCGATCCCACCATCCATCAGGTCCACTCGCAGGATTACCGCAATGCCGCCCAGCTTCCGAACGGCGCGGTTCTGGTCGTGGGCAGCGGTCAGTCCGGTGCGCAGATCGTCGAGGACCTGTTTCTTGAAAAACGCAAGGTTCATCTCTGTGTCGGTTCCGCCCCGCGTGTCTCGCGCTTCTACCGTGGCCGCGATGTCGTGGACTGGCTTGCGGACATGCACTTCTACGATCTTACTGTGGACAATCACCCCTTACGTGACGGCGCACGCGACAAAACCAATCATTATGTCACCGGCCGAAATGGAGGCCATGATCTTGATCTGCGGCTCTTTGCCAAGGAGGGCGTGGGCCTGCATGGCACGCTGGAGACAATCCGCGATGAAGTGGCGCACTTCGCACCGGATCTTGCGGAAAACCTTGATGATGCTGACAAAACCAATGCCGACATCAAGAAATCCATTGACGCCTACATCGCCCGCGAAGGGATCACGGCCCCAACCGAAGCCCCTTATGCACCTGTGTGGGAGCCTGATGGCAGCAACACCCCGCTGGACCTGAAAGCCGCAGGCATCACCTCGATCGTCTGGTGCATTGGCTTCCGCCCGAACTATCGCTGGATCGACGTTCCGGTCTTCAACGGGGCCAACAAACCGGTCTGGCATCGCGGCGTAACCGACGCGCCAGGATTCTACTTCCTCGGCCTGCCGTGGCTGCACACATGGGGATCGGGACGGTTTTCCGGTGTCTCGCGTGACGCCGCGTGGCTGGCCAGCCAGATCACCGGCAAAGACGTGCCCGTAGCCTGAACGGAGTAAAATACCATGCTTCCATGGACGACATACGAGGCGATGTATGATGCGGCGCTAAATCGGCCAGAGCAGTTCTGGCTGGCTGCGGCACAGCGCGTGACATGGAAGCAGCCGCCAGTGGCCGCATGCAGGACACGGGCGGATGGCTGGCATGACTGGTTTCCTGACGCTACGCTCAACACCTGCCACAATGCCGTGGATCGGCATGTTGAAAATGGTCGCGGCGGGCAGGCAGCATTAATCTGGCATTCCTGCGCCACCAGGGAACGGCAGGTGGTGACTTACCGGGAACTACAGGGCAGGGTGGCCGGTTTTGCTGGCGGCCTACGCTCGCTCGGCGTGGAAAAAGGCGACCGTGTCCTGATCGTTATGCCCACCATGATCGAAACAGCCATCGCAATGCTTGCCTGTGCGCGGATCGGGGCGGTGCATGTGGTGGTTTTTGCCGGTTATGCGGGGCCGGAACTGGCGCGCCGGATTGATGATGTGGCCCCCAAAGTCATCATCACCGCCAGTTGTAGCTTTCAGGGGCAGACGGCAATCCCATCTGCACCTGTCCTGAATGAGGCGCTGGACAAAGCGACGCATAGACCACAGGCCTGCGTGATCGTGCAGCGCAAAGCCTGTCCGGCCTCACTTCTGCCGGTGTGCGATCATGATTTCCACATGCTGGAGCAGTCCGCGCCAGCAGAGCCGGTCATACTGCGCTCCGAAGATCCCCTGTATATTCTTCATACATCCGGAACGACGGGTCATGCGAAAGGCATTGTGCGTGACAATGGCGGTCATGCTGTGGCCCTCGCCTTATCCATGGATTTGATCTACGGCTGCAAACCCGGTGACACCTTCTTTACGACATCAGATCTGGGCTGGGTTGTCGGTCACTCCTACGGCGTCTACGCCCCTCTGATCAGCGGCTGCACCAGCGTAATCGTGGAAGGTGGCGCATCTGCTTCCGCCATTCACACGCTCAGTCATGAGCACGAGGTGAAATGTCTGTTCACGACGCCAACACAGATGCGACTCATGCGACAGGAGAGCCGCCATCTGTCAGGAGCGATAGTGCCCGCGCTGAGCCGCATCTTTGTCGCCGGGGAATATGCGGACCCAACTTTGCTGGACTGGGCGCGGGC
This sequence comes from Acetobacter oryzoeni, assembly GCF_004014775.2. Classification (NCBI taxonomy): domain Bacteria; kingdom Pseudomonadati; phylum Pseudomonadota; class Alphaproteobacteria; order Acetobacterales; family Acetobacteraceae; genus Acetobacter; species Acetobacter oryzoeni. The sequence goes on from NZ_CP042809.1 coordinate 116,290, forward strand.
ATATTTTCGTAAACCCGTCGTCAATCACTGGTGGCAGACCGAAACCGGCTGGAGCATTACCGCCCATTTCTTCGGCCTGCCCGAGCGTGAGCCGGTCTCGCTCATGAATGATATCGGGCGGCCTGCGCCGGGATTCCGTCCGGCCATAATGCCCTCCATACCGGCGGAACAGTGCGGCGAGATTGTTCTCTCCCTACCGCTGCCGCCTGGCTGTCTGGCGGGTGTCTGGAAGGACAGGGCGATCCATGCTCCTGCAGCGTATCTTGATGAAACACGTAGGCATTATCGCACCTTCGATGAAGGCATGATCGAAGCCAATCGCGCCGTGCATATGCTCGGACGTTCCGATGATGTCATCAAGGTCGCGGGCCGGAGGATTTCCGGCGTGCAGATCGAAAAGATCATTGCAGCACATCCGGCCGTTCATGCCTGCGCCGTGGTCGCGACCCCCGATGAACTGCGGGGACAGCGACCTGTCGCCTATGTGGTGACTGATCCCGGCATGAAATATGTTCCGTCTGCCGAGGAAATCGTTGCACGGGTCAACGAAGTCCTCGGGCGCTGGATTGGTCTGAAGGAGGTCCGCTTCGTCAGGCATCTGCCGACCACCGTATCGGGCAAGATCACACGCAAACGTGTTCTGGTGTCCTGATGTTATCGATGTTGGACCGGGTTATGCTTGTAGAAGAATGGAAAGCCATACCAAACACCTGTTGAACCGATGTTTATTGGTCGTTCGTAGCAGGGGTATCGGCCAAAATATCGTCGGGACAGGGATAGGTCCGGAAGATATTCTCAAGAAGATATCGTAATAATGGAGCACAAGAACCAGTTCATCTAAATACACCAATAATAAAACCGTCTTGTTTCCGATCGTTGATTATCACCAGATATAGATTTTCGATAATTACGGCCGGACCAGGATTTTTGGGGAAACACCCATGCAACCAACTCAAGATATAGCGTTGCTTCTTGCGCGTTTTCAGTTCGCCTTTACCGTAGGCGTCCATATTGTCTTTCCTGCCTTCTCGATCGGGTTAGCCGCCTATCTAGCGGTACTGGAAGGACTGTGGCTTAAAACCGGGCGAACGGCTTATCTGGATCTGTATCGGTACTGGATCAAGATATTTTCGATCGTTTTTGGGATGGGCGTCGTCTCTGGCTTGGTCATGTCGTATGAATTTGGCACGAACTGGTCGATCTTTTCCCGAAAGGCCGGCCCCATTACAGGCGTGCTACTGTCGTATGAGGTCATGACAGCCTTCTTTCTGGAGGCTGGTTTCCTAGGGGTCATGCTGTTTGGCATGAACAAGGTTGGACGCGGCCTGCATTATGCAGCGACATGCTGCGTTTCCGTTGGCACCCTCATCTCGATGACATGGATTCTGGCGTCAAATTCGTGGATGCAGACGCCACAGGGATATACGATTGATCCTGCCACCGGGCGCTTTATACCAGCAGACTGGCTTGCCATCATCTTCAACCCCTCATTTCCTTTCCGACTGGTGCATATGGGCCTCGCGGCCTTTCTTTCGGTTGCCTTTATCGTGGGAGCTACTGGAGCATGGCACCTGCTCAAAGCGCGCCGTGCAGGAACGCAGGCAAGTGAGCCGGTAAGACTGATGTTTTCCATGGCTATGTGGATGGCGGCGTTTGTAGCGCCCCTGCAAGTTCTTGCCGGTGACGCCCATGGGCTGAACACACTTAAATACCAGCCGGTCAAAATTGCCGCCATGGAAGGGGATTGGGAGTCAGAAAGGCGCGCTCCGGAACTGCTGTTCGGTATTCCCAATATGAAAACCGAGCATACAGATTATGCCGTCAAGCTGCCTCTGGTAGGATCACTTATCCTGACGCATAGCCTGAATGGCAAGGTCCCTGGCATGAAGGATTTCCCGCGTGACCAACGCCCCTTCTCGCCTGTTATATTTTTTTCCTTCCGCATAATGATTGCACTGGCCATGCTAATGGTCGTCGTCGGGTTCTGGTCGCTTTGGTTGAGGCGCAGAGGAGCACTATTCAGCAGTTCCGTATTTCATAGGGTCGCCGTAGGCATGGCACCTGCCGGCTTCATCGCTCTGCTATGCGGATGGATCACGACCGAAGTTGGTCGTCAGCCGTGGACTGTATACGGGCTTCTCCGGACATCGGATAGTGTATCCCCGATTGCCCTGTCCAATATGGCGCTAACGATGACTGTCTTTGTGGTGGTCTACGTGATCGTGTTCGGATCGGGGATCGGCATTCTATGTCGTCTTCTGACGCACGCGCCGGTGGAAGGTGAACATGAAACCAGCCCCTCTCATGCCCCGGACATTCTGGCCACAAGCACTCATCCCGAAGTCATCAATTCTTCGCCCGGTAAAGGAGCTTGAGCATGATGGACGTTGCATACTGGTTACCAATCATATGGGCGATCATCCTGATTGCAGCAATTTCGATTTACGTTGTCTTAGATGGATTTGATCTTGGTATCGGAATGCTCTTCGCCTTGGAGCGACAGGAAGCCCGCAGGGACGTGATGGTGAATACCATCGCACCCGTGTGGGATGGGAACGAAACGTGGATGGTCCTTGGAGGCGCCACTCTTTATGGGGTATTCCCAGGCGCTTATTCAACCTTACTCCCCGCGTTCTATCTTCCGATCGTCTTAATGCTGGTTGCCCTGATCTTCCGGGGCGTTGCATTCGAATTCCGCGTCATGACACGAGGAACAGGGCGTGAAAAATTGTGGGATATCGGCTTTATGGGAGGATCCGGCATCGCTGCTTTTTGCCAGGGTGTCATCCTCGGCGGGGTTGTACAGGGAATCAATGTGGTCGATGGGACCTTTGTTGGAGGTTCGATGGACTGGCTAACTCCATTCAGCGTGGTATGCGGATTGGCCGTCATGTGCGGTTATGCCCTCCTTGGTGCAACTTGGCTTATCTGGCGTACGACCGATGTGCTAGAAGCCTCCTGTCGTAAGTGGGCGAAGCTGCTTGCGATTGGGCTATTTGTATGTATCGTTGCTGTCAGTCTGTGGACGCCAATGTTGCATGCGCCCTATCTTCGCCGTTGGACCGAATGGCCCAATATCGCATTTGTCGCGCCTGTGCCTCTTCTCGTAATTATACTGGGCTTCCTGCTGACCATGGGTCTGCGCCGTGGGCACTCTAAAGGGCCGTTCCTGTGTGCACTCGGATGGTTTTTTCTCTGTCTCTCCGGCCTTGGGATTACAATATGGCCGTACGCTGTTCCGCCTGAGCTTACACTGTGGGATGTATCATCTCCCCCTTCCAGTCAATTTTTCCAGTTGGTCGGAACCGTCATTCTGTTGCCGATCATTCTTACATATACGGTCTACTCCTATCGTGTGTTTCGCGGAAAGGTAACGGAAGCAGATGGCTATCACTGAGTTCGTAGAAGGAAATGGGGACAACGCTCCCCAGCGGCTTGCTCGGCGCATCGGTTGGTTCGTCGCCATCTGGACGCTTAGCACGGTAGCATTGTTCGCAACCGCCTCGCTTATTCACATAATCATACCAAAATAATCGAAAATCCAATATCAGGTCTCGAACGGATAATATTGATAGACGCCGAGGCGGTCAGCTGGAGGGATCGAAGAACCGTTGATTGATGTGCTTGGCGGGTAATTTCTGGCTTTTGGCGATTTGATTGACGGTTTTTGCGATGGCATCCGGTCTGCGTTTTGAGCAGATTGGGAGCTGTTACCCGCTTGATAGCTACGCTGTGGTGCTGATCCGCTGCAGGAAGAGGAAGCGGCGCATGTTGTAGACGATATTGGCCAGCCCGATCCTCATGGTGGCCCGGGTAATACCGACAGTTCGGATGAACAATCCCGTCTGTGATTTCTGGTCGGCGAAAACATGCTCGACACGCGAGCGGATCATGGACTTTCCTGCATTGGACCGCTGGATATGGAGTGGCATGGGTTTGAGATGCGGCTTCTTCCTGTGAACCTTTGAGACAAAGCCATGCTTTTCCATGAAGTCTTCATTGGCTTTTGAGCGATACGCTGTATCAGCCCAGACGCTTGAGGCCGTATTGGTTTTATCCAGCAGCCCCTCTCTCAATCGCGCACCATCACTGGCGGCGGCATCCGTCGTCTTCCATTTTCGGATGAACCGAAACTTCCGATCGATGGAGACGTGGGATTTGTAGCCAAAGAACGGGATGGCAAGATCGCTGGATGGCATGGTTCCATCATCCTGCTGCTTCGCCTTCGTGAACTTCAGCGTCCATCGCGCATGCCTGTCCTTGTGCGACAGTTTAGATGGCTTGTCCTGCCAGTCTTCAGGAATACGGCCTGCTCGCAGATCCGCTTTCTCTGCGTTTGTATTGCGCTGCTTCGGAGCCGCTACGAGCGTGGCATCCAGGATCTGGCCTGACATCGGCAGATAACCAGCGCTGTGCAGGGTCGCATCAAAGCGCTCAAACAGTCTTTCAATGGCCCCCGCCTGTGTCAGGCGTTCACGGAACAGCCAGATTGTTTTGGCATCGGGCACCCGATCTGAAAGTCCCAGACCAAGGAAACGCATAAAGGAGAGGCGATCGTTGATGAGATACTCTGTCCGCTCATCAGACAAATTGTTGAGCGTCTGGATCACCAGGATCTTGAACATCAACACCGGATCAAATGTAAGGTTCCGGTGTGAGACGCCTTGTTGAGTTTATGGAGTGATGATGTGCTCTGTTCATGACAAAGCGATCAGAACAGAGAGATGCTTGTGTCGCAGCGACATTCGCTGCGACAGCATCGTGCGCCCCTCAACCGGTTATTGAAATTGTTGGCGAACGGCGTCGTGCCTATGATGACACGTTCAGGCGTCGGGTTGTGCTGGCGTCCTATGAAGCCGGTCAGTCAGTCCGTGCTATTGCGCGCCAGTTTGGTGTCCATGTCAGCGTCGTTTACCGATGGCGGCAGAAACTGGGTTTCGTAACCCCGTCTGCTAAAGAGCAGCTTTCTTTTGTGCCGGTTCATGTGACATCCCCTGTTGAAGGGCTGGGAGGAAACCCGTCCTGCAGGAGTGGACATGAAGCCAGCATTCTTTTCCCTGGTGGCGAGAAGCTGATGGTTGACAGCCGGATCGCGATTGAAGATCTGCGTAAACTCCTTCAGGTTTTACGCTCATGATCCATCTTCCCTCTGGCCTGAAGATATGGCTGGCGGCGGGGACGACAGACATGCGCCTTGGCATGCCCGGTCTGGCTTTGAAAGTTCAACAGTTTCTGGGGAAAGACCCCTATGTTGGTGATGTTTTTGTCTTCCGGGGTCGGCGCGGCGATCTGGTAAAACTGATCTGGCATGACGGGATTGGACTGTCGCTTTATGCGAAACGGATTGAACGTGGGTATTTTATCTGGCCCTCGGCAAAGGACGGGGCCCTCCATCTGAGTGCCTCACAATTAAGTTGCCTTCTCGAAGGGATCGACTGGCGTAATCCGCAGAAAACATGGCGGCCTGAACTGGCGGGATAACAAAAAGGGGAGCGGGTGTCATAGTCCTGTACCCTTTTGAACGGTTTTATGCTGAACTGTTTTTCATGACGGGAAGCATGGATGACATGACGGTTTTACGTGCGGCACTTGCTGCCGCCGAGGCGCGTGCCCGTGCCGCCGAAACCCGGGCCACAGACGCTGAAGCCCGAGCAGTCAGCGCCGAAGCCCAGATTGCCCATCTTAAACATCTTATTGCGCGGATGCGTCAGGACCGCTTCGGGGCATCCTCGGAACGGGGGCGGCGCCTGCTGAACCAGCTGGAACTTGAGCTGGAGGAGCTGGAAACAACGCAAGCCGAAGACACGTCCGAAAATGCGGCGGACCCCGCTGTCCGCGCAACAGCACCGCGGAATAACCGCGGTCGGCAACCCTTACCCGCCGACCTGCCCCGTGAACGGGTGGTTCTTCCTGCGCCAACACAGTGTCCGTGCTGTGGCGGGACGCGCCTGAGTAAACTGGGCGAAAGTATCACTGAGACGCTGGAAGTGATCCCACGCCAGTTCAAGGTCATCCAGACAGTACGGGAGAAGTTCACCTGCCGGGACTGCGAGAGCATCACCCAGCCACCAGCGCCTTTCTACCCGATTGCACGGGGCGTGCAGGGCCAGAACTGCTGGCGGGTATTCTGTGTGACAAGTATCTTCAGCATCTGCCTCTGAACCGGCAGAGTGATGCCTTTGCGCGCGAAGGGATTGATCTTGATACCTCCACTCTGGCCGACTGGGTAGGAGCCTGCACTGCAACGCTGGCCCTCTGAACGCGCTGATCCGGGCACATGTGCTGGCAGCCCAGCGTCTGCATGCGGACGACACCACAGTGCCGGTACTGGCGAAGGGGCGCACCGTGACCGGACGATTGTGGAATTATGTGCGCGACGATGCCCCATTTGGCGGTCTTGCGCCCCCAGCCGTGTGGTTCCGCTACTCCCGAGACCGTAAAGGTGAACATCCGGCCGACCATCTCACCGGCTGGACCGGAATCCTGCAATCAGACGCCTATGGCGGATACACCCACCTGGCAAAGCCGGGACGTCAGCCCGCGCCTGTTGTTCCGGCCGGCTGCTGGGCGCATGGACGCCGGGGACTGTTCAAGATTGCCGAAAAGGACAAGGCGCCACTCGCCATAGAGGCGGTGCGCCGGATCGACGCCATATTCGACGCCGAACGCGCGATCAACGGCAGTTCCGCCGCACATCGGCTGGATATCCGCAAGGAGAGCATCGCCCCGCTGGTCGAGGAGTTGCTCGACTGGATGCGCGATACCTGCCGGCGCATGTCGTCTAAAAACCCCGTTGCCCAGGCAATGAACTATATTCTCAGACGGGTCGATACATTCACGGTATTTCTTGAAGACGGTCGGATCTGTCTGACGAATAATGCGGCGGAACGTGCAATCCGCAGTATCGCACTGGGGAGAAAAGCCTGGCTGTTCGCAGGCTCCGATCGTGGCGGTGAAAGAGCCGCCGCCATGTATTCCCTCGTCGTCACCTGCCGCATCAACGAGGTCAATCCTCAGGCATGGCTCGCCGATGTGCTCGCCCGCATCAACGACACTCCCAACCCACGCCTCCATGAACTCCTGCCCTGGCATTGGAAACCCATTGCTCAAGGCGAGAATAACATCGCTGCCTGATCCCGCCCGCGTCTCTCACCGGATGGTTACGTGCAGTTCGCCCGATCTCCCGACAGACGGCCAGACACCAGGCCCATGACAGGATCATGACGCAAGGCATCATGATCGTTCAGGTCTTCGTAACCCAGAGCCAGCCCCATGATCCGCTGACGGACAAGGTCTTCAACCCGGTATTCCACATAGGCAGGATGCCGCTCATCGCGAAAACATGCTGCAAAACGGCGGCTGAACCCCAGACGATCATCAACCTGTTTTACCAGAATGACACCGCCATCCGAACTCATGCGACCCCCGTCAAAACGGGCCTGAACACGTCGCCCACAGGAGGCTGGAAAGTCATATGCGCTCATGCTACACTCTGTCTGCATCGGGTTTGTCTATTGGTTATGAAAACTTCTTTTCCACAAAAAAGACTTTTTCATAATCTAGCCCGATGTACAACCCTCGTGTGAGATATCCGCGTCGAAGGTTTCTATTACCCTAGGCAATTCGACATCCTGCACATTGGTTTCATCCAAAAGTCTCGCGAGGACGTCGATGCTCTCTATAAGCGCCTAAGTACCGATGGCTGGGAGGTGCAGGCTCCACGCGACACGCACGGCGCGTGGTGTTTCTACTTTAAAGCGAAGGGTGGCTACTTCATAGAAGTAACGACGTTAACACCGGTTCGGCCCACAGAAGCGTATCAGGGAAACCTACAATAATGCCCGGCATGAACGGCTGAGCAACCTGAACAGCCTGTCTGATCTACGATGCGGGATCAGACAGGCTGCAACTAACTTCATGTCGAACAATCCGAATCACAGAGGGATGATCTCAAAGCGGACGACGCTGGCCAAACTTTCTTGAGTGACTTTTATTCACTCAGGTGAGTATCAATGTCCGACAGGTCAATTTGGTATAAACTGGCGTTTCCTATCTGAAGGCTTGATAAAACGCGTGGCGAGCAACAGAGCGCCATGGAATAACGCGAGCAATGCAAATGTTTCAGCATAAGCTTCCGACCCGGCATGGGAGGGGCCGACCGTCGCAAGTCGCCACCCAAGGAACGTGGCGCATGCTGTAATCAATGTCGGCCCGCCAATCCTTTGCATGATGTTCAGCGCGGTCGTCGCCATCGGAATATCCTTGCGTGCGATCGAAGCGTATCCGGCGCTCATCGCCGGAATGCCGACGGCACCCCCACCACCACCACGCAATAACAATGCTATGGTCAGCAGGGTGACGTTCAGACCGTGATAGGCGAGCACCATCAAGACTACTGTTCCGACTAAGGACAAAAGAGCCCCGCAACCGGTCAGATCGCGCGCGTCAAACCGGTCACTCAGACGACCAATGAGCGGATAGACGCACATCATCCCCAGACCCAGGGGTGCCATGAACAGGCCCGTCCGCTCGGGCGAGACACCGCAGGCGTGGATCAGCCATACGGGTAGAAGCATCTGACCCGCGAACGACACCCCGTTCGTCAGAAACATGATGATCGCTGACACCGAAAAAGCGGGTGCACGCAGCAGGCGCAGGTCAATCAGCGCGTCATCGCCCTTGCGTCGCGCGGATCGGACATACAGGACGAACAGTACGAGGGACGCGCCTAAGGTCGCCTGTCCATAAGGCTGGGCGACATGATCCATGCCGTAGAGAAACGAGACGAGAGCGGGCGCGAGAAATCCGAGCCCTGTCAGGTCAAGTGGACGGGGGCGTTCGTCATGCCGATCGTCAGGGAGAAACAGAACGGCAAGGGCAAAAGCCGCAAGCCCGACCGGCACATTGAGAAGAAAGATCCAGCGCCAAGACGCGACGGAGAGAATGGCACCGGCGACGACGGGTCCAAGAAGCGGCGCGAGCAGAACAGGTGCCGTCATTGCGCTCGCAACCCTCGGCATCTGTCGGCCCGCGACACGAGCAACCGTCATCTGCGCCATAGGGGCAAGCAGGCCGCCCGCCATACCTTGCAGCAGACGGAATACGATCAGGGACGGCGCAGACCACGCCAGCGTGCACAGGCCTGATGTCAGCGTGAAGGCACCGAAGCACCATAAATAAACCGCTCGCCCCCCGAGGCGGCTTACGAGCCATCCATTCAGCGGCAACGTCAGGGCGAGCGCCAGCAGATAGCCGCTGACCACCCACTGTATGTGTGAAAACGGCGCGTGCAGGGTCGTAACGAGATCGGGGAGCGACACATTGACGATCGTGGCGTCCAGTTGCGCCATGAAAGATCCGACCGCCGCAACGCTCACGATTTTCCAGATTCCCGGAGGCAGTTGATCCGGGTCTGAGCCTGGCGACGACGTTCTGGCGTTCATGAATGATCTCGCTGGGAACTGCGAGACGCGCAGCCATGAGTCATGCGTTTACGCATTCAGCGCGATCGCGTCGCTCATCGTCACCCGGCCAAGACGGGGAAAAATCTCTTCGCAGGCAAAGCGGTGCATGTCTTCGGTGAATGTGGACATGACATCCTCGACCAGCACGACGTTGTATCCATGCTCATGCGCCGCTCTGGCGGTAGATTCCACACCCAGATTGGTGGCGATCCCGCCGAGCACGATGGTCGTGATACCACGTCGCCGTAACTGAAGATCGAGATCCGTGCCGTAGAAGGCACCCCATTGCCGTTTCGTGATGCGCAGATCGGTCGGTTCGGGAAGCCCCTCGACCAGTTCTGCCCAGTCTGGTGCGAAGCCGCCAGGCGGTGAAAAGGAGCGATCGACAACCGCATGCACGGCATCGGCGAAATCTGGCGCAAACGCTACATTAACCAGAATGACCGGAGCCCCGGCGGCCCGGAAGCGGGCTGCGAGTGCTTTCGAGCGCTCCACAATCGCCGCACCCGATGTCGGAGCCAGGGGAAGCCCCGTAATGCCCTTCTGGAGATCTATCAGAACGAGGGCCGTCCTGGTGGCCGGGAGTGAAATCATGGCAAGACCTTCCCTATCGGCGTTATACCAACCGTTGATTGCTATAACCCATGAGCCCAATTTCGCAGTCCGATTGACATGATGCGCCAAGGTTGATCGACGAGCTGGTTCCAGGCATGGCAGGCGATATCGATGATATCGTCATAGGTTCTGAATATCCTGTTTGAGAGCCACGTATTGCGCAGGAACTGCCAGAGATTTTCCACTGGGTTCAGTTCAGGAGCCCGGGGAGGCAGTGGGAGAATGGTGATATTGCAGGGAACATTCAGTTTCTGACTGGTGTGCCAGGCCGCCTGATCCACTATGAGGACGGCGTGAGCGCCCTGCGCGACCGTGCGTGAAATCTCCGCGAGATGGAGTTGCATGCTATGCAGGTTGCAGACAGGGAGCACGAGGCCTGCTGCCGTTCCCTTTTCAGGGCAGATAGCCCCGAAAATCCACGCGGATCTGGTGCGCAGGTCAGCTACAGCCCGGGGCCGGGTGCCCCGTTTCGCCCACCGCCGCGTCAGCTTCGTTTTCTGGCCGATCCGCGCCTCATCAGACCACCAGATTTCGATGTCTTTTCCCGGATGTCTGGCCCTGATTGCCGCCATGACACCGGGGAACTCTTTTTAAAAATGTCCTGCGCTTCTGTATCCTGGCGGTAGTGCCGTGGCCGGGCTGTCAGCAGACGAAACCCTTCACGACGTATAATCTGACCCAGACGGGTTTCCGACAGGGTGACGCCATAGCTCTCATGCAGCCAGGCGCACAGATCGCACAGTCTCCAGCGGACAACACCATGCACCGCAGGAATTGGCCCTTCTTCGAGCCGGGTTTTCAGGGCAGACAGCATCTGTGGTGTCAGGCGGGCTTTCTGTCCCCCGCCATGACGATCCACAAGGCCATCCGGGCCATCCGCATTGAAACGCACTACCCAGTCACGGATACTCTGACGGTCTGTCCCAGCAAGCAGGGCCGCCTCGCCGCGCGAGGCGCCATCATAAATCGCCGCAAGCGCCAGCAGGCGACGCGACTGACCTGCATGCCGGCTTCTGCGCGCAAGGCGCCGCAACTCCGAACTATCATGATCGTCACGCAGGGACAGAGGGCTGCCCATACAGAATGCCTCCTTCTGAGAATACTCAGCATCCTGTGAATCACATTTTTGACCCGATGGGTACCCCCTGAGTCACCTCAAGCAACGGTTGGTATTAGAACCGCCATCCCGAACCGTTGTCGGGAACATGCGGAAACGTTAAGAAGTTGAGTAGGCACTCAAACAGAGGTATTATTTGAGGATGGACTCAAATTCGTCAAGGGGTAAACGGACGTCTCTTCAGCCGATGCGCGCGGCTGGGCGTCAGCGCGTCGAGGAATTACTGGAGGCCGCGTCCGACCTCATGGCGGAACGAGGGTACGAGGCGACAACCATGGCGGAGATCGCCGCGCGCGCCGGGGCGAAGATCGGCTCGCTCTATCGCTTCTTTCCGAACAAGGAGGCTGTGGCGGACGCTCTTGTGCAGCGGCATATCGCCGTTCTGGAAGACGAATACGCGGCACTCGCCAAACGTGCCGCCACGCTATCTCCAGACGCTCTTGCGGACGTTCTGATCGAACTGCTTGTCACGCTTCATCCTCGCGTGAAATCTCTGTCTGCGCTGATGGAGGCACGGACTGACAAGATGGAGATCCGTGATCGTGCACGAGGACATGCCATAGTCGGAATTGCGGCAGCGTTGCGTGTCTGTGCGCCAGGGTTGGAGGAAGCACTGGCGAGAGATATTGCTGCGGTCGTTCTAAACACTATGAAAGTGTTGCGCGGCATGATTACGAAGAACGCGCCCACGACGCCTGACGCGCCTGACGAATTGCGGCGGATGCACCGTCTTTATCTAGCGGACCGGCTGGAGCCGTTTCGGCGTGCTCCAGACAGCATAACGGACGCAGAGCCATAATTTCGTGGATTGGTGCAGTAATCGCCCCACGACCTAAGAGCCTTGGTGCTGTCCCGGAGAGCGAGATGCCGTGGGAGCTTGCCCCGCATTGCTGCCGTTAAACGAACTGTTCGGCTTCTCCAATAGCGGCCCACTGCCGGTTTTTCTTGACGTAGGAAGCAGGAGCAGCCAGCGGTGAAGGTATGGATACGATCAGCCTTCTCGCTCTGCTTCTAACCCTCTCGGCAGGGTTCAGCATTCTCAATCACCACACATTTCGTCTTCCTGTAACGATCGGTGTGCTGGTCTTCTCATTACTGGCGTCCCTGCTGGTCATGATCCTGAATCCGTTAATACCGGCCTATGACCTTCAGGCTCTCCCGCGATCTGTGCTCGGAGCGATCAATCTCCCCACGGCCCTCCTGAATGGCGCGCTGTCCCTGCTTCTGTTTGCCGGGGCCACACAGGTAAACGTTGGACATCTGCGCGCAAAGCTTGCCTCTGTGGCTGCTCTCTCTGTTTTGGGAACCGTTCTGGCCGTTGCCTTTCTGGCGATCGCGGCATGGTATGTCTTCCCTGTGTTGGGTCATGCCATTCCTTTCACGTGGTGCATCGTCCTTGGGGCCATTCTCGCGCCAACTGATCCAGTTTCAGTTGTCGGTATGCTGAAACGTCTCGGACTGCCCGGCCCCCTTCAGGCCGTTTTCGCAGGGGAGAGCCTGTTCAATGACGGCGTAGGCGTGGTGATTTTCGGCGTCACGATCGGACTGGCAACCGGGGACAGTCTGGGAGTGACCGCCTCCGAGATTGCTCTGAGTTTCTGCCGTGAGGCAATCGGTGGCGGTCTGCTGGGCGCACTGACCGGATGGATTGCGCTCCGTGTGCTTAAGGGACAGCGGGATCCGCATATCGATCTGCTGACGTCGTTGGCTCTGGCGACTGGAACCTTCAGCATCGCCAACCAGCTTGGCATGTCGGGGGCTATTGCCGTCGTCGTGGCGGGACTGTGCTTTGGAACAAGCTATAGCCATTCCGTTTTCGATGAGGCATCCCGAAAGGAACTCGATATCGCGTGGACACTTATTGACGAAGTCCTGAACGTCCTGCTGTTCATGCTGATCGGCTTTGAAATCCTGGAGATCACGCCGCATCTGTTTACGGTGCTGGCGACACTTGCCGTGATCCCGCTGTCCGTTGCCGTGCGGGCATTGAGCGTGCTGTTTTCAACGTTTCCGGTTCACCTCAGGCAATGGGAACGAGGTCGTGTTCTTGGTATCCTGACCTGGGGCGGTCTGCGTGGTGGCATCTCGGTTTCGCTGGCACTTGGATTGCCACCAGGAAACTTACGCGAGCTGCTACTGCCTGTCTGTTACGGCGTCGTGGTCTTTACGATCATTGTGCAGGGACTAACCATGGAGCGAGTTGCCCGCAAGCTCTATCCGTCCTCTAAGCTTGGACCGCAATAATACGGCTTTGATTATTTGAATAAATATTCGTAGAGAGGAAAGTCATGGCAGCTTTTTCATGCTTTTCAACAGATAGAAGCCAGTCCGCTCCTTAGGCCAAATTTGTCATTCGTTACTCGTGAGGTTGTTGATAACTTGACGTAACAGATTCAGCAGTAATTCACCGTTTTCCACCGTTAGATGCATGTGACTTCTGGCATTGATTGCGGCAACGGCCGCAGAGATATCTGGCAATCTGTCCGCCGCCGAAGAAGACAATGATATCAAGGCACTTCTCCGGTCATTCGGGTCTGGGGTGCGCTGAATCAGTCCATCTCGTTCCATACGTGCGAGAGTCTTTGCCATGGTGGACTGCTCTACCGCAGCGAGACGCACCAGCTCCCGCTGTGGCTGCTGTTTTCCGTCGGCGAGGGCAAAAATTACGGGCAGTTGTCCCGACATGAGGCCAAATGGCCGTAAGGCTTCGTCCATCTCACGCGCAAAAAGTCTCGCTGCCCAGTTGACCATATAACCAAGCGATTGTTCCCGGGATTGCCATTTATATGGCTTGCTATCTTTATTCATGGCTAGCTATATAAATCTCCTAGGTTCATCGACGCAAGGACGATAACATGCAGAAGCTTCTCCGTCGCATCCACCCTCTGACAGGAGCGATGGCCATTCTGTGCATAGCCAGTTTCATGACAGCTTCCATCATTGCAGAACTATATGGAAATCCTCAGACCATAGCCGTCATGAAGCACGCCATTCTGTGGGGATTGCTGGTTCTCATTCCCTGCCTTGCTCTCACAGGCTTGTCTGGATACCGGACAACAGGGACAGCGCCACGCGGTCTGGCGCTCACGAAATTCAAACGCATGCGTGTCATTGGGATCAATGGTGTCTGTATCCTTGTCCCCTGTGCAGTTTTCCTTGCGCTCCGTGCATCTGAATTAAAATTCGACTGGTTATTTTATGGTGTTCAGTTGATTGAACTACTGGCGGGAGCAACCAACCTTGCGCTTCTCGGTATGAATTTTCGTGATGGACTACGCATGACTCGATCCTGATGAATGTCGACACGTAAATAGTATCTGCATATCTGAAATAACCTAGCTAATGACTTTATCCCGATTGTGAGTTGATGTCGGGTGTTCGCGCCGCTGTCCCAGAACCGGTCCTTCTGCTCTCCACCCCCCAATTGCTGCTGGTCGGCGCATGAATTCGAAGCAGACTGGCAGCTTCCGCCTCATGTCGGTCACAGAAAGAGCTATCAAAGTTCAGGGAAAGCAGACGATCTGCAACAGTCCTCGTTATTCGCCGATAATTGAGAGGGATTGTGCAGATTATGGGATGTGCAGTGTGGCCAGGAGCGTCAGGCTGATCCCGGTCAAGGCGAGCAGCGACAGGACCACCGCCGCCGTCACCCTGCCACCCGCTCTTGCCACGGTACGGATATCCACACCGAGTCCAAGCGCCGCCATGGAGACGACCGTCAGCAGCGTCGCAATGCGCCCGATCGGCGCGATGGCGGCGGTCGGCACCAGTCCCAGTGAGCGGCAGATCAGCAGCGCGGAGAAGCCGACAATAAACCAAGGTACGAGGTGGGCGATGTTTATCCGCCTGGCAGTAGGTGCATCGGATACGAACTCATCTTTCGGCGGCACACCCAGCGCAAGACGCGGCACTGCCAGCGACAGGACGAGACACACTGGGCCGAGCATCAGCACGCGCACCAGCTTGACTAGCATTCCCATCTGAACCGCTAGGGGACCCACCGGCGAGGCGGCGGCGATAACCTGCGGCACTGCGTAGACAGTGAGCCCGGCGAGAGTGCCGAAGGCGACCCCACTCAGGCCCAGGACCAACCCAAACAGCGGCAGGACAAACACGACCACCACGCCAAGTACCGCTGTAAAGGCAATGGAGGCGGCTACGTCATCGCTATCAGCATTGATCACTGGTGCTACCGCTGCGATGGCCGAATTGCCGCAGATCGAATTGCCGCACGCGATCAGCAACGCCATGCGCACCGGCAGGCCAAGCAGTCGGCCGATACCGAAACTGACAAGGATAGAGGTCGCCACCACGCCAGCGATTCCGATGAGCAGCGGCGCTCCAGCGGCCAGAATGATGCCGGTGCTGACGGAGGCGCCGAGTAGCACCACTGCTACCTCCAACAGATATTTGGCGCTAAAGACAATGCCCGCGTGCCACCTAGTGCCTGGCGTCCAGAAGCTACGCAACGCGGCGCCGATCACAATCGCGATCACCAATGCTTCCAGCCATGCCTTACCGACCAGCGCATATTCAGCCGCTTCCATCGCGTAGGCAACCCCGGTCACGGCAAGACAGAGGCCAATACCGGGCAGTAGCCTAAGCAAGAAGCCAGGCTGAACGATCGGGGAGGCGAGATGATGATGGGCGAGACTGGCCATGGCGGTATTCCTTCCGCCACACGATCTATGTCTTGGTAATCAATCAGTCCAACGCATTATTTATGTTATTCTGATCGCTATTATAGATTGTTTTATGCTATACAATGTTGCATGACGTTAGAGCAGCTTCGCATTTTTGTCGGCGTGGCCGAGCGCGAGCATATGACCGCCGCAGCTCGCGCATTGCACGTCACGCAATCGGCGGCTTCGGCGGCAATCGCCGCGCTTGAGGAGCGACACGCGATCGAGCTGTTTCACCGCGTAGGGCGTGGTATCAGGCTGACGGAAGCCGGACGACTGTTACTGACCGATGCTCGCGGGATTTTAGCCCAGGCGGACGCAGCCGAGGCGATGCTGGGAGAGCTCAGCGGTCTGAAGCGGGGTACGCTGCGCGTCGTTGCCAGTCAGACCATTGCCGCCTATTGGTTGCCGCCGATCTTGGCTGTTTTTCACGAACGCTACCCGGCGATCGATATCGAATTGGCGATCAGCAATAGCGAACAGGCTGCGACCCGCGTTCGTGACAGCAACGCCGATCTAGGCATCGTCGAGGGTGAAATCGACGATGCCGCGTTTGAGAACTGGTCGGTTAGCGAGGACCGGCTGCTGCTTGTCTGCGCCACGCCGTTTGGTGACGCTCAAATCGACGCCGGATGGCTACGACGAGCACGATGGGTGCTGAGGGAGCCGGGGTCGGGCACGCGTTCGACGTTCGACGGCCATCTGCGTAGCATAGGCGTCGATCCAACCACGCTCGATGTGACACTGACCATGCCATCCAACGAAAGCGTGCGAACGGCCGTAGAGGCCGGGGCAGGCGTTGCCGTTCTGTCGGCACTTGTGGTCGGGCCGGCTATCAAAGCAGGCATGCTGCATGTGGCGCCGATCACATTCCCTGCTCGCCCCTTCTTTGGATTGCGGCACAAGGAGCGTTATCGCACAAAAGCTACGGATGCGCTGCTTGACGTGATCGGGTCGTGGCAAAAATAGGTTCCGATGTAGGCATTCTCAGAACGTCATCGTCGTAGGAATGCTAGAGCACTTCCCACGGCAGCCAATGCTGCCTCTGTATCCAAAAATCGACAGTCGCCTCTCCCCTCCCAAGCTGTCTGTTGGCTTCAAGAACTAAGCAGACTGACTGCTTTCGCCTCACCTCGGTCATTAAAGGTGCCGTTCCAGTTTCCGTAAAGCGGACGGTCTGTAATGTTCTCGTTATCCGCCGATGTCCTCCTGCAGACTTCTGATTGCTGCATGTGCAGCTGATCAGGAGAAAGTATCATGGAAAAGAAAACGCGTTTTCCATCGCCTACGCTAAAGGCGTCCGTGCCTTGGAATGCAGGAAAAATGGTTGGCGCCAAGCGGGCGCTCAAAGAAAAGCACGTCTGGGCTATTCGGTTTTGGCTGGGGAGCGAACAGCGTGTCAGAGACAGAGCTTTGTTTGATCTTGCTCTCGATAGCAAACTCAGAGGCTGCGATCTTGTCAGCCTTCGTATCGGCGACATCGTTACCGGTGGTCAGGTGCGCCACCGAGCCATGGTCGTTAAGCAGAAAACCCGGCGACCTGTGCAATTCGAAATTACAGAAACAACGCGAGAAAGCGTGCGGGCGTGGCTGGAACATCGAGGTGGTGGCTTGAATGAGTATGTTTTTCCAAGTCGCCTAAGCGCCAAAACTCACCTGAGCACAAGGCAATACGCCCGGCTTTTGGATCAATGGGTCCAGGCGGTGGGACTGATCGCCGGGGAATATGGAACTCATTCGCTCCGCCGGACTAAGGTTGCCATGATTTACAAACGAACCGGTAATATCCGAGCCGTGCAGATCCTGCTGGGTCATTCAAAACTGGATAGTACGGTTCGATACCTTGGGGTGGATGTCGAGGACGCTCTGGCTCTGTCGGAAGCCACTGATCTCTGAAACAAACATGCCTCAGGAATTCTCTACCTCCTCCCTATGTGTACATGTTATGATGACACATAGGGAGGAGACCATGGGCCAGCATCTTTCAGATAACGTACCATTACCACAGAAAATCGGTGTTCGGGAGTTCCGGGGAAACCTGACAGCGTATCTGCGTCAGGTCAGGCAGGGCAGTACGATCTTGGTGACGTCTCATGACCAGGTCGTAGCCGAACTGCGGCCGCCAGCCTCTTCCTATCGCCCCCGTCGTCGACCCGGCGCATTGCGCGGACGGATCAGAATAAGCGAAGATTTTGATGAGACACCGCCGGACCTTCTTGAAAGCATGGAACGCGACTTGTGAAGGTTCTGCTTGATACGCATGCGTTGCTGTGGTGGCTTTCGGACTCCGACCGTCTGGGTGAGACTGCACGGGAAATCATCGCAGATCCGGTTCACGATATTCTGGTGAGTACCGTGTCTCTCTGGGAGATTGCGATCAAAATCCGTATCGGGAAGCTGGATGCGGATATGAACGATATTCTGGCAGCCATTCCTGAAGAAGGTTTCTCTCTATTACAAATACAGACCGAGCACCTACAGATCCTGATGTCTTTGCCTCTGCATCATCGTGATCCGTTTGACCATCTCCTTATGGCGCAGGCGCAAGCTGAACACGCCACATTTCTTTCGGAAGACGGACAAATGGATCATTACCCCATCAAGCGAATACGCTGTTCGTGAAGCAGAAACTGCCGTCAGAACCGCCTTCATCTCGGCCGTGTTCAGACTTGCTCAAAGTTTCGATAAGCAGACATTGTATATCGGCGACGCAAGCCAGGCCGCCAGTTGCTGGACCATGGATTTGGCGACACGGCCGGCGCCCAGCAGCGTGGCAGATGCGGGGCCACACCAGGAGCCATAACCCAGCAGCCAGAGACGTGGCTCCCTGACGGCCTGTTGCCCGTTAACACGAATCAGCCCATCCGGCTCGATCACGTCGAGTGATGCAAATACACTAAGCGCGGGTCGGAAGCCGGTACACCAGATGATCGTGTCGATGACTTCTTCCCGCCCATCGGGCCAGACGACGCCCGTCGCCGTCATACGTACAAACGGGCGCACCGCGTGGAGCACGCCCCGCTCCCGGGCGGCTCGCACTGGCGGCACCATGACGATGTCGCCAAAACCGCCGACAGGCATCGCGGATGGCACGCCGCATCACACGCCGAACAGGCGGCCAATCCCACCCGTCACGATCATCGCAACAATACCCCAGAACGTCACACGCAGCGCCGGGCGCAGAGGTGCCGCACCGCCGGCAAGCGCGCCGACGACGCCCAGAACAGCGAGAACCACGACGGATGTTAGGGACACGCCCCAGGATACCCACGCGACAGGGGTCAGAACAGCTGCCAGCACGGGCAGCAAGGCTCCGGACGAAAAGGCGGTTGCCGAGGCGAATGCCGCCTGTATGGGTCTTGCCGCCGTGGCCTCGGACAGACCCAGTTCATCCCTGGCATGAGCGCCGAGGGCATCGTGCTTCATGAGGGCGAGGGCAACCTTGCGCGAGAGGTCTCCATCCAGCCCTCTTTTCTGATAGATCCCGGCCAGTTCGGTGACTTCCCCGTCCCAGTCCGTGGCCAGTTCCTGTTTCTCGCGGGCGATGTCGGCGTGTTCTGAATCGGCCTGGGAACTGACCGAGACATACTCACCAGCCGCCATGGACAGGGCGCCAGCGACCAGCGCGGACAATCCCGCGACGAGAATGCTGCCGCGTGTCGCATGAGAGCTGGCAACGCCGACGATGAGGCTGCCGGTCGACAGCGTGCCGTCATTGGCGCCGAGAACGGCCGCGCGCAGCCATCCCAGTTTCTCGACGGCATGACGTTCGGCCAGAGGATGGAGACGCGACATAAGATGACCTGTTGCTTCTGATAAATACAAACCAGATTTAGGACCCTGTTTTTGCTACGGCAATAGGTATTTTATTCTGATATTGCGAGTTATTTCCAATAATATTTATGTTTTCGGAAAATCTGTTCTGTTCAGAATCCTGTCAGGTGAGGATGATATGAGAGTGGATTCAGATTCTTTTTGTGCCGAGAGATGTATGCCCTATCCAGTGCCAGACATTACCGACACCCTGCGCTACGACAGGCCGACGATCATCCTTCACTGGCTGACGGCTTTTCTGGTTCTGTTTCAGTTTGCCATGGGCGAGACCTGGAAGTGGCCGGCAAAACCCGTCCATCATCTGATGGTTGTCGCGCATCTGACCGCCGGTATCCTGCTGACGGTGATCATGGCGTTCCGCATAGTCTGGCGTCTGACGAAAGGGCGGCATCTGTCGGACCTTCTCCGTCCAGTGGACCGGGTATGCGCTCTCGGAGCGGAGTACGCGCTCTATGGGCTGCTTCTGGCGGAAATTTTGTTGGGCTACCTCTGGCGATGGGGAGCCGGGCAGACGATGAGTTTTTTCGGTCTTCTGATCCCATCCCCCTTCGCACGGTTCCCGGCGGAAACCGTGACGTGGTTTCACACGCTGCATGAGTGGAACGCCTGGCTGATCATGGGCCTTGCGACAGGCCATGGCGCGGCGGCGCTTTTTCATCAGTTCGTCCTGAAGGACAAAGTTCTCGGGCGCATGTTGCCGCAGTGTTCCTTGCCCCGTCAGTGAGGTTCTGTCCGTATGACCGGGCACACCGTGATGCTGGGCCGCCAACAAGTCAGAAGTGATGATTGTCTGTTGCCATCGGCAGCCACACATGAATGCCGGTGCATGGGAATTGTCTCCTGTCGAACGGGAAAATAAGAAAGTAACGACCGAATGACGATCGTGCCGCGTGGCGTGGGACCAGAAAGACCGGGGTCGGCTCTTGAGGTGCTCCTCATCTTCCTCAGACTGGGTGTCACCTGCTTCGGCGGGCCGATCGCGCATATCGGGTATTTCCGGGACGAATTCGTCGTCCGGCGCCGGTGGCTCAATGAGCGCGCCTATGCCGATCTCGTCGGGCTGTGCCAGTTTCTGCCCGGTCCCGCGAGCAGCCAGGTGGGATTTTCCATTGGCCTGATGCGGGCCGGTTATGCAGGCGGTCTTGCTGCATGGGCGGGATTCACTCTGCCTTCGGCGCTCATCCTAGTCCTCTTCGCCTATGGCGCGAACGCGTTTGTCGGCCCGACTGGTGCAGGCCTTCTTCATGGACTGAAACTCGTCGCCGTCGCCATCGTCGCACAGGCCGTATGGGGCATGGCGAGCACGCTATGTCCGGACCGGGCACGTGCTTCGATCGCGGTCACGGTCGCACTCATCGTTCTGTTCGCCATCTCACCGCTTGCCCAGATTGCGGCCATCGTTCTCGGGGGCCTCGCCGGCCTGTGGCTTTGCCGCTCTGTGCAGACGTCAGATGGCGAGCATATTACAGTGCCCGTATCGCGTCGTGCAGGGATCGTCGCACTGGCTCTCTTTCTGGCGTTGCTCTTCGGTCTGCCCTTTCTCGCCCGCCATGGCGCACCGGAGAGCATTTCCCTGTTCGACGCCTTCTACCGGTCAGGCGCACTCGTGTTCGGTGGCGGTCATGTTGTGCTGCCCTTGCTGCACGAGGCCTTTGTGGCCCCAGGCTGGGTGAGCGATGATGCCTTTCTCGCTGGTTATGGCGCCGCACAGGCGGTTCCGGGGCCGCTTTTCACGTTCGCGGCCTATCTCGGTGCGGTCGTCAGCCAATTTCCCCACAGTGTTGCCGGTGCCGCTTTCGGTCTTTTCGGCATCTTTCTGCCGGGCATCCTGGTCCTGATCGGAGCTTTGCCCTTCTGGGACACCTTCAGTAGCCAGCCGGCCGTTCGGGCGACGATGCACGGCGTCAACGCAGCGGTCGTGGGTCTGCTGGGGGCGGCGCTCTATACGCCGGTCTGGACGAGCGCGGTCAGGTCGGTGGCGGATTTCGGGATCGTGCTGGTCAGTTTCGTCCTTCTGACCGTCCGGCGGGCGCCACCCCTGGTGGTGGTCGGTATCAGCGCACTGGGAGGGATCGTCATTGGGCAGGTGGCATAATGAAATGTTCAGTCAGAGACCTACATCGAAGCGTGATCGCCATACCGTTTTTCAACGCACACATTCAATAATGATGCGTCGTTATATGGGCCGCGTTTCGTCCGTTTCCTGTGTAAGTCAGCCAGAAAACGGACAGGCAGTTTGCCCCCCCATAACTGTCGGAATAATGCGAGGCGGGTACAGTCATGTGAGATATCAATGATCTCGTGATACGGGATATTCTGGTTGGGGAGGGTACGGGAGTAAGAAGCAACGGCTACATGCTGTTTTTCCCTGAATCGTGAACCACGGATTTGCACTCAATGCTTTTTGGTGTCTTCTGGATCGCGGGAAAGGCAATCCATAGTCTCTGACATAGTAACAGACTGGCCGTAGGGCAGGGGGCATCCCGTTCTTTCGGACCAAGGGTGATAAAGGATCAAACGAAAGTAGAGAAAAATATTTCATTTTTTCAGTTAGTTAAATGTGCTGACAGCCGTTCAAGGAAGCCGCTGACAAGCGGCAGTTTTCTTTGGTTGTGTGCCCCCGCAACCATGTTTTCCGTTTAATATCAAACCCTTAGGCCGCCTCAAGGGCGGCCTTTTGCGTTTTAGCTCCACGCGCAGGATGCGTATAGGATGCAATCGGGAGTGAAACTCCAGCGTAGTTAGCGCTTAAAACGCGGCATTATCACGATAGCGTGATGCCCGTCCCAAGCCTCATTGCTCAGTGAAAATTGCGGGATCTGACGACGAGGTGTTCACTGCCAGAGTCTATGTCGGCGGTGGTATCTGCGGAGGATCGGTTCCCGACGTCCGCCAGTAACCCGGAGAGGTCGGTGATCTCCTTCGCCACCAGATGCACGACGTCGCCTTCTTTCTGGAGCATGCCTTTCACGGCCAGCATCTGGCCGCTAAGTACGACGCGCCGGTTGGCGTCGAATAGATCCGGCCAGATGATGACGTTCATGTTGGCCGTCTCATCCTCCAGCGTTATGAACACCACACCTTCGGCGGAGCCTGGCCGCTGCCGGACCAGCACCAGTCCCGCTACGGTGAGACGCTTGCCGTCCTTGGCGTTCAGGGCCTGTCGGCAGGGTAGGATGCCCTGTTCCTGTAAATCCTTGCGCAGAAAAGCTAGGGGATGATCCCGCAGGCTCAAGCCAAGCCGGTTGTAATCCCGCACCACCTCTGCCCCATCCCGCATGGGTTGGAGCAACACATCCGGTTCCTCTGCTTCCCGCGTGACCTGCGCTGCTGCAAATAACGGCAGCGGTTCATCGCGCAGAGCTTTGATCGCCCACAGCGCTTCGCGCCGTGCCAGCCCGAGCGAAGGGCGGAACGCATCCGCCTCGGCCAGATGGTACAGGGCTGCTGCTTTGACACCCGCCCGACGCCATAGGTCATCGACCGACGTAAACGGGCGTGAGGCCCGAGCGGCAACAATGCGGGCGGCATCGTCATTGGCCAGCCCCTTGACCAGACTCATGCCCAGTCGCACGGCGAACATCCCATCTGGTCTTTCCGGTCCTTCCAGTGTGCTGTCCCAGTGTGAGGCGTTGACGCAAACGGGCCGGATTTCCACACCATGTTCCCGGGCATCACGAACCAGTTGCGCGGGGGCATAGAACCCCATCGGTTGGGAATTCAGGAGTGACGCCAGAAACACGTCCGGATGGGTGCATTTCATCCAGGACGACGAATAGGCGAGAATGGCGAAACTGGCCGCATGGCTCTCGGGAAATCCGTAAGACCCGAACCCTTCGAGCTGCTGATAGATCCGTTCTGCAAAGTCCTCGTCATAACCGTTGGCGCGCATGCCTTCGATCAGGCGTGTCTGAAACTGCGAGACCGTGCCGGTATTTTTGAACGTCGCCATCGCCCGACGCAACTGATCGGCTTCGGCTGCGGTAAATCCGGCACAGATCATGGCCACCTGCATCGCCTGTTCCTGAAACAGCGGAATTCCAAGCGTCTTTTTCAGAACCTTTTCCAGTTCAGGTGTGGGATAGTCTTCCCGCTCTAGGCCCTCGCGGCGACGCAGATAGGGATGCACCATATCGCCCTGGATTGGTCCGGGCCTTACGATCGCCACTTCAATGACGAGATCGTAAAACACACGCGGTTTGAGCCGTGGCAGCATGGACATCTGCGCCCGGGATTCAATCTGGAACACACCGATCGTATCGGCCTTGCGGATCATGGCGTAGGTGCGCGGATCCTCCGCCGGGATGCTCTGGAGCGTGAAATGCTGGCCCTTGTGGTCCGCCAGAAGATCCAGCCCCTTTTTCATGCAGGTCAGCATGCCGAGAGCCAGAATATCCACCTTCATGAATTTCAGAACGTCGATATCGTCCTTGTCCCATTCAATAATCTGGCGGGCTTCCATGGAGGCCGGTTCGATCGGCACCAGTTCATCCAGCCGGTCATGGGTCAGCACAAATCCTCCGGGGTGCTGTGACAGATGGCGGGGCACGCCGATCAGGCAACGCGCCAGATCCAGCGTCAGGCGGATACGGCGGTCTGACAGATCAATGCCGCTGTCAGTCAGGGCATCATCGTCCAGCTTGCGCCCCCAGCCGTGAATCTGGCCCGAGAGTGTGCGGATCAGATCTTCCGGCAAGCCCATGACTTTGCCGACATCCCGCAAGGCCCCCTTGGCGCGATAGCGGATCACCACGGCCGTCAGGGCCGCGCGGTCACGCCCATAATGCTCATAGACCCACTGGATGACCTGCTCGCGTCGTGCATGCTCGAAATCCACATCAATGTCCGGCGGTTCGCCCCGTTCTTCAGAGACGAAACGCTCGAACAGCAGGGAGTTGCGGGCCGGATCAATGGCGGTGATGCCCAGCACATAACAGACTGCAGAATTGGCAGCCGACCCACGACCCTGGCAGAGAATGTCCTGAGAACGGGCATAGCGGACGATACTGTTTACGGTCAGAAAATAGGGCGCATAATTCATGCGCCCTATTAGGGCGAGTTCATGGTGCAGGCTTTTGCGAACCTCGTCCGGCACACCTTCGGGATAGGTGCGGGCTGCCGCCTCCCACGTCAGCGCTTCCAGCGCCTGTTGGGGCGTCTGACCGGGCACGGACACTTCATCGGGATACTGGTAGGCCAGATCATCAAGTGAGAACTGGCAGCGCTCCATGATATCCATGGTGCGGGCGACCGCTTCAGGGTAACGGCTGAACAGCCGGTCCATCTCCTGCGGGTGTTTAAGATAGCGGTCCGCGTGACGCTCCCGGACGAACCCGGCCTCGTCGATCGTGGTGTTGTGCCGGATGCAGGTCACGACATCCTGCAGGATGCGTCGGTCATGGGTGTGGAACAGCACGTCATTGGTCACAACGGTTGGCACCCGTGCCTGATGCGCCAGGTTCGCCAGTTCATACAATCGCATCTGGTCATTGGGACGGCGCAGGAGGGTGAGCGCCATGTAGGCGCGATCGGCAAAGACGTCCTTCAGCTTGCGCAGATGCAGACCGCAGGCATCATCTGCCGTGTCCGGGATCATGACGACGATCACGCCCGCGCCCCAGGCCACCAGATCTTCCCAGAGCAGATGGCATTTTCCTTTCCCGGCACGGGCCTTGCCGAGGCTCAGCAGGCGGCAAAGGCGGCCATAGGCGGCCCGGTCCGTTGGGTAGACCAGCACAGGCGGGAAATCCGCCAGATCGAGACGGCATCCCACGACAAGTCGGAGCCCGATCTCTTTTGCCGCGACATGGGCCTGCACCATCCCGGCCAGAGAGTTGCGGTCACAGATGCCTAGTGCCTCGATGCCAAGGGCCTTTGCCTGCGCAAACAGTTCGATCGGAGAAGACGCCCCACGCAGGAACGAGAAATAGGTTGTCACCTGCAATTCGGCATAACGCTGTGCCGAGGTGCTCATCCGAAAATCCCATGCAGAAACCAGCCCTGTGAGCCGGTTTCGCCATGCTCACCATCACCGGCCCGGTAAAGCCAGAACCGCTCGCCGCTCGTGTCCTCCACCCGGAAGTAATCGCGGGCAATGGTCAGTTCCGCGTCATTCTTCCACCATTCGCCGAAGACACGCTCCGGCCCGTCAGCGCATTTCACTTTCCGCCGCACACCCCGCCAGATGAAGAACAGCGGCGGCTGGTCCGGCAGTTCCGCCATGGCCTGCACCGGTTCCGGTCGTGCCAGCAGTCGGGTAGGGCGCGGCCAGTGCTCCGGCCAGTCCTTTGTCTCCTCGGGAGCCAGCGCGGGCACGCGGCAGAAGGAGCGTTCGGGGAGATCGCTTTCTACGGGGGCAAAGCGATACAGCGCCTGCATGCCGACACGGTTGGCCAGCGTGTCGATCAGGTCGGACACATCGGCTTCTTCCTCGGCGATCAGGGAAGACACGGTCTGTCGCCGATCCAAGGGCTCCGCCAGGGACGCGATCAGCACCATGCGCTCGATGCCGAAACCCGGATTGATCGTTTCGATTTTCTCGCACAGCAGGCGGGTCAGGCGCTTCACATCGCGTACCGGCATGGCGGTCGCGACCCGGATCGCCTCGGTGCGGCTGTCCACCCGATGCAGCAGCAGATCAAGACGGCGCACGCCCTGTCCGCGTTCGTCCAGCCCCGGACAGAGCAGCGGCACCAGTTTGCCGATATAACGGGCGATGGTCTCGGCTGCCCCGATCGGCTCGGCAAAATTACGGCTGACCTCCACGGGATCAACCGGGCGGACAGGCACGATGGCTTCACCAATACGTCCGAACGCCTGATCCAGCCTGCGGGCGATGTCGGGGCCAAACCGCAAGGCCAGCGGTGCGCGGGGCATGGCAGCCAGTGGCCCGATACGGGATACGCCCAGCGTGGCCAGACCCTCAATGATAGGGGAGGGCAGGCGGAGTGCTTCAAGGGGAAGATCGGCCAGAGCAGAGGTCGTTTTATCTGACGGGACAACAGCAATCGCTAACCGGCCATAGCGAGCCAGTGCGTGGGCCGCCCCCCAGGTGTCCGCGACTACGGCCCGAGCGCAAAAACCGGCTCCCGACATGCGGTGGACCATATCCTTGAGCATGGGAAGTTCGCCACCATGCAGGTGATCCGCCCCCGTCGTGTCCAGCACCAGCCCGTCCGGCGTATCGACGGCCACGATGGGCGCGATTCTGTGCTGGAACCACAGCGCCAGCTTTTCCAGTCCGAGCCGGTCGCCTTCGGGATCGGCATCCATCAGCACCAGATCGGGATAGAGCGCCTGGGCCTTGGCCACCGGTATGCCGGGGCGCAGCCCCAGCTTGCGGGCGGCGAGATCGACCGACAACACAACCCGTCG
Organism: Acetobacter oryzoeni; assembly: GCF_004014775.2. Lineage (NCBI taxonomy): Bacteria > Pseudomonadati > Pseudomonadota > Alphaproteobacteria > Acetobacterales > Acetobacteraceae > Acetobacter > Acetobacter oryzoeni. The sequence goes on from NZ_CP042809.1 coordinate 143,376, forward strand.
CCGTCCTTCACGTCCGACAAGGGCTAGTGGCGTCTCAGGCGCGGGCGCGTCTGGTCCAAGCCGCTTCCTGATCCGGTCGGTCGGCCAGAGCGGCAGGTAAAGCGAGACGATCCGCGACCGGGATATAGGGTGCGAGCCTTCCTTTGGCATCACAGGCCTCCACTTCAAAATCGGCACATTCGCCCGCACGGGCACGGATCAGTTCCAGCAGCCAACGGGGACGCCCCACACCGGGCACCGGTAAAGGCACGGATGGCAGGACGGACACCCGCCATCGGGTCACACTGGCAGTCGGCTGGCCAAAATCCGCAGCATCCGTCTGCCGCCGCCAGCGGCGGATGGCGATGCCAAGCGAACCAGACGTCTCGGCGGCGAGTTGCAGACGACGGGATGCGGTCATGGACAGACGCGCCACCTCGGCGACCACGGCCCCAAGGCCGCCATGCCGCAGTCCTTCCTCGAAACAGGCCAGCACATCGACGTCTGAACTGGCCTCGACAAAGATCGTTCGCCGTGCCGACAGCCCGACCTGTTTCAGGGAGGGGGCGAACACATCCTGACGGGTGACGATCCAGAGCACCTTGCCACGTGTGCGGGCCGCAATCCCGGCGCAGAACTGACCGGCGGCCGCGCTGTGAAGGGCATCATTGCCACCACCGGCCACCTCATGCAGGGCACCCAGCGCCAGACCGCCACCTGGTAGGCGGGCGTCGATCTCGCGCACGCCAAAAGGCAGCACCGTGCGACGTCGGTCGCTGTGCCCTTCGAGACGGCTGATCGCCGCCCGCAGCGTCTCCAGACCGGGTTTTTTATGGGTTTCAGCAGTCATGTCACGGCTCGGCGTTCTTTGTGCAGGCAAATTTCCTGATTATATGTTCCTGATTTGTTCCATACAGTCTGTCGGCGTCAACATTTATCTGTCGGGAGAGCGTATCGCTTCAAGTTTGTGGTAATTCGCAATCCGGGAAGATATCGTCCTAAGAAATTGAAAACAGGAAGCTTTGTCGGAAGAAGGCGAGCTGTTACCATCCTGCTCATAAAAAAGATCGCTGTCCGGGGGACGCCGATGAATACGGAGTCTCCTCATGCGCTCAGTCAGGATGGGAGGCACAGGTGCTTGTTCACGAGGGGGCGGAGCGTAACGCCAGCATCGACAGGCGTCTGGGCTGCTCGCTGGCGGCCATTGCCGGTGCTGTGAACGCCGCCGGTTTTCTGGCCGTGGGCTATTATTCGGCCAACATGACTGGCAATGTCTCCGCGCTGGCGAACGGCCTGCATGAAGGCCATCTGGAACTGGTCCTGTCCTGCTGCGGTCTGATACTGGCCTTTGTCGCCGGCGCGGTGCTGTCGGCGCTGCTGGTCAATGCAGGTCGTCGCCGTCATCTGCCGTCGATCTACGCACGGAGCATCCTTCTTGAAGCCTGCCTGCTCGGGCTTCTGGGGGCTGTGGATCTTCTGTTTTCGGCCCAGCCACGGGATCCGGTGCTGGCCTACGGGCTGAGTTTCCTCATGGGGCTCCAGAACGCCACGGTCACACGCATTTCCGGGGCGCGTGTCCGCACCACCCATATGACGGGAATGCTCACCGATGTGGGGCTGGAACTGGCGGACTGGCTGGAGAGCTTTTTCCATCCGGTTGACCCGGTCCGACGGACCGGTACGCGCGAACGCCTGGGTCTGCATGCCGCCATTGTACTGTCTTTCACGCTGGGCGGCGTGGCCGGCGCCTTTCTGTATGGCTGGTGGTCTGCTCTGTTTCTGCTGGCGCTGGCGGGGCTTCTGGCCTGTCTTGCCCTGCCGGGCGCGCTGTCGCATGAGCCTGTGGCGGAACATGAACCGGCGTTGGTTCCGGCTTGCGGGGAGAAGCATCGCTGATGTGCAATCTCTACGCCATGACATCAAACCAGAAAGCGATCAGGGAAATCGCAAAGGTTCTTGATGATCTGACCGGCAATCTTCAGCAATTGCCAGAGATATATCCGAATACAATGGCGCCTGTCGTGCGGAACGGGGAGGGTGGCCGTGAACTGGTCATGGCGCGCTGGGGCATGCCGACGCCGCCCGGTTACCTGAAGGGACACAAGGTCGACCGGGGTGTGACCAACATCCGCAATCCGTCCTCGACATGGTGGAAGCGCTGGGAGGGCGTGCAACATCGTTGTCTGGTGCCGCTGACGGCCTTCTCCGAGCCGGAACATCTGCCCGACGGGACATCACGACCGGCGTGGTTTGCGCGGAATGAGGGGGAGCCGTTGGCTTTTTTTGCCGGGATATGGTGTCGATGGACGTCCGTGCGCAAACTGGCGGACGGGGAGACAACGGATGATCTGTTCGGTTTTCTGACCACTGACGCCAATCGGGAAGTGGGCGCGATCCATCCGAAAGCCATGCCTGTGATCCTGGTGCAACCGGAGGATATGGAGCGCTGGATGACGGCACCGGCAGCGGAGGCTCTGGAGCTTCAGCGGCCGCTCCCCGATGGGCTTTTATGTCGGGTGCAGGCCGGCTCTGGCTGACTGGGGGGCGGGATCATACTGCCATGTTCGCGACGCTTGATACATCGCAACGACAGAGCGGCTTATTGGATCGTATGGATGATAAGATTTCTCGCTATCAGCTCTTTTCAGAAAAAGGACATGCGCCATGAGATACGCTCACAGTAATTACGAGGCTTATGTCCAGCCCCCGGCGCCAGAGGGTATGGAAGGACGATCAGCGTGGATCGTGGGCGGTGGTCTGGGAGGCATGGCAGCAGCAGCTTTCCTGATCCGGGACGCGGGCATGGCGCCTTCAGCCATCACCATTCTTGAGGCTTCGGACAGCGACGGTGGCGCGCTGGACGGAGCGGGGAATGCGGAGACCGGCTGGCTGATCCGCGGCGGTCGGGAAATGGAAGAGCAGTTCCAGTGTCTGTGGGATCTGTACCGCTCCATTCCCTCACTGGAAATTCCCGAAGCTTCGGTGCTGGATGAAGTCTGGCAGGTTAATCAGGCTGATCCGTCCACAAGTCCGGTCCGCGCCATGTGCAATCGGGGACGGCCCCTCGCCGATCGTGACAGGCTGACGCTCACGGGAAAGGCGCGGCGCGAGATCATTGCCCTGATTCTGACCGATGAGGATGAACTGGCGGGAAAGACGATCGCGGATGTGCTGTCCGGCGATTTCATGGCGTCGAATTTCTGGCTGTTCTGGCGGTCGATGTTCGCGTTCGAGACCTGGCACAGCGCCATCGAGATGAAGCGCTATCTCGCACGGTTCGTGCATCAGATCCTCGGACTGAAGGATCTGCATACGCTGAAATTCACCAGATATAACCAGCAGGAATCCCTGAGCAGACCACTGGCCACGTGGCTTGCCGATCAGGGCGTCGTGTTCCGTCATGGCGTGAAGGTGACGAATGTTGCCGTTGATGTGTCGGGCAGAACGAAAGTTGCGACCCATCTCGACTGGCTGGAAAATGGCGCGGCCGCCGGTGTTGACCTGGGTCCGGCCGATCTGGTGTTCGTGACCAACGGTTCCATGGTGGAGAATTCACGCTGGGGCGACCATCATACACCCGCGCCGATTGATACGACCATCGGAGAGGGGAGCGTCTGGCAGCTCTGGCGCAACCTCGCCACGCAGGATACCGCTTTTGGCAATCCAGATGTCTTCTGTGGCGATACAAAAAAATCCCGCTGGCTATCGGCAACCGTTACGACCCGGGATGCGCGGATTCCGGAGCTTGTAAAACGGATTACAGGGCGTGATCCGTTTTCGGGGAAAATCATCACGGGTGGCCCGGTCACGATCGCGGATTCATCCTGGCTGATGAGCTGGGTGGTCAGCCGTCAGCCTCATTTCAAGGGGCAGCCCGAAGGTCAGATGGTGGCCTGGCTCTACGGTCTGTTCAGTGACGTGCCGGGCGATTACGTGAAAAAGTCGATGCAGGACTGCACAGGTGAGGAAATCACCCGTGAGTGGCTGTTCCATATGGGCGTGCCAGTGGACCAGATCGACGACATTGCGGCGACAGGGACGACGACGCGTCCGTGCATGATGCCGTTCATCACGGCGCAGTTCATGCCACGCGCACCTGCTGATCGGCCGAAGGTGGTGCCGGATGGGAGCATCAATCTCGCCTTTCTCGGTCAGTTCGCCGAAACGCCACGCGATACGGTCTTCACGACGGAATATTCCGTCCGCACGGCGATGGAGGCAGTCTATACCCTGTGCGGCGTCAGGCGCGCTGTGCCGGACGTGTCGGACGGCATTTTTGATGTCCGGATGCTACTACAGGCGGCAGCGGAACTGCGGGATGGCGAGAAGGTCCCAGCGTCGGGGCTGATCAGGCACCTGACGCAGGGAACGGAGATTGACGATCTGCTGGAGCGCTACGGGCTGGTTTGATCTTATTGTCAGAAGCTGAAGCGGACTTACTGCTTTCGCCTCAACACAGACATCGAAGTGGTGATGGCGGTCGCCCGAAAGCCGACATTGTCAGGCGAACTGCGATAGGCAGAGTTTGGGACAAACCGGCCGTTCCGAGGTGGTGCCTCGAATGACCGCTATATCCCCGACATCCGACATAGAGAAAGTGTCGTCCGCTCCACGGAAATGTGCAAGACTGGCCGAATGCGGTCCTGGGCTATCCGTGGTCGAGAGTGGAAGCGGACGTCTGCAACGCTTAGATGTCATTTCAGTTTGACCAAGCCGACCTTGGCGTCCTACCAAAAACTTGGGGTTCGAAGCGTCTGGAGAGCACGCCCGAGACAGAGCGCTTAATGATCGCAACGGGCGAGTGCTGTTCGAGGCCCACAAGCTGAACGACGAGAGCCTCCCGCCGAGTTTGAGCCGCCAAGGGTAAGGGCACCCATGTTCAGCCTGTTGTCGCCGCGTTTGTGCCCGCCCGTTCTCGTAGGATTCGGCGCAAAAACTGAGGCGGCATGGTGCGGACGTGAAACTCCTCTTGCGGGATTACCCCGGCGTTCAATGCGGCGGTCATCCGATGAACGTGGAGGGCCCAGTCAGGATCTCGCAACGGCAACCTGCCCACGTTCACGAGAGGCGGTGGGGACATGCGATTCCGAAACAGAGGCATCTTAAGGGCCCGGCTTGGCCGCTGCGTCTGCACATTGATGACCTTCGCCCGCTTGGTTCCTTCGAGCCGGACCTCGTCCTCCCAGACCGACACCTGCTCATTCCCACGAAGTTCTGCAAGTCGATCGTGATCCGGCGTCCAGCGCGGCGGATCGTCGCCGGGCCTGAAGTAGATGTTGTCCAGCGCGTTGGCCCATTGAAACTCGTTGAGGGCCATCACGATGCTCGCCGAGGACAGCTTAACGACGTTACTGGCCGGATTACCCAGCGAATAGGCTTTTTCATCGTACAAGACGACTGCGTACTCGGGCGAGATGGGCATGACAAACTGCAGGCCGAGATTCGCCAACCCAAGAACCGAGACGTCCGCGCCGCTGTAGAGCCCGTTGTGCTTGACGGCCGGGTGGTCGCCCAAAACAAAGGGCGTCGAGCTCACATTGTGGAGAAGCTTGATCTTCAGATCGAGAATCACAGGAGTTTCCAGGAGCGCTGGCCGGAGCGCCTGCGCGGCGGGCTCGGTGAGTTCAATAGTTAGATCGTCGAGCACGGCGAGAAGTTCGGGCTCGGTCAGCGTGTACCGTAGCATCAATTTGCCGACCTTGCTGGCCATCTCATTAGCCGCGGCGGCGGCCTGTGCCGTACGCGCCGACTGGATGAGCAGGAAGGTTGCTAGCACGCGGTGATCGTCGCTGTATCGCGTCGGGGGCAAGCCAGTCGCGATCATCCGTCGCAGGACAGAGCTGGCACCGCCTTCGATCTGCCCCAGAACGTGCTCGGCCTTTCCGTCGCGGCCGTAGAACCAATCCCGGCAGGCTTGATGCTTGAGGCTCGCTCCTGTGACGATTCTGCCAGAGCGTAAGTTGTAAAGACCAACCGATGAGCCATTGACGGAGAAAAATCGCAGTAGGAACTGTGGCACGAAGTGATGGCTTTTGTTCTGCGGCATCGGATTTGAAATCCCCTTCCAAGCCCATAGCGACGAGCCTGACCGTGTATACAGGTGCACGCATTCTGCTCAGTCAAAGTTCGAATCTCACCAAGCGGACTAAGAACGATGAAGATGGGATCATGCTTACGTCATAGCGATCTTAGGCCTGCTATGATTCTCATCTTGGCGAAGGCAACGTTGGCGTGTCGGATTTCTGTCCAGAGATATTGTCAATCCAATCCAGAATTCCGTCGAGCACGGCGTGCTTCACGGGAAACCAAGTTCCAGTTCTCATGCGTGCAATAAGGGTATGAAGCGCACTGATAAAGGCATCCGCTGATGTGAAATGATGGGTGAAAGCGTGAAAAGAATTATAATCCATAACGAGGCCGCCGCCGCTCAACCCTGCGAGCTTCCCGCACGCCGTCGCATAGGCGTCACCCTCATCATCGAAAAGCTCCTTTACGATGGCTAGCCCGATGATCTGACGCCGTCCGATGGAGACTTCGACATCTTCACCGCCTACGACCAGTCTCGCTACCGCTTCGCGACCAAGATACCGAGCCGCACCGTTGATCTGGCGGATAGCGTCGTCGACTTCCTTACGGGTCGCAAGTCTCTTGCGATCAAGGGAGCGACTAAGACCAGCTTCCGTAGTCGGACTGTCCTTGGCCTGAATGAGAATGGCGACGGAGTCGGTCAGCACGAGATGGTCAAGTATCTCTTTGGACGTATCCTTACGTAGTGGATTCATCATGATACTCTCCGGCTTGAATGCACGTAACAAGCAAACCGAGATGTCGCGTTCCTGAAAATAGCCCGGATTAGTGCGCGTCAAAGAGTCGTGCCGGAATCCTGTACTTCCCTGGTAGCCATTCACTTCGGGTGTCATGTCGAGGACAAGGATATCATTGGGCGCCAGCTCACTCTTGAACACCGCTTGAATGGCACGATCATCGTCATCGCGCGTTCGCTGTCCGAACCAGTTTATCAAGACCTGATGAACGCTTTTAGCCGTCTCAGGATGGTAGGTGAGCAGATGAATATCCTCCTTGTCGGTGAGGCAGCTCCCACCATCCTCTAGAGCCGTCCTGAAGCTCATCCACTCATAGTTCTGGTCATCGAAGAAGTAGATATCGACTTCATCATACTTGAGAATGGCAAGTATCTCGCGGGAGAATGAGTCGTCTTCAAACAGAGGGGAGCGGATAATCAATGGCTGATCGTCATCATCAAAAAAGGCTGTAACTAGTGCGGTGGTCGTGACCGTCGTGGATGGCAGTGCCGGCAGGTACAGGGCAAATCCACCATTCATCTTCGCCGCTAATATTGCTTCTTTCTGCGTTTTTACAATCAGAGAATATTTTTCGTCCGTGCCAAGTCGAATAGGTATCAGGCCGTCGGCAAACTGCCCGACAAGCGACCTCACTTCAGGATGAAGGAGAGTCAGCATAAACGCCTCCGGGTTAGTAGGTTGCATTGCAGAATTTCACCGCCCGGGATCGACGCCCAAACTAGATGATATCGTCCGATACTGCAGCGGCAAAATAGAGCCAAGATATCGTCGGCTTTCAGTAGAGTCTTAAGGGTTTATCTGAACGATCGGAATAGAGTGAAGACCTTCGCGGGTATCGTCCATATGAATGTCCGGTTTTATCGATCGTCCTGTACAAAGCCGACAGTCCGCTTGCGCCCCATTGCGGTCAAATAGAGTTATTTTTGCAGCATCATTTCCGCCATCCCGTCCAGTTGAGCCTTATGTCGTTCCCAGTCCGGCATGGCACGTTCCATGAGCCCCCAGAAAGCAGGGCCATGATTGTGCTCCTTGAGGTGGCACAGTTCATGCAGGATGACGTAATCAATGCAATCACGCGGGGCTTTGACCAGATGCGGGTTTAGCGTGATGGTCCCACCCGGTGAGCAGTTGCCCCACTGGGTCTGCATCAGCTGAAGCTTCAGAGCGGGGGGCTTTGTCACCCACAGCGTTGTGGGAAGGAGGGCATTCAGACGGCTTCGAAACACCTCCTGCGCCCGCGTAAAATACCAGAGTTCCAGCATCTTCTGGATCCGCAGAGCGTGACGTTCCTGTACGGACACTTCCAGACGCCCCCGCAGCATCCGCACGGTCTCAGGCGTATCCGGCTGATGGTGCACTTTCAACAAATGCCGCCGCCCCAGATAGAAGTGGCTTTCTCCGCTGACATACGTGCGAGGCGTGGCATGTTCCTGCACCGCCCGGAAGTCCCGCAGCTTCTGCCAGATCCAGCGGGTTTTCTGGTGTAGCGCCTTGTCCAGATCAGCCTCTGTCGTGCCATCCGGGACAGAAGCCTCTACACGCAGATCCGGGTGCACCTTGATCCTCAGGGTTGTGCCGGGGCGCGCTCGGGGGATCAGGTTTACATGGATCTGCTCCCCTCCATAGGTCAGAATGCGAGAAGGGGTTTCTTCCATGTTCAGCCCCGTAGAGTATCAGCAGGACCAGCCCGCATGATCTGGATGACCTGCTCAATGATCTCCTGCGCCTTGTCCACGCCAAAGCCTGCTTTCTGGCCCGTGCTGAACAGCAGCGGCAGCAGTTCTTTCCTGACCGCCTTTTCCATATCCGGGCGACTGAGCGAGTTCTCCCGTACAGCCTTGTCCACGATGCTGTCGATCTCGAATGCCAGATCAACCCAGCGCTGGTTCTCCTCGTCCGTCTGCTTATGGTTGAAGATGGCCGCCAGTGTTTTGAGGAACACGCCATAATAGGCCTGCGCATGGCGATGCCCGTCAAAAACAGACGGAATATTGTTGAGTTTGCGTTTCGCTACCTGATCTTCAAATTCCTGAAACAGCATGAACTGCTTGAGAGGATGGTCGAACAGGCTCTCCGCCTCCTCAATCACCTTGCGCAGCAGGGCCGAGAACGCTTCCTTCGCGTACGGATCATCCTGCATTTCGTGGTCGATCATCTTCGTCACACGGGTGCGGATCAGGTCCGTCTCGTTGCGGGTTTTGTCCTCACTCCAGTTTTCGGGTTCGTTGTCTTCGGGCTTCTGGCCCATCTTGCCCACGGCATAGAGCCCCTGGGACTCATGCACTTTCACGCCCGCCACATGCCGGTCCAGCAGCTTTTTGACTTGCTCGGCATACTGGTCGAAGTCCACCGTCTCACCGGTATCCTGCATGACCATCTGGCGCAGGCTGGTCATCTGCTTCAGCGTTTCCTTGTAGGTGGCGCGGTCTTTTTCCGTAAAGCTGGAGTCTTCAAAGAAGGCCACAGATTGCAGCGCCACTTTCAGGCAGGCGGCAAACTTCGTCAGCGCTTCATAAAAGTCATCCCGACGCTTGAGGTTCACATCCACCATCTGGCCGTGTTCCTCCACCATGCGCGGCATCAGCACGGCGCGAAGCTGTTGGAGGTCGCTCCTGTTCTTCACGCCCTCAAAAATGGCCCAGAGTGCTTTGTGCAGAGCGGGGAGTTCGCGGTATTCCGTGCTCATCTGGCTATACAGCCCGGCAATGTCCTTCGGGTCATATCCGCCGACATTCTCGGCTGCCAGCTCGTCATACCGGGCCAGTGTGGTGTCCAGTTCCGCCAGAATACCCCGGTAATCAATCAGCAGCCCATGCTTCTTCTGGTCATGCAGGCGGTTTACACGCGCAATGGCCTGCAACAGGTTGTGCTGCTTGAGCGGCTTGTCGATATACAGCACAGCATTTTTCGGCTCATCAAAACCGGTCAGCAGCTTATCGACCACAATGATCAGCCTGAGGTCTGGATCCTTCTCGAAGCGCTCAATAACCCCGCGTGTGTAATCCTCTTCGTTCTGGCTGCCGACATTGTTTTTCCACCAGTCCTGAATCTCGGGCTGTTTGCGCTCATCGACTTCCGTATGGCCCTCGCGCGTGTCGGGCGGACTCATGACGATGGCGCTCTCAAACAGACCGACCTCATCCAGATACTGCTTGTAACGGATGGCAGACAGCTTGCTGTCACAGGCCAGCATGCCCTTGAGGCCGCTGTCGATATTGCTGTCAAAATGCGTCGCCAGATCCATGGCGATCAGCCTGATGCGGTCATCCGCCTTGTAAACCTGATTGGCGCGGGCAAAGCGCTTCTTGAGGTCCGTGACCTGCTCTTCGGTCAGCCCCTGCGTGATGCGCTCGAACCAGGCATCAATGGCGCGGTCATTCACATCCAGATCGGGCTTGCGCTCTTCATACAACAAAGGTGTCACGGTGCCATCCGAGACGGCCTGCTGCATGGTGTAGGAGTGGATGATCTTGCCGAACCGGCTGGTGGTCTCACTCCCCTTGAGCAGCGGCGTGCCTGTAAAGGCAATGAAGGCGGCATTGGGCAAAGCGTGCTTCATGCGGGCATGGTTCTCACCGCCCTGACTGCGATGCCCCTCATCCACCAGCACGATGATATCCGCACTGTCATTATGGCACTCGGGCAGCGTGGTGGCAGTGTGGAACTTGTTGATGAGCGAGAAGATGATGCGCTCCTGCCCATGTCCGATCTGCTGCGCTAAGCGGCGACCTGAAGTGGCCAGTGCCTCCTCCTTGTCCTTCTTGTCCGCCAGTTCGCCACCGGTGGAGAAGGTCATGCTTAACTGGCGTTCCAGATCCTTGCGGTCTGTGACGACCAGAATGCGGCACTGTTTAAGGTCCTCATCCAGAATGAGGGCACGGCTGAGGAACACCATCGTGAAGGACTTGCCGGACCCGGTCGTGTGCCAGACCACGCCGCCCTCACGCCCGCCGTCGGCGCGGCGGGACTTGATGCGTTCCAGCAGGCGTTTGATGCCGAAAACCTGCTGATAGCGCGCGACGATCTTGCCGGCCTTGCGGTCGACCAGCGTGAAGAACCGCGCCATGTCCAGCAGACGCTCGGGCGAGAGCAGGCCGATCAGCAGCCGGTCCTGATCCGTGACATGCAGCGGGCGAGACGTCCAGTCCTCGAACCAGTCCCGCGCAGGGGGCTTCCGGTCGGCAAACAGCGCGTCTTTCTGCGCTCCTGGAAGCGGCGTGTTCTTGAGCGCCTCCATCCGGCTTTCGGGAATGTCCTCTTCCTTCCAGCTTGCCCAGAATTTTTTGGGTGTGCCGCAGGTGCCATAGCGCCCGTCATGCCCGGTGATGGAAAGCAGAAGCTGGCTGTAGGCAAAAAGTTGAGGGATTTCATCCTTGTTCTGATTGCGGATGCTCTGGGAAATCCCGGCCTCCACTGTCGGGCCTTTGCCCGGCTGACCATCGGGGCGCTTGGCCTCGATCACCGCCAGCGGAATGCCGTTGACGAAACACACGATATCCGGTCTGCGCGTCTGTGTCAGATCCGTGCGTAGGACGCTGAACTCTTCGGTAAAGGTAAAGCTGTTATTGGCCGGGTTCTGCCAGTCGATGAGGGCGATGGTCGGGTTCGCCTTGCGCCCGTTGATGAACTCGGTAATGGCGATGCCGAACAGCAGATGTGTTGTCATCTTTTCATTGGCATCACGCAGGCCGGAGACGAAGTCCGGATGTGTGACGATGGAGACAAGCCGCTCAATAGCCGGATCGGACAGGGCGTGCTCCTGTCCTTCAAACGTAAAACGGCGTTTTTTCAGTTCCGCCCGCAGGAGTGTGTCCAGCACCACGGCACTCTGCTTGCCGCCCCGCAAGGCCAGTGCTTCGGACGGGGGCACAAATCGCCAGCCGAGGGTGCTGAGCAGAGCCAGTGCGGGCAGTTTGGCGCTGTATTCTTCCTGAAATTTCGGGGCGGGGGGCATAGTTTTCAAATATCCTGCGAATTGAAATGACTTAATCGACCGTCACGCGGCGCTTGCCGGTGAGAAGCTGTTGCATCAGGGCTTTCTTTTCCTGACGCAGACGGGAAAGGTCGGATTCAAGGACCATAATTTCTTCGTCTGCCGTTGTCAGGACGGCAGCGATGGCTTTTTGCTCAGGGAGAAATGGAGATGAAATTATAAAGTTTGAAAACGTTTTTTTGTTTATAATTGGAACAGCCTGCTTGGCCGTGAGCTTATCTATTTGTTCTTTGTTAGAAAAAATCTGATAATAAATGAACTCATTATTATAATTTTCTTTAACCTCTATAGCGTTAATTTGTTGATTTGTAATGCAATCCCGTGTTGCAATTCCCATTTTTCCAATGGTTCCGATACATGAGAAAAATATTGATCCTGCAGGGATCATACGAGAGATCGATGCACCTTTTTCACTCAACATCCGTTCTGATTTTTTTACATACTTGCAGTTGCCCAAATCAACAGGCGTAATAAATAGAAATTTTTCTCCGTACAGGCTTTCATCTTTTGTAGAAGGTGTGTTTCCTGTTGTTATATTTCCTACTTCATATAATTTGTAATTCTTCCACTCCCCCGTGAACCCCGGCAGGCGTTTTTTGCCTGTGAGGAGTTGCTGCATGAGGGCTTTTTTCTGCTGCTGGCTGTTGGCCAGAAGCTTCTCCGTCCCCTCAATCGCACGATCCCACGTCGAGAGGATCGCCGCGATCTTCTTCTGTTCGGGGAGAGGAGAATTGGGAATGTCTTAATCATTTCAGCGTTCAAGACGCCCATCGTGCCACCCTGCGCCCAACGCTTAAGAATATTTTGGGTAAAATTGGAAGCGAGAATGTACTGAATATACGCTGGAATAATACGGTCTTTATTTAACGAAATTCTTAAAAGACGTGGATTTATGATTCCTTGTTGGCACGAGTTCGATAGGAGTAGTGTTTGCCCAATCGTTCCGACAAGACTAATTAATATATCTCCGGGTGAAACGGAACAGGATTTTAGTTCATTATATTTATTTTCATCGATGAAATAGTCTCCATAATTTTCATCATTTGAAATTACTTGTTCTTGCCCGTAAATTTTATATCCGAATGGTTTATAATATTCTTTTTTTAGAGAAGATCCAAAAGGACCGGCTTTTACTGCTGGTTTCCCTTTTGCACCCAGATTTTCGATTGTAGCGTGTTTCCACCCTTCAGGAAGCATAACCCAGCTCCTTCAGATAAACGTCCATCTGGGCTTCCAGCTTCGCCAGTTCCGCCTTGATCTCCGCTCGTTCGGCCCGCACAGCGTTCAGGTCGATTTCTTCTTCTTCCTCAAACGTATCGACATAACGCGGAATGTTCAGGTTGTAGTCATTCTCCCTGATCTCGTCCGGCATGGCGAGATGGGCGTATTTGTCCACATCCTTGCGGGCACGGTAGGTGTCCACAATCTTGGTGATGTTCTCTTCGGTCAGCACGTTCTGGTTCTTGCCCGCCCTGAACTCGCGGCTGGCGTCAATGAACAGCACATCCTTCGTCTTGCGGTCCTTGCGGAAAATCAGGATGGCGGCCGGAATTCCCGTGCCGAAGAACAACTTTTCTGGCAGGCCGATCACGGCATCCAGCAGGTTTTCCTCAATCAGCTTCTGGCGGATCTTGCCTTCCGAACTGCCCCGGAACAGCACGCCATGCGGCACGACCACGCCCATGCGGCCCGTGCGGTCTTTCAGGGTGGCAAGCATGTGCAGGATAAAGGCGTAATCGCCTTTGGTCTTGGGCGGCACGCCACGGGCGAAGCGGTGATGCACGTCCTGCTCCGCTTCGTCATGCCCCCATTTGTCGAGACTGAAGGGCGGGTTGGCCGTCACTACGTCAAAGCGCATCAGGTGGTTTTTATCATCCAGCAGCTTGGGGTTGCGGATGGTGTCGCCCCATTCAATGCGATGGTTGTCTTCGCCATGCAGGAACATGTTCATCTTGGCAAAGGACCATGTGGAGCCAATGGCCTCCTGCCCATACAGGGCGTAATCCTTGCTGCCCTTGTGGTTCTGCGTCACCTGCCGTCCGCATTTCATGAGCAGCGAAGCCGAACCGCAGGCCGGGTCACAGATACTCTCGCCCGGTTGCGGGTTCAGAATACGGGCCAGAAGTTCGCTGACTTCCGGCGGGGTATAGAACTCCCCGGCTTTCTGCCCACCACTGGCGGCGAAGTTCTTGATCAGGAACTCATAGCCGTTGCCGATCACGTCCAGATTGCCCACGCGGGAAGGGCGCAGGTTCAGGTCAGGCTTGTGAAAATCTTCCAGAAGATGGCGCAGAATGGTGTTCTTCTGCTTCTCATCGCCCAGCTTGTCGGAATTGAAGCTGATGTCCTGGAAGACGCTCTTGCCTGCGTCTTTCAGTTTGGTGCCGTTCGCTTCTTCAATGGCGTGCAGGGCTTTATCAACCCGCTCACCGTTTCCGGGGGCGTTGCGCTCTTTATAGAGCGTATAGAAGTCCGAGCCCTTGGGCAGAACAAAGCGTTCCTGCGCCATCATGGCTTCGATCAGATCGGGGTTGTCGCCATATTCCTTTTTGTAGCTGTCATAATGGTCCTGCCAGACATCGGAGATGTATTTCAGGAACAGCATGGTCAGCACGTAATCGCGGTAGGTGTCGGGGCTGACGGTGCCACGAAAGGTATCGCAGGCGCTCCACAGCGCCTTGTTGATGGTATCCTGTGAAATCTGCTCGGTCACGAACTCAAATCCTGTTTCAAAACGTAAGGGAGTGTCAGCCCGCCAGAAGGTCTCTGGCAAGCCCGGTCATGATCTGTTGATTGGTCTGGCGCAGGCGGTGGAGAAGGTCTTCCTCGCGCTGCATGGCGCTGGCCAGACCGACAATCTGTTCCTGTCGAGGTAAAGAGGGCAGCAGAACGGGTGTGGCCTCCAGCACCGGCCGGGCAATGTTGCGGACGAGGGTGGAACTCTGGGCGTTCTGCTCCAGATGCCGCTGGGCGGGTTCCTGATTGAGCCACCACGCCAGATAGGCTGGCAGCACATCCGAGCGCGACACACGCAGCAAAAAGAAGTGCGGAGCGGCGACAGCCTGAAGGCTGCCGATGCTCTCATTGATCAGAACCGCCAGTGACACATTGCCACGGGCAGGGAAGAGAATATCGCCCGGACGCAGCCAGTCCGGCTCACGCCGTCCGGCCACTTCGGCACGCACGCAGGACGTCCAGTCCACCCCAGAAGGCGAGGTGTCACGCATCTGCACGACGAGCGTTTCCGCACCAGAAACGGGGTCAATCCGTCCTCTGAACGGATGGCCTGCCGAGATGCTGGCCACTGCCACAAGATCCGTTTTCTGTGCGCCATTTGGTTTCATGTTATTGTGGTAGGCGATCGTGAAAGCAACGTCAACAGGATTTTACCATTGGCTTTCGTGCAGAGAAACGCTCCCGTAAATTTTGTCTTTCTTGGGTTATGACACGTCATGACGGTGTCACGCAGGTGTCATTTCTATCGCGCCTTTGGTGCTCCCTTAAGTGCCAGAATGACGGCGTCATGACGCCACCTCAAATGGTGTCATGGGGCCAGTGACACTGTCAGGCCCTGTCATTGCAGCCGTCATGACGGGGCCATGACAGCTGTCACGCAAGGCGTCATTGATGTCATGAGTCCTGAAAAACGGCAGAAAACAGCCATTTCCCCGTTTTTCGGCTTGTCCTAGCTTTTGGGTGTGTGAGGGCACGCTACCTCAATTTCATACGCACCCTTCGGATGCATATGAAATTGAAGGGTTTTTTCTTCTCTATCGCGGCATTTTTGCGAAGCAAAAATTAAAGCCGCTCTTTTTCTTTGAGTTCAGGTCTCTTGCAGCTGCGCTGCGCCATGATGACGGGTGTGACGGTGTCATTTTTTCGAGCTGGGCGTTGTGAGGCGCATGACCCTAAATTCCCCAGAGGATTTTGTTCCCTGTATCGTTGGGGAGTGAGGATTGGGGTGGTGCGTCTCGTTCCTTCATGCTTTGAACGAGAGAAAACAATGTCTGATCGTACTACGATTTCGTCCGCCACCGAGGTGGACCTCATGCAAATTGTCGCCCTGCACAGGCTGCTTGATTTTGCTGCCAGTGAGGCTCTTGCCGGTAACGTGGATGACAGTGCCCTGGAAGGCGTGGTCATCCTGACACGCATGGTTGGCCACAAGGTCAGGCTGGTTGCCAACAGGGTGCTGGGTGGTGATGCCTTTTCCTGCGATAACTGCGACCCATACTGCGAATGAGCAGTAAGCCGCTACAGCTTAATTTTCCCTTTTCATAATACACGCATGTTCTCAGAATGCTCGCCGAGCAATGGGAAACGTGCGTCCACCTCACGGACACTTCAAATGACACCCGCTTTACCGAATAATGATCGTTTTAATAATGCTCTTCCCGCCTGGATGTTTGCTGGTTTTTTCCGCCCGAACGACATTGAGCGTTACGCTCAGCTTTCTCATGATCTGCTGGTGACGCCGACGCCGCAGATGCTGGAGTTCTGTGATGGAGGTCGCGAACTGGTCGAGCGATATAACCGCGACAAGGCCTTATGGCGCGCCTTTCGCCAGCGTGTGGCAATGTATCACCGCGATCTTCCCGCCTGGCAGGAGCAGGTTCGCGTCAATAACTACCGGATCGGCTCCATTGTGGAACTGGCTGTTTATCGGCGTTTGCTGCAAGAAAAGGAGAGCGGCCTCACGATCATGGTTCAGCCACCCATTCGAGGACTGGGAAACAGAGGATTTGCGGATTTCGGTCTGTATTTCAAAGGACACCCCACAGTCTACATTGAGGTCGCCGGGACCGTTACGAGTACCGGGCGGTCGGTCTCTGAAAATGCTGAGAAATTCCGTATTGGTATTGAGGAACGTCTGATGCGCTACATGGGCGTTGCACCTGTAGAGGTGATCCATATCGACGAGGTCTGCGATGTGTCCACACAGACCGAGCGGGTTCGTCAGGCAATTGAACGCGCAAAAATTGCATAATTCATTTTATCAAAAAACAACTGCTGACAGGGAAAATTGAATCTTACTGGATGGTCTCTATCCGGTGGCGCGGGCCAGTCGGTTCTGGCTGGTCCATATTGATAAACTCCCTATTGATCGTGAATTTGTGCAAATCTGTTTCCAGCAATCCTGGAAAGACTTGTCTTATGAAATCCGGGTCGCTGTATGTGCGATAAAGGCAGCAGTCAGGAGGTGGCCACCTCCTGACTGCTGGAGAGAGCGGGTCGGGTCAGGACAGGCCATAATGGGCCGCGAATGAGTATGACCGCCTCTTCTTTTCCTCGGGCCTGAACGGATACCTGGGAGAAAATCCCGGATGACAAGCATAGGACAATGGGAAATGGCACAAACATGCGCAAAGCTGGAGAGTAATGCCGTTGTTGTTGGCATTGACGTTTCCAAGGATCATCTTGATGCCGCTCAATATCCATCTGGTGACCTGATCCAGACTTCCAACGATACGAAAGGCCTCAGAACGCTTCTACGGTGGATTGGCAGGCAACGTGCTGTGCATGTTGTCTTCGAGGCGACCGGCCCTTTCCATCGTCAACTGGAGAGTCATCTGGCCAAGGCCGGCATCCCATTCTCACGGATCAATCCGCGGCATGCAAGAAAGTTTGCTGAAGCAACCGGAAAGCTTGCAAAAACGGATCGGGTAGATGCCGTGATGCTGGCTAGGATGGGGGCACTTCTCGAACCCAGGACGTCTGAAATCTGCAACGAGCAACAGTCTGCGCTCCAGGAACTGGCAGCTGCACGACGAAATCTGATCCGTGACAGGACAGCCCTGCTCAATCGCCAGCAAAACCTGCAGCTCAGTCTTCTGAAACGTCTGACACGCTATAGACTTCGTCAGATAGAAGCTCAGATCGCAGCCATCGATCAGGCAATCAGCGAACTGATCACGACAGACGGGAGCCTCTCTCGAAAACGCGCTATTCTGGTCAGTATTCCAGGTATTGGAGAGGCCACGGCAGCGATGCTAATTGCTGATATTCCCGAACTGGGAACACTGGAGAATGGACAGGATGCTGCGCTCGCAGGCCTGGCTCCTGTCACCAGACAGTCAGGAAAGTGGCAGGGTAAAAGCTTTATTCGGGGTGGTCGGATTCATGTCAGAAACGCCCTGTACATGCCTGCTCTGGTTGCTATGCGGCATAACCCTGATCTTCAAAGCATCTATCTTAGACTGACGGATAAGGGAAAGCATGCAAAAATGGCTCGGTAATCCCCCCACTTTTAGTGGGGTTCTGACTGAGAATTCAGGCAATTGCTTTTAGTTTCTGAGCGGGTGTGAACCCGGCGTTCCCCATGTTGGGTCTGTCATGGTTATATGTCCAGAGCCATTGTGTTGCGACCTCCTGTACGTCCTGAATGCTTTCAAACAGAGACTGCTCCAGCCATTCCTGCCGGACTGTTCTGTTGTAGCGTTCGATATAGGCGTTCTGTTGCGGATTGCCCGGTTGCCTATAGATCAAGGTAATTCCTTGTTTTGCGGCCCATGAAACCAACGTATGAGTGATATATTCAGGGCCATTATCCATTCTGATAGCCCCTGGCCTGCCGCGCCACTCCATAACCTGTTCCAGACAGCGGACAACCCGACAGGCCGGCAAGGAAAAATCAACCTCAATCGCCAGTCCTTCACGATTAAAGTCATCCAGAATGTTCAGGAGACGAAAAGCGCGTCCATCCAAAAGCCTGTCTGCCATAAAATCCATGGACCAGACCGTGTTGGGAAGGGTCGGAACCGAAAGTTTTTCAGGCTTTTCGCGAACCAGACGTCTGCGGGGTTTAATCCGCAGGTTAAGTTCCAGCTCCCGATAGATCCGATAAACCCGCTTATGGTTCCAGGGTTGTCCCTGCACATTACGTAGATACAGGAAACACAGGCCAAATCCCCATCTCCTGTGAGCCTGGGTCAGTCCCACCAGAAGAGCGGCAATCCGGTCGTTCTCCGCTGCCAGTCGCGGACGATAGCGAAAGCAGGTTTCCGATATCCCAAAAATCCGACAGGCCAGCGCAATGCTGACCCCGTGATGCGCCACAGCCTCTACGGCCAGTTCCCGGCGCTGGACTGGCCTCTTCATTTTTTTCCAAGGGCTTCCTTCAGGATATCCGTCTGCATGCTCAGATCCGCATACATACGCTTCAGCCGACGGTTCTCCTCTTCCAGAGCCTTCATTTGACTGATCATAGACGCATCCATGCCGCCATATTTCGCGCGCCACCGGTAAAACGTGGCATTGCTGATCCCATGCTCCCGGCACAGCTCTGGAACCGGGACGCCACCTTCAGCCTGACGGACCACACCCATGATCTGCGCGTCAGTAAAGCGATCACTCTTCATCAGAATCTCTTCATTCCATACGCTGAGAAAATTCTCATTCAAAAGCCACTCTTTTTATGGGGGGATTACCGGCGTGTCTGCACGGGCCGGCAACTCTATCATTAATTTCTGCACGTTTATCGCGATTAAGTGGTTTTTTCGATGATAAAAATCTCAGTCAGCAGAGAATTATCATTATCTTCTGGGTTTCAATAAATGTCGAAATACCTTAATTATGTTAGTCAATATTCTTATATTTCAGCATGTTAGTGATACCCTTAATTATGGGAAGGTCCCTTATTGATGCGAAAAAAGCCCATAATTAGGAGACAAAACGCGACCGCATGTTTATCAACGCACGGGTCTGCTTCCGCCTACATCTCGGTCGTTTGGACCACAAGATTATTTGTCAAATAGCGGACATCAGCGCTTCAAAGCCTCGTTGTAGAGCTTGTCTGGATTTCACTGATTACACCTATTGAATGATTCCAAGACACAGGCAGTCCCCCCATGGACGTTACGGTGAAAATTTCGGCGATACGGACTTTTGATCGGATCATATGACAAGCACATCCTTATATCCTTGTCATACTGCCCCATAGTATGAAAGGATACTCAAGGGCAGTATATTCGGAGTAAACGTTTCGTGCCGCACACACCAGCTGAGAAAAAGCGCGTTCTGACCCGCGTGCGCCGTATTCGCGGGCAACTTGATGCGCTGGAACAGGCTCTGGAGAAGGGGGCTGATTGCGGTCCGGTACTGCAACAGGTTGCGGCTATCCGGGGAGCGATCAACGGATTAATGGCCGGTGTCCTCGAAAGCCATCTGCGGGAAGAATTTGTTGAGTGTGCCGGTGATCGTGATGCTGCCAGTGGTTCGATCGAGAATGTGGTGTCACTCGTTCGATCCTATCTCCGGTAATGCCCTCGATGCTGGCTGATAGGTTATTTGGAGAAAAAATCATGAAATCACGGGCCGCAGTTGCTTTCGAGGCGGGTAAGCCCCTTGAGATTGTCGAGATCGATGTAGCGCCTCCTCGTGCTGGTGAGGTGCTCGTGCAGATCACGCATACGGGTGTGTGCCACACTGATGCGTTTACCCTGTCAGGGGATGATCCCGAGGGACTGTTCCCAGCCGTTTTGGGTCACGAAGGCGCGGGAATTGTCATCGAGGTCGGAGAAGGCGTAACCAGCGTTGCCCCCGGCGACCATGTCATTCCGCTTTACACGGCGGAATGCGGTGAATGTCTGTTCTGTAAGTCGGGAAAAACCAATCTCTGCATTTCAGTGCGCGCCACACAGGGTAAAGGTGTGATGCCGGATGGCACGACACGCTTCTCCTACAAAGGTCAGCCGATCCATCATTACATGGGGTGTTCGACGTTCAGCGAATACACGGTTGTCGCCGAGGTTTCTCTGGCAAAAATCAATCCCGCATCCAATCCAGGGCATGTCTGTCTGTTGGGATGTGGCGTCACCACAGGGATTGGTGCGGTACACAACACGGCCAAGGTGCAGCCGGGAGATACGGTTGCCGTCTTCGGTCTGGGCGGGATCGGTCTGGCGGTCATTCAGGGAGCGCGACAGGCAAAGGCTGGCCGGATTTTCGCTATTGATACCAACCCGGAAAAGTTTGAACTTGCCAAAGCATTCGGCGCCACGGAATTCCTCAACCCCAAGGATTATGACAAACCGATTCAGCAGGTTCTTGTGGAAATGACCGGCTGGGGTATTGATCATACATTTGAATGTATCGGAAACGTCAACGTCATGCGCGCGGCGTTAGAAGCCGCGCATCGTGGGTGGGGGCAGTCGATCGTCATCGGGGTGGCAGGGGCCGGTCAGGAAATTTCGACCCGTCCCTTCCAGCTTGTGACGGGGCGTTCGTGGCGCGGCTCGGCTTTCGGTGGGGTCAAGGGACGCAGCCAGCTTCCCGGCATGGTCGAAGATGCCATGCGTGGCGATATCGAACTTGCGCCTTTCGTAACCCACACCATGCCGCTCGAAGACATCAATACGGCCTTCGATCTGATGCATGAAGGAAAATCCATCCGTTCCGTCATTCATTTCTAAGGTCTGCGTCTCACCGCGCAACATCATTTCCAATGGTTGGAAATTACAGGAGAACGATCATGGCAGTTATTTCCGGTGACGGTGTTTTCTCTCACGTTTTTCTTGGGGCAGTGGATACTGCGGTATCCGCGAAATTCTATGACGCCGCGCTTGCGGCTCTGGGCATAAAAAACCTGGGGCCGTTCGGGCATGGGTGGATTCTGTATGGCCGCGAAAAGCCAGCCTTCATCATTGCACGTCCAGGCAACGGTGAAGCGCCCTCAAGCAACGGTGTCACCATCGGTTTTGCAGCAGCGACACCCGCCGAAGTGGAGGCTTTTCATGCCGCAGGTCTTGCCAATGGGGGAACCGATGAAGGCGCACCCGGCCCGCGAAGCCACTTACCGGGCGCTTACGCTGCCTATCTCCGGGATCCGGCAGGGAACAAGATCTGCAGTTATACCTTCACGGACGGTAACTGACATGCGCAAAAGG
The DNA here is from genome assembly GCF_004014775.2 of Acetobacter oryzoeni. NCBI lineage: Bacteria > Pseudomonadati > Pseudomonadota > Alphaproteobacteria > Acetobacterales > Acetobacteraceae > Acetobacter > Acetobacter oryzoeni. Next base: position 165,056 of record NZ_CP042809.1, read on the forward strand.
CAGTGAGAGCCATGGAACGCAAGGAAACACACGCCTCTTTTGGGGGTGTGCAGGAAGTCTGGCGACACAAGTCCGTGTCGTTGGGTGTGGAATCAAACTTCGCGATCTACCTGCCGCCGCAGGCAAAAACTGAAAAGGTTCCCGTTCTTTACTGGCTCTCCGGTCTGACATGTACGGAGCAGAATTTCATTGGCAAGGCTGGCGCGCAACGCGTGGCCGCAGAACTGGGCATCGCCATTGTCGCGTCGGATACCAGTCCACGGGGCGTGGGTGTGGCTGATGACGATGCGTACGATCTTGGACAGGGTGCCGGATTTTACCTCAATGCGACGCAGGAGCCGTGGGCTGCGCATTATCGGATGTATGATTACGTCGTCACGGAACTTCCTGCGCTGATTGAGGCGAGCTTTCCGGTTACGCAGCAGCGAGGCATTGCGGGACATTCGATGGGTGGATTTGGCGCCATCATGATCGCGCTGCGTAATCCTGGCCGCTATCGTTCTGTGTCAGCCTTTTCACCCATTGTGGCGCCAACGCAGGTACCATGGGGTGAAAAAGCATTCAGTGCTTATCTGGGTCCGGATCGTGCCAGTTGGGCAGCCTATGACCCGCTTGAACTTGTGCGGACAGCGAAGGAAAGACTGCCTGTTCTGATAGATCAGGGTCTGGCGGACCAGTTTCTGAAAGAACAGCTCAGACCAGAACTGTTCCAGGAAGCCGCACAGAATGCAGGGCAGGAACTCATCCTGAATCTTCGTCCTGATTACGATCACAGTTATTATTTTATAGCCAGTTTCATTGCAGATCATCTCAGACATTTCGTGAGTAAACTAGGATGAACAGATTGTCAGATTTTTTGGATCCGCGCTTTTCTGGCTTCGGGTGGAGACGAAATCTGTTAGGGGCGTCTTGGAAACTGTGGAATTAACTGGCGGCTTTCTGCATCTTTTGTCCGGAAGCAGACATTCCGTTTGCCCCTCAGAGCCGACATGGAGTGAGTCCTCGGCGTGAAATAAGCCCGACTAAGAACGGGCTTATTTTAACCTAATTAGAGGACTCGTTTTAACCCGAATAAGGGCATTTTCGCGGGGTTGAACGGCGCGAAAACGAGGATTCTCCTAATTGAGGAATTTCGACAAACCTTCCTTTTTCCGTGCGCCCACCTACTTGCAATAAAGGGGAGAAACGGACGTAGATTTTGTGGCAGAAAACCGTTGACTTTGGATATACAGCAAAATTCCTGGGCTGCTGTTTGTCTGAACAACCGCTATAAGCCTCAACATTCTGATTTATACGTCATTGACGTATGTGCTGTTGACGTATAATTTGCCGATAATGTCAAAGCTGCAGACCGTTGTCGAACTGCCTGAATTCATAAAACGGGCAAAAGCCCTGATGTCAGACGACGATCGTATGGCTCTGATTAACATGCTCGCGGCAATGCCAGAGTCTGGGGTTTCTCTGGGCGGCGGCCTGCGAAAGATTCGTTTTGCACGTGAAGGTAGCGGGAAGAGGGGAGGTTACAGAACTCTTTATGTCTTTGGCGGAAGACATATGCCTCTGTTCCTGCTGACTGTTTTTGCCAAAAACGAAAAAGACAATCTAACCCGATCCGAACAGGCCGCTCTAGTAGACTTGAGTAAGACACTGATTGCGAAATATGGAGAACCATCATGAGCACTTATGACAGCATTCTGCAGGGGCTGAATGAGGCTCTCGCATATTCGGAAGCTCAAGCACAAAACAGCATTACCCATAAGGTGCGTGTGCCGTCTGTGGACGTTGCTGCCATCAGAACCCGAACGGGACTGTCCCAGGCGCAGTTCGCCAGGAGCATCGGTGTCGCCAAGGGAACCCTTCTGAACTGGGAACATGGTCGTCGTCAGCCAACCGGACCAGCTCAGGTCTTGCTGGCGATGTTAGATAAGCGTCCATCGTTGGTCAGCGAACTGCTCTCTGCCGCTCGCTGATAAAACTGGGACCCTAGACGCTGATTGAAGCAGCTGCTTCGGGGGGGGGGGCGGGAGGTCCGGTTTCGGGTGAATAAATCGCAAAGATAACCTCTGATTGAGACTATAACCTTTTGAAATCTTCTACTAAAATCGATCAGAGAAACCGAAAAATTTATTGTCAGTTCCGCCCACCGAACTATAGCCCCAGAGACTATAATAAATCATGCTGAATACGTTTGAAATAAAAGACCTTCTGATATACTTCGGCTTCGAGTTTAACGAAGAAAAAACGCATGCCTTTGGTTTCAGTCATTCAACGTTAAGAAACTAAAGGGTGTATCTAAAAGTTGACCGCAAGCGTCTTGCAGACGAGCCCAAGCCAGTAAAGAAGCAGCCGCTTGTCGTTCATCTTGATGTCGGCCAAATTCTTGGTTTTGATGAAACTCGTGTGGGTAAGTCAGAACCCAATCGAGAGTACAAGAACGACAACATGAGTGCATTCCGCATTGGGGCGAGCTCCAAGGCTATGGGCATCGCTGTCAATGTCGAGGACGTTTATGCTCTGAAAGAGCTACTTGTTCTAATGGGCTGGCGGCATCCGCAAAATCAAAATAATGCCGAGCAGGACATTGCTGAAGCCACCGATCTGCCAGAACAGGAGACCGAACGGCAGGCGGTAATCGCTGCACGGCGCGGCCAAGGTATGTTCAGGGCATCATTGGATGAGCATTGGAAGTGCTGTGCGGTCACTGGCTGCGCCACGCGTGCGTTGTTGCGTGCCTCGCATATCCAGCCATGGCGAGATTCGAGCAATATTAACCGGCTCAACCCGTACAATGGTTTGTTGTTGGCCGCGCATCTGGATGCCGCATTTGACCAGGGCCTGATCAGCTTTGCGAACGACGGAAGCATCTTAATAGACGAGTATCGCCTTCCTCGTGAACAAGCGGCTTTGATAGGAATTACCTCAGGGATGAGACTAAGTCATGTAAGTCCAGCACATCATCCGTTTCTGGACAATCACCGCCGATTACATGGATTTGTTTGATGCTTAATACGCTGGCCATTTGAACAACCGGTTTGGAAAAATAACTGAGGGGCTTTGAATAGCCGAAATGCAGGCATTGCTGCCTGTCTGCTTCTGTACCACTGAGTAGATCTGGGGGGAAAGCGGAGTGTCGGGTTTTCGCCAGGAGCCAGCCGAAGCAGACATCTCCGGCAGATCAGGCTCGGTCTCAAAATACAAACACGAAGATGATCATTCGGCCCAGTAGTTCATGTGATGCACATGCACTTTCAGCTCAGGGTTTCGGGGACCTTGGAATAGAGCCGAATAAGGAGATAAGTATTTTGATTCGGGAATATTGAGTTTAGAGCTAGCGTCCTTATCCAGATCAATTGTGCCGTTGAAGCCAGAAATGAGAACAGAGCTGTTTCCATGGCCGCGATACAGTAGGCAGCCTGTTACGCCGAGGTATAATTCCGATCTCGGTTCTATCGTCAACACTTTATTTGCTTCTTTTTCAAGATCTTCAAACGTAAATTGAAAAGTATTATATCCTCCGTCATTACTGGTTTCTTGAGGAAACACTATATCTCCATCTGAATGAAGATGTTTTGCGTAGTTTCGGCAGAGTTCTTTTGGGTTTGGACCAGCTCCTATCACGTATATCCCTGCAATGAATTGTACGTCCTGAGCCAATCCGGACCCTAGGTTCTTGTATACTGGGTGAGCGTTGAATTTAACAACAGAAGCTATTTCATCCGAGTATTTGGATATGGAAGTATCGGTGATTGATACTATCTTCAGCCATGGTCGATTTTGAGAAAATAATGCCTCCCTCGCGATAGCAGTTTGTTCCACAGATGCCACTGCTTGGGTGTGAGCCTCGCCTACCGCACGCCATGCATAGAAGGCACTGAACCCACCTGCAATCGCGGCAATCATAGCGAACACCAGCGATATCGAGGCTATTAAGCGATCGGTTAATGGCACAATAAAAGCATTCGCAAGTTCTCTTATCTGACGCGGGCTATGATCCACGATGAAAATCTAACCCGTCAACAAAAAAAAGTGGTCATCTATGTCGAGCAGAACTGACTGTTAGGCGGCGCGCTCCAAAAGGCCTGTAGATTTCAAATCGATCGAAGTCTGCTTACGGGAGCATGGCGGGGAGTTCTTATGTCTTAGAAGAAGGCGGAAATCGACTGAAGCTGTCTCTCAGAAACCAGTTAAAAGCAGATCGATAGCCTGGGTTATTTCATCCTGATAAAGAGACAATGAAGTCACGCCTTTCTTCAGATCACGTTCAGGTACAGCAGCCATAAACTGCGTCATCATAACGAACGATTGGTCATCTATTGTGAAAACAGGATTCAGTCTCTTTGCTGGCTTGGGTGCCACTTTCTGTGCTAAAAGTGGCACCACGATGCGGGTGCCCAATTCATCAAGTAGATCTGCCTGTACATCTACAACAAAACGCGCTTCACCTCGTCTGGCCAAACGATACACATCAAAACGGGCCATTCAGAAGTTCTTATAATCTGCGAGTGGAAGACCATTCTCTTCGACATATTGTCTGGATGCTTCAAGGGATGAGCGATTCTCTGCGAGCCATTGTTGAGCACGGATTGAAGCGATCGCTGACTTCACCCCCTGCTCGCAGGCCTGCGATATGTTGAGATCAAGCGATTTGGCTTCTTCGAGTAACTGAGACGGCAACGTCACATTAGTCGGACGACGTGTTGGGCTGGCGGAATGCGGGCGAACCATAGCTTTACTCCATGTCCTGGAAACCGAAGTTTAGCACATATTTATGCGCATCTCCATATGCATACTCTTATCCCGACATATGGACACTTTCCAAGAGCTCAAGCAATTCTTTTGACGTCTGACCTGAGCGACACCGGAATGTCTGGGGCTGTCCGCTTAGTTGATGGAGTTTCCATGCGGCATGATAATTAGAATATTTTTTTATCAGTGAGTTATAAATCCATTTAATACGGATAATATTCTATTTAGCCGAGAAAAATTCACTGATTAGTGATAAAAACAGCAAGTGAAATTTGAGAGTTTATCTCTTTAGCGTTTATGTCGACAATGGAGGGGAAAGCGGAATGTCCGCAATGGAATTGAACGAGGTGAACAGCGGACATAATGGCAGCCCTAGAGGAAAGACCAACCCCTTCCATGGTCGTATGTCATCACTTTTCCAGCGGATGTCATCGGAAAATGCGATGTGAATACTGCTGCGGTGTGTTCGGCAGCATAATTCAAAGCCCATTTGCGCGATATGATGGCTATCTGAGGATCTGCATCAAAAACGGCACTCCACTCCGGAATACATACCTGAATGGGGTGATGCATGACATCACCCGTGAAGAGCGCACGCTCCATACCTGATTTCAGCACAATAAATGCGTGATGTGGTGTATGCCCCGGTGTGGGATGAAAGGAAATTCCTTCGAGAACATCCGATCCGTCCACGTCAATCTGATCTGCAAGACCCGCCGAGATAATCGGATCAACGCTATCAATGCGTGTCATGAAACTGGTTTTATTGCGGACGCTATCATGAGCCGGATTGCTGAAAAAATCATATTCGGCTCTAGAAAAGACATATCGGGCATTCGGGAAGGTCGGAACCCAGATGCCATTTTGCAGGCGTGTGTTCCACCCCACGTGATCAACATGCAGATGGGTGAGAAGAACAAAATCGATATCTTCTGGTCGGACGCCAGCGCGCATCAGATTTTCAAGCCACACGGTCTGCAAGTGATCGAAAAACAGAGCAGCAGGTCGAGCCTTGCTATTCCCGGCCCCGTATCCACAAGAATGTTCCGACCGCGATCCTTGATGAGCCAGCTATGAACGCTCAAAAGGACTTTCGTTTCTGAAGCATCCAGCGTTTCAGGTAGATCAGAATAGGCCTGAAGTGCCGTTGCATCATCCCAGCCAGGAAGCAACTGTTCTGGAGTGAGTGCTGCCAGCGTAAGATCCTGCATTTTTAGTATGCGGGCATCCCCTACAGCATACCACTGAAGATCGTTCATAATCCCAAGGCTCTCTTTTCGTTTTTATTTCTCAAAAAACACAGCGCTGTCGTCATGAAGGGAAAAGAGACTTCAATTCTTGCGGGAGTTTGCCTGTTGCATGATTTGACAGGCACCCGAATAGTGGGTCCCATTCTTCAATCCGCAGATCACAAATCAAACCTTCGGATGCAAAGGGATCACCGGCAATCATCGCGTCGATCTCTTGCCGATTGGCGCCTTTCATAATCAGAAAGCCGGAGCGCAATGGGGTCCCTTTCAACGGACCGGACGCCAGCAGGCTGCCTTCCTGAATAAGGCGCCTGAGATACAACACGTGTGCTGCGACATGCTGTCCCCATCCCTCGCCGTCAGGGTGGTCCATGCGCACAAGATAAACAGGCATTTCGAAAGTCTCCACCAGAACTGGACTTGCCAATCACTCGAAGCCTTCAGCATATTCTTCTTTTCCGCTGGATAAATTGTCGATACGAGACATCAGTCACAACTGAGGAGGATGAATGCTTGACCGGTTAACCAGCATGAAGATTTTTATCAAGGTCGTGGAATTGGGGTCCTTTGCTGCGGCCTCCCAGCATCTGACTTTGTCGCCGCAGATGGTCGCCAAGCATATAGAGGCTCTGGAGCATCACCTTGGTGCTCGCCTGTTGCATCGAACGACACGTCGGCAAAGTCTGACCGAAACAGGCCGGCTCTATTGCGAGCAATGTCGGCTTGTTCTGCAGGCTGCTGAACGAGCTGACAGTCTGGCAGCCAATACGCTTGGCACACCGCGCGGCACATTATCTGTTAGTGTTCCCGTCACCTTCGGGCGAACAGTATTGCTGCCATTTGTTCACAACTTTCAGAAAAGATATCCAGAAATTCAAGTCCATTTGTCCCTGTCAGACCAACTGGTTCATCCCACAATGGATGGTCATGAGGCTGTGATCCGAATTGGTGAACTGGAGACTGACCTTGCAGCGGTCAGTCGTCCTCTGACGGCCTATCGTCGGGTCATCTGCGCGGCTCAAAACTATCTAGAAAAACATGGTTTTCCAGGGCAGCCCGATGATCTGATGCGCCACGAGTGTCTCGTGTATGAAAATTCCGGCGGCCCTGTAACAACCTGGCACTTTTCTCAAGGAAGCGTTACGCGGCCTGTCACCGTCTCCGGGCGGATAATCAGTAATGATTCAAGTGTTCTGCATTCTGCAGCACTTGCTGGCGACGGCATTCTGCTGGGATATGAGCAGGCCCTGCTTCCAGATATTAAAAGCAAACGGCTTGTCCAGCTTATGCCGAGGTGGACAGTTCCGGCCAGGCCCATGCACCTGCTTTATAACGCAGGTCCAGTTATGACGCCAAAGCTGCGGGTCTTTGTGACCGAGCTTCAAGAGGCTTTCCAGCCTGAAGCCTCTTTTCGACGGTAGGGTGCCTGACTCCTAAGCTCAGTTGGTAATCAGTTCCTGTTCACCATCCCTGTTCAGTCGGAAGAACAAACAGTTCTGCAACATCCATACGTGCAGGTGATTTCAGAGCAAAAAGGATACTGTCTGCTATGTCCTCGCCCTCGAGAAAGGTCATGGACGCTGCAAGATCATCCATCTGTTTGCGGTAATCAGCATCTGTAATGTGGTCGTAAAGCTCCGATTTTACGGCTCCCGGCTGAATGCAGGTAACGCGGATATTATGCTTTGGTCCGATCTCCATTCTTAGGCCGTCTGAAAACGCTGTCACCGCAGCCTTGGTGGCACAATAAACGGCGAGACCCGTAAAGACCTTCCGGCCTGCAATCGAGGACATGTTAAAAATATGGCCCGAATGCTGTGCGATCATCTGCGGAAGAACGGCTGCCGTTGCATTAAGAACACCCGATATATTTACATCCACCATCTGCTGCCATTCGTCCACTTTCAGGCTGTCAACGCTAGATAGGGGCATTAGGCCCGCATTGTTGACCAGAACATCAATCCTTCCAAATTGGGCAATCAAGCTCTTTGTCGCTTCTTGACACGAGACAAGGTCAGTAACGTCCGTCACCAGAGGAATAGCTCGACCGCCAGCCTTGGTAATCTCACTGACAAGTGCATTCAGGCGATCATGACGACGTGCCGCCAGGCCGACTGTCATTCCTTCTGCTGCAAGTTTGCGCGCTGTTGCCGCACCAATGCCACTGGATGCTCCGGTCACCAGAGCAATTTTTCCTGCAATGTTCATAACCTTCTCCACACAACGAGCCTTCAATCGCCCTTGTTTGTCGAAGGAGGTGTAATTTATGCCAGAAGATATCTCTCTTGGCTTCTTGCTGAAACTATCGCGATTTTGCGCTATAGATAGTCGCGCATGGAAATGAGAGAGTGTAGCAGATGGTTTTGTCCTGCCTTCCTTCTCGGCGTGCTGCCAGTTTGACACTGGAGCAACTTCTCCCCGGGAAGAAAGTCGCGCAAAGTGAAGGGGATGTCTGGAAGGATGTTGACGTCCAGATATTCACTCGCCCGGTACAAGAAGACGAAATTCTTGTACCTGCCGTCGCAGAACCCCTGCTTGTTTGGGTTATCCGCGGAGAAGCAAATATTGAAGAGCGTGAACTGACAGGGCCTTGGGAACAGAGCAAGGCAAGAGCAGGAACATTTTACCTCACGCAGACGGACACACCCTATCTGATGCGGTGGCAGGGCAAGGGAAACACTTGTTTTGAAGTGTTGCATCTCTATCTTGGACTTGAGCTTGTCGATCGAGCTGCCAAGTCATTAAATCTGACTTCATCCCGTATTCGAATGCGGGATGTTTCGGGCGGGGAGGATGCTTTCATATCAGGCATTTTGAGTGGTCTGATAGCTGAAATGCAATCTTCCGTTATTACAAATTCCTTATTTGTAAATGGCCTTCTGGAAAGTCTGACAGTTCATCTTTTAAGACAGTATGCTGATGCCAGAGCTAAGATAAAGCTACGATCCACTCTCTTGCCCACATGGAAACTGCGTAGAGTTCTTGATCATATGGAAGCACATCTGGCTGAGCCATTTGATTTGGATTGTCTTGCTGCTTTGTGCGGCATGAGCCGTTTTCACTTCAGTCGCTCATTCCGTACAACCACGGGACAAACCCCCTCTGGTTGGTTCATGCAGCACCGCGTCCAGAAAGCATCAGAAATGCTTCGTAAGACCAATCTTTCCATTATCGAGATTGCCTTGGGGATCGGATACGACAGTCCAAGTCACTTTGCTCAGGTCTTCCGCAGAGTGACAGGTGTCAGTCCTCGTCACTATAGAAAACTGTAATCACTCTCTGAATAAGGTTTCAGAAAAAACCTTGGTAAAAAAGTTCACCTAAATACAGTCCCATTCCAAAGACAGCATGAGCGCTTATACTGAGAAATAGTCCTTTTCCAGGATTGGGAGCCCTAAGCCCGAAAAAACCGCCGCCCAGAGCAGGTTTCATAAACAGAAAAGGGGCTAAAAGGGTAACAAGTCCGAAGAGTAGACCATTTAGCAGTGTGGGGACTGTCTTTGCTATAACCACCACAAAACTGAGGTACAGTGCGGCATAAACAGCACCAATCAGATAATGAAATGCCCAGCCAACAGTGGCCTCTCCTTTCAGGGAGGGTCTTTTTCCAATCATTGGGTCATAGATCCTGCCGTCACGCCACCCTATGACCCAGCGGCCGGTGACAGACCAGTTGGCTGCAGGAATTCCAGTCAATGGTTTCTGGGCTTGTTGCCAGATATCGGATGCAGCAGTCGCCACGACGCCGACTGTCAGAATTTCGAGCAAATTCATACAGCATGTCCTCGAAGTAAGAGTGTTCGCGCACACTTTCATGTCACTTTTCGAGTTTCATGATATACTGACGAAATCGCACTCTAGCAACACATGAAGTTACATGAGACAAGATAACAGATTATCCTGTGTGCTCCACGTACTCCTGCATATGGCAGAAGCAGGTGGTCCCATGACGTCAGAAGCCCTAGCTCGCGCCCTTAACACCAACCCCGTGGTTGTGCGACGTCTTATGGGCGGTCTGCGTGAGCATGGATATGTGCACTCCGAGAAAGGACATGGCGGGGGGTGGACGCTTTCATGCCAGTTGGATCGGGTAACGCTGCGAGATATTTACGAGGCTCTTGATGCCCCAAGATTATTCGCCATAGGGAACCGGAGTGAAAAGACTGAATGCCTTGTTGAGGAAGCCGTTAACGATGCAATGAGTGGCGTCCTTGCGGATGCTACGGCCCAACTTCTCGCGCGTTTTGGCCAGATTACACTTGCAGCGCTTCATGCCGACTTCCATCAGAGGCTAGCAGCGCGCCATGCTCCGGCCACGCTCTGCAAGTAGACCAAGGACTGATGGCCAGGATTGATGCTGACCTTGTGCCTCCCGGAATTCAGATGTCGCAAACAGTGAGTGGTTTAAGCTACATGACGTGGAGGGTTCGAAAAACCTCTTGGCTCTGAGCTATTTTGTGTGATTCCATTTCTTCGGCGTTGATTGGGGATGGTGGAAGATGAAGCAGACCGGTTTCTTTGATGTTGAAGAGCGGCTGGCGCATCTGAGCGGGCTGGGGGATCAGCTCGAAGCCTTTTCCCAGACTGTGGATTTTGAGGTGTTCCGCCCTGATCTGGAGAAGGCTGTGGCGTATTCGGATGGAAGTAAAGGGGGTCGTCCTCCATTTGATGCGGTGCTGATGTTCAAGATCCTGGTGATCCAGACGTTGAACAATTTGTCTGATGAACGGACGGAATACCTGATCAACGACCGTCTCTCCTTCATGCGCTTTCTGGGATTGGGGCTGTCGGACCGTGTGCCTGATGCCAAAACGGTGTGGCTGTTTCGCGAGCGTCTGACACAGGCGTGTGCCATTGAAAGACTGTTTGACCGATTTGATGCGACCCTGCGCAACGCCGGCTATCTCCCGATGTCGGGCCAGATCCTGGATGCCACACTTGTGGCCGCTCCAAAGCAGCGCAATACCAACGCTGAGAAAACGGATCTCCGGGCAGGGCGTATCCCCGAAGACTGGCAGGACAAACCCGCAAAGCTGTCCCACAAGGACCGCCATGCACGCTGGACATTAAAGTTCACGAAGGCGAAGCGGCAGGACGATGGGACGATCCCCGCAACGGATCTCGCCATCCCGTTCTTTGGCTACAAATCCCACGTCTCCATCGACCGGAAGTTTCGGTTCATCCGGAAATGGAAGACGACGGATGCCGCCGCCAGTGATGGTGCGCGATTGAGAGAGGGGCTGCTGGATAAAACCAATACGGCCTCAAGCGTTTGGGCTGACACGGCCTATCGCTCAAAAGCCAATGAGGATTCCATGGAAAAGCATGGCTTTGTCTCGAAGGTTCACAGGAAAAAGCCTCATTTCAAGCCCATGCCACGACATATCCAGAGATCGAATGCAGGAAAGTCCGTGATCCGATCCCGCGTCGAGCATGTCTTTGCTGACCAGAAGTCACAGACCGGACTATTCATCCGAACTGTCGGTATCACCCGGGCCACAATGAGGATCGGGCTGGCCAATATCGTCTACAACATGCGCCGCTTCCTCTTCCTCGAAAGGTTGAACGCGAGCGCGTAGTTATCCAGCAGGGAAGGCAGTTCCCGATCTGCTCAAAACGCAGAGCGAATGTTACTTCAAGAACCGTAAATCAAATCGCCAAAAGCTCAAAATCAAGAGCCAGGCGCATCAACCAACGGTTCTTCGATCCCTCCACCTAATTAAGGAATTTCGACAAACCTTGTCGAAAACGAGAAGATAATGTTAATTCGAATGCTGTTTTATCAGTGAGTTATGAATCCATTTAATATGGATAATATTCTATTTGGCCGAGAAAAAACCACTGATTAGTGATAAAAACAGCAAGTGAAATTTGAGCTCTTATTTTATAGCGTTTATGTCGGCGATGGGGCGGGGAGTGGCATGCCTGCTTTAATTCTGTTAAAAAGATCGCGACAGAGCTTCTATGCAGCAATCAGGTCCGATATTGCAACATTTAGAATGCTGTAATCGTGGAGAATTTTCATTCCTGATTGCATATGAAATTCTAACCGGGCACCTCGACCTGACTTTTCCAACAGACTTCTCCAATAACAAACAAATTACAGTAATTCTGTCCTAAGACCGACATGAGGTCCTGCCTCAGCGAGGCGTCGATCCAGAGTGCATAACGTCGCTCCATGATCTGCGCAGACTGCGAGATGTAAAGCATCACCTGCTCGCAGCCCCAAAGTATATTGATCTGAGAAACGAGCTGCCGTTTTGAACTGCTGGGTGGTTACAGGCAGAAGTTCGAAGCTTTCAGCGGAAAGGCGGGTGAATAGGGCTAAAGCATTTGCACGATCGGTCACTGTGATCTGTGCTGTCCGTAGCTTGATTGAAAGTGCTGAAGAGAATTCAGTAGCAACCCAGTCACTGATAAACAAATCTTGTGGAGCTTGTCTGGCAAGCCACGACTGCATCCGCTCTGTCTCGGCTTCGTTGGTCAGCGCCGCAACCAGCACGGATGTGTCGATATAGACGTTCAATATCGTGCCTCGTCGCGCATATCCCGCATCATATCTCTTGCTGGTACTGTCTGGGGTGTCATGTTTGCCGTTAGAGCGCGTAAAGCATTCAAGTTTATAGGTCTACGCTCGCGTGTAATCTTGTTGATCTGTGCAATAACCTTTCCTCGACGCATAATGCGAACAGGCTCGCCCTGCATTGCCTGATCAATCAGGCGACTGAGGTGGGCTTTTGCATCTACCAAATTCACAGTCTGCATATCACACTCCTGACTACTAAACTGGTCACTTTATAGCATGAACATTCTTTTCAGTGTATCAAAATTCAGCCGAGATCAGCCGACTTACCGAGTGAATGTCCTCTTACAAAGAATTCTGTTGAAAAAAGTCGTTTACTGTGAGGAGAATCTGGCGCCATTTGGGCCCTTAATTGCAGTCAATCTAATTTGAGCCTCTGTTTGAGGCGAATGAACCACTCACGGCAGACAATTATATGGTCTGGCTTGCACCCCAAGGTGAGAATACGGGGCGACGGATCGTCACCGCACCGTTTGGCTTGTAGCCTCTTGTGTCTATTTATCATCAATCAGTGGATTTTTATCATTATCTTCTGCATTTTTATCGCGATTAAGTGGTTTTTTCGGCGACAAAAACGTAAGGTTCCGGTGTGAGACGCCTTGTTGAGTTTATGGAGTGATGATGTGCTCTGTTCATGACAAAGCGATCAGAACAGAGAGATGCTTGTGTCGCAGCGACATTCGCTGCGACAGCATCGTGCGCCCCTCAACCGGTTATTGAAATTGTTGGCGAACGGCGTCGTGCCTATGATGACACGTTCAGGCGTCGGGTTGTGCTGGCGTCCTATGAAGCCGGTCAGTCAGTCCGTGCTATTGCGCGCCAGTTTGGTGTCCATGTCAGCGTCGTTTACCGATGGCGGCAGAAACTGGGTTTCGTAACCCCGTCTGCTAAAGAGCAGCTTTCTTTTGTGCCGGTTCATGTGACATCCCCTGTTGAAGGGCTGGGAGGAAACCCGTCCTGCAGGAGTGGACATGAAGCCAGCATTCTTTTCCCTGGTGGCGAGAAGCTGATGGTTGACAGCCGGATCGCGATTGAAGATCTGCGTAAACTCCTTCAGGTTTTACGCTCATGATCCATCTTCCCTCTGGCCTGAAGATATGGCTGGCGGCGGGGACGACAGACATGCGCCTTGGCATGCCCGGTCTGGCTTTGAAAGTTCAACAGTTTCTGGGGAAAGACCCCTATGTTGGTGATGTTTTTGTCTTCCGGGGTCGGCGCGGCGATCTGGTAAAACTGATCTGGCATGACGGGATTGGACTGTCGCTTTATGCGAAACGGATTGAACGTGGGTATTTTATCTGGCCCTCGGCAAAGGACGGGGCCCTCCATCTGAGTGCCTCACAATTAAGTTGCCTTCTCGAAGGGATCGACTGGCGTAATCCGCAGAAAACATGGCGGCCTGAACTGGCGGGATAACAAAAAGGGGAGCGGGTGTCATAGTCCTGTACCCTTTTGAACGGTTTTATGCTGAACTGTTTTTCATGACGGGAAGCATGGATGACATGACGGTTTTACGTGCGGCACTTGCTGCCGCCGAGGCGCGTGCCCGTGCCGCCGAAACCCGGGCCACAGACGCTGAAGCCCGAGCAGTCAGCGCCGAAGCCCAGATTGCCCATCTTAAACATCTTATTGCGCGGATGCGTCAGGACCGCTTCGGGGCATCCTCGGAACGGGGGCGGCGCCTGCTGAACCAGCTGGAACTTGAGCTGGAGGAGCTGGAAACAACGCAAGCCGAAGACACGTCCGAAAATGCGGCGGACCCCGCTGTCCGCGCAACAGCACCGCGGAATAACCGCGGTCGGCAACCCTTACCCGCCGACCTGCCCCGTGAACGGGTGGTTCTTCCTGCGCCAACACAGTGTCCGTGCTGTGGCGGGACGCGCCTGAGTAAACTGGGCGAAAGTATCACTGAGACGCTGGAAGTGATCCCACGCCAGTTCAAGGTCATCCAGACAGTACGGGAGAAGTTCACCTGCCGGGACTGCGAGAGCATCACCCAGCCACCAGCGCCTTTCTACCCGATTGCACGGGGGCGTGCAGGGCCAGAACTGCTGGCGGGTATTCTGTGTGACAAGTATCTTCAGCATCTGCCTCTGAACCGGCAGAGTGATGCCTTTGCGCGCGAAGGGATTGATCTTGATACCTCCACTCTGGCCGACTGGGTAGGAGCCTGCACTGCAACGCTGGCCCCTCTGAACGCGCTGATCCGGGCACATGTGCTGGCAGCCCAGCGTCTGCATGCGGACGACACCACAGTGCCGGTACTGGCGAAGGGGCGCACCGTGACCGGACGATTGTGGAATTATGTGCGCGACGATGCCCCATTTGGCGGTCTTGCGCCCCCAGCCGTGTGGTTCCGCTACTCCCGAGACCGTAAAGGTGAACATCCGGCCGACCATCTCACCGGCTGGACCGGAATCCTGCAATCAGACGCCTATGGCGGATACACCCACCTGGCAAAGCCGGGACGTCAGCCCGCGCCTGTTGTTCCGGCCGGCTGCTGGGCGCATGGACGCCGGGGACTGTTCAAGATTGCCGAAAAGGACAAGGCGCCACTCGCCATAGAGGCGGTGCGCCGGATCGACGCCATATTCGACGCCGAACGCGCGATCAACGGCAGTTCCGCCGCACATCGGCTGGATATCCGCAAGGAGAGCATCGCCCCGCTGGTCGAGGAGTTGCTCGACTGGATGCGCGATACCTGCCGGCGCATGTCGTCTAAAAACCCCGTTGCCCAGGCAATGAACTATATTCTCAGACGGGTCGATACATTCACGGTATTTCTTGAAGACGGTCGGATCTGTCTGACGAATAATGCGGCGGAACGTGCAATCCGCAGTATCGCACTGGGGAGAAAAGCCTGGCTGTTCGCAGGCTCCGATCGTGGCGGTGAAAGAGCCGCCGCCATGTATTCCCTCGTCGTCACCTGCCGCATCAACGAGGTCAATCCTCAGGCATGGCTCGCCGATGTGCTCGCCCGCATCAACGACACTCCCAACCCACGCCTCCATGAACTCCTGCCCTGGCATTGGAAACCCATTGCTCAAGGCGAGAATAACATCGCTGCCTGATCCCGCCCGCGTCTCTCACCGGATGGTTACACAAAAACGGCAGTCAGCGGCGGATTATCATTATCTTCTGGTTTTCGACAACAAATGTCGAAATTCCTTAATTAAGTTAGTCAATACTCCGATATTTCAGCACGTTATTGATTCCCTTAATTAGGCGAATATTCCTTATTAAAGCGAAAAGTATCTTTAATTATGTTAAAGATTGCATCGACATTTTTGTAAGGGGACAGTCTGCTTTCGCCTCATGTCGGTCGTAAAGAGAGTCGCTCAAGGTTTTGGTAAGCGGACACCCTGTGCCGGTGACGCAAGCCAGGCCGCCAGTTGTCGGACCATGGATCGCGCGACACGGCCCGCCCCCAGCAGGGTGGCGCATGCGGGGCCGCACCAGGAGCCATAACCCAGCAGCCAGAGACGTGGCTCCCTGACGGCCTGCTGCCCGTTAACGCGGATCAACCCGTCCGGCTCGATCACATCGAGTGGTGCAAATGCAGAGAGTGCAGGACGGAAGCCGGTACACCAGATGATCGCGTCGATGGCTTCTTCCCGCCCATCGGGCCAGACGACGCCCCTTGCCGTCATACGTACGAACGGACGCAGCGCGTGAAGCACGCCTCGCTCCCTGGCGGCGCGCACAGGCGGTACCATAACGATATCGCCAAAGCCGCCGGTGGGCATGGCCGACGGGCCGCCGAGAACCCGAGCGGTCGCCCGCTCGAACAGGACCCGTCCGTCCACGTCATCGGGCAGGAAGACGGGGTCATGCAGCGTGACCCATGTTGCCTGGGCGACAAGGGACAGCTCCGCCATAATCTGCGCACCGGAGTTGCCCCCACCCACCACGAGCACACGCTGGCCGGTAAAAGGTGCCGCTTTACAATAATGGGAGGAATGGATTTGCGCCCCAGAAAATAACCTTTGGCCCGGATAATCGGGAACAAAGGGTGCAGACCATGTGCCGGTCGCCCCGATGACAGCGCGGCTGAGGAAATCACCCGCGTTCGTTCGGACATTCAGGAATTTCTGGTCAGCGCGTTCCACACGTCGGACCGTCACAGGACGGCGGATCGGCGGCGCATAGCGCGCCTCGTAGCGGTGCAGATAGTCAAGTACCTCGTCGCGGGTAGGGTAGCTGCCATCGGGCGTGTCGGGCATCGGCCAGCCGGGGAGCGAACTGTAGGACGCGGGCGAGAACAGATGCAGGGAGTCCCAGCCATGCACCCACGCACCACCCGCCTGCGTCCCGTTATCGAGAATGACGTAACGCAGCCCGGTCCGTCGTAGAAAATACGATGCGGCGAGTGCCGCCTGACCACCGCCCACGATCACAACATCGAACTGTTCCGCCATTGCCCGGCTCACAGGCTTTCCGGGAGACGGAATTCCGTCTTCCGTTCGCTATAGCGGTCCACAAGGTAGTCGGCCCGGTCGCGCAACAGCGATGTGAACTTCATCAGTTCCTCCATGACATCCACCATCCGGTCATAGAGGGGGGACGGCTTCATGCGGTCATCGTCACCGAACTGCGTATAGGCCATTGGTACGCTGGACTGGTTGGGGATGGTGAACATCCGCATCCACCGCCCCAGCACCCGCAGGGCATTGACGGAATTGAAGCTCTGCGACCCACCCGAAACCTGCATGACCGCCAGCGTGCGGCCCTGCGTCGGGCGGATCGAGCCTTCGGTCAGAGGCAGCCAGTCGATCTGGTTTTTGAATACTGCCGTCATGTTGCCGTGCCGTTCAGGGCTGCACCAGACCTGGCCTTCAGACCAGATCGAGAGTTCCCGCAGTTCCCGCACCTTCGAATGACTTGCGGGCACGGAATCCGCTACCGGCAGGCCGGTCGGGTCGAACACCCGTGTCTCGGCCCCCAGTACCTTCAGGATGCGTTCTGCCTCAAGCACCAGCAACCGGCTGAAGGATCGGGGACGCAAAGAGCCATAGAGCAGCAGGATACGCGGCGGATGGTCCACACGCGGTTGCGGTTCCAGCCGCGCGAGATCGACCCGTTCAAGATATTCGGGGTGGAGGGCCGGCAAGTCAGGTTCGGTCATTGTGATATTGGTCCATTCGTGCATTACGAGTGGCTGATCCAGGGCAACCACAGGGACAGCGCCGCGAGTGTGACCAGCAGGACGGGCGGGGTGATCGCCAGTCCAACTTTCATATACTGCCCCCATGTGACCCGATGGTTCCTGGATGCCAGCACATGCAGCCACAGCAGTGTTGCGAGACTACCAATCGGCGTGAATTTTGGTCCGAGGTCGCAGCCGATGACGTTGGCATAGATCATCAGGTCGCGTGTCAGCGGCGTGATGTCGTGAGCCTGCTGGATCGCCAGCGCCCCGACCAGCACACTCGGCATATTGTTCATGATGGACGACAGAACAGCCGCCAGAAAGCCGGTGCCGATGGTGGCCGTGAACGTCCCTTGATGACCGAGCCAGACCAGTGCGGTCGCAAGATAGTTGGTCAGCCCGGCATTGCGCAGTCCATACACCACCAGATACATGCCCAGGGAGAAGATCACGATCTGCCACGGGGCGCCCCGCAGCACCTTGCGAACAGCGATCACCCGGCCATACCCGGCGACGAGTAACAGGGTTCCGGCGGCCAGGCAGGCTACGACACAGACCGGGATATGAAACGGCGCTGTCAGGAAATAGGCCGCCAGAACGAGGGCCAGTAGCGGAAATGCCGCCCGGAATACATGAGGGTCACGAATGGCCGTGGCAGGTGCGGGCAGTTCGGCGACGGGATAGGTCGCAGGCACCTGCCGTCGATACCACAGCCACAGGACGGCAAGCGTTGCACCAAGGGCTACCAGATCGACAGGGACCATGATCGCGGCATAGCGATCGAACGCAATGCCGAAGAAATTCGCGCTGACAATGTTCACCAGATTGGAAATCACCAGCGGCAGGCTGGTGGTATCGGCGACGAAGCCCGTGGCGACAATAAAGGCCAGGGCCGCAGCAGGACTGAGGCGGAGTTGAGTGAGGATGGCGATGACAATGGGCGTGAGCAGCAGGGCCGCGCCGTCATTGGCGAAAACCGCTGCAATGGCCGCTCCCAGCACCACGATCAGCGGGAATAGCGTCCGGCCTCGCCCTTTGCCCCAGCGCACGACGTGCAGGGCGGCCCAATGGAAGAACCCGGCCTCATCCAGCAACAGCGAGATGACGATCAGCGCGATAAAGGTGAAGGTCGCGTCCCAGACGATGTGCCAGACGACGGGGATGTCGTGCCAGTGGATCACACCAGTTGCCAGAGCCACGGCGGCACCTGCCATTGCGCTCCAACCGATACCCAGCCCCCGAGGCTGCCAGATGACAAAAACGAGCGTGACAACGAAAATCAGAAGAGCCAGCATCAGGAGATCCGCTTACCGGATTCATCGACGATCTTCTCGCCATCCTCTTTGACGAAAGCACCCCGCTGCGGGTTGGGCAGGATGTCCAGAACCGCCTCGGACGGACGACAGAGTGCCGCACCCAGCGGGGTGACGACGATCGGCCGGTTCATCAAGATTGGGTGTGCGATCATGGCATCGATCAGCGCGTCATCGCTCAGGGCCGGATTATCGAGGCCGAGTTCGTGAAAGGGCGTGCCCTTTTCCCGCAGGACCGAGCGCACCGGAACGCCCATACGGGCAATCAGACTGACCAGTTCCTCACGACTGGGAGGCGTTTTCAGATACTCAATAATGCGAGGTTCCTCGCCGCTGTTGCGGATCAGTGCCAGCACGTTGCGCGACGTGCCGCAGGCTGGGTTGTGGTAGATCGTGATGGTCATGAGCAGGATTCCCGGGATGGGCAGCAGGAGGACAGGGTCGCGATCAGGGGCGCGCAGAGCTCGGGGCTGCCCGCACAGCAGTCCCTGACGAGGAAAAGCATCAGGTCCCGCAGGCTCGGAAGACAGGCGCGATAGACGATCAGCCGGCTATGGCGTTGCGAGGTCAGCAGACCGGCACGGGCCAGGGTGGCGAGATGGGCCGAGATCGTGTTTTGCGGGACATCGAGGTGCCGCGCGACGTCTCCGGCGGGCAGGCCGTCCGGTTCGTGGCGCACCAGCAGGCGGAAGATCTCCAGCCGTGTGGACTGCGACAGGGCGCTCAGGGCAGCGAGGGCGGATTCTGTATCCATATATCCTTGTTTGTGGATATATTGTCGTAAGTCAAGCTATCCTATGTGAGGAAACGGAGATCACGACTGTCGGCTTCCTCAATTTTTCCGCTCAGACCAGACATTCCGCTTACTCCCTAAACTGTCTGTCGGCTCAGCAGAAACAGAGCAGACAGGCGGTAGTCGCCTACATGTCGGACATAAAAGTGGGTTGGCTCGCCTTTCGCATAGCGGACATAGTCCGCGCAGTCCCCCGCTATCACTTGGAGCCGAGAGTGGGGTGATCGTTATGGGAAATAACCAGCAAGAATACAGGCGCTTAGGTTGGCCGTAGCAAGACCGCCCAAAGCCACTGGGCAGGGAGCATAAATCATTTGGATCGGGCAACGATACTTTCGGTTTTCGGCCTTGACACGATGATGTTCGGTGCGGGCGGCAATCCAGATTTTCTGGACAGCGTCAAGATTCATGAAGGCAATTCCGAACCCACCCAGATGGGGTGGACGGCCTCCCTGCGGCATCAATGTGCCATGATGGAGGTTCACTGACCATCAGGAGGAGACCGCCCGTATGAAAGCTAGCATAATTGGCCTTGATATTGCCAAATCCGTTTTTCAGGCTCATGGGGCTGACGCAATTGGAAAGTGCGTTTTCAAGCGCAAGCTTGGTCGCAGTGAAGTTTCAGCATTTTTTGCAAAACTTGACCCATGTGAAGTTGTTCTGGAAGCCTGCGGGTCAGCTCATTACTGGGCACGGGTGATCAGCAGGATTGGTCATGATGTCAGACTGGTTCCTCCTGATCGGGTCAAATCATTTGTCAAAAAAGGCAAGAAAAATGACGCTGTTGATGCGGCTGCGATCTGCATGGCGGCGACTCATCCTGATACGATGTGTGTTCCGATCAAGAGCGAAGAGCAGCAAGGTGTCTTGTCACTGCATTCTGGGGTCGTTTGCGGGAGGGGGCGAAATCCTACGCTAAGCTGAGAACGCGCTTCCCATAATCCCTGAGCTCGCCCTTCGGTCCGACATATCTGTATAGAGTGACGCGCTCGATCCCGAGTTCCTTGCACAGATCGGAAACAGACGTGTCGCGCTGCGCCATGGCGGCCTGGGCGAGACGCACCTGTGCTTTGGTCAGGGCGAATTTTCGCCCTCCCTTTCGTCCGCGCGCTCTGGCTGCGGCAAGGCCAGCCATGGTGCGCTCGCGGATCAGATCCCGCTCGAACTCGGCCAGAGTGGCAAAGATACCGAACACCATGCGGCCGGATGCGGTCGTGGTGTCGATCTGAGCGCCTTTTCCGGTCAGCACACGCAGGCCGATCCTGCGGTCTGACAGATCCTTCACGGTGTTGACCAGGTGGGCGAGCGAGCGCCCGAGGCGATCGAGTTTCCAGACCACCAGCACATCGCCGTCGCGCAAGGATTTGAGGCATGCAGCTAAGCCGGGCCGATCATCGCGGCTACCGGATGCACGATCATCATAAATATTACCTGGCTCGATACCGGCGGCACGCAGGGCGTCGTGCTGGAGGTCGAGGGATTGGGAACCATCGGCTTTGGAGACGCGGGCATATCCGATCAGCATGTTTCTTAAACGTTGGTTTGAAGCGGTGACGAACATGAGCACATAAGCTTGCACTATTGTGTATCTTAACCAGCATCGCAATCAAACTATCTCAAACCTTACCTTGGAAAGAATAAGGAGCATGTATGCCGCGTCGCGTGACCCTGACCGATCGACAGCGCGAGGCGCTGTTTCACTTACCGGTCGATCAAGGTGATCTGCTGCGGCACTATACCCTTAGCGATGAGGATCTCGGGCATATCCGCCAGCGCCGGCGCGCCCACAACCGTTTCGGCTTCGCGCTGCAACTGTGCGTCCTGCGCTACCCGGGCCGGGTACTCACCCCTGGCGAGCTGATCCCGGCACAGGTATCGGATTTCATCGCGGCCCAGCTCGGGCTGAGCCGTGACGATCTACTCCTCTATGCCGCGCGCGAGGAGACCCGGCATGAGCATCTGGCGGACCTACGCCGGATCTACGGCTATCGCTCCTTTTCGGGGCGGGGCGCACGGGATTTGCGCGATTGGATCGCTCGGGAAGCCGAGGCGGCGACATCGAATGAGGATCTTGCCCGTCGCTTCGTTGCAGAGTGTCGCCGCACCCGCACAATCCTTCCCGGTTTCTCAACGATTGAGCGCCTTTGTGCCGATGCACTGGTCAAGGCCGAACGCAGGATCGAAGATCGTATCGCCCATCGCATAACACCAGCCCTGAGCGAGAATTTGGCTCATCTGTTAGAGAATACGGTGGATGGTCGCATCACCCGCTTCGTATGGCTGCGACAGTTCGAAGTTGGCGCAAATTCGGCGGCGGCCAATCGGCTGATGGATCGACTGGAATATCTCCACAAGTTCGATCTTCCGGCAGATTTGCTGGACGGCGTTCCCGCGCATCGTGTGACCCGCCTTCGCCGGCAGGGCGAGCGCTATTACGCCGACGGCATGCGCGATCTGCCCGAAGGCAGGCGGCTTGCAATCCTCGCTGTCTGCACCATGGAATGGCGGTCATCTCTGGCTGATGTCATCGTGGAGACCCACGATCGCATCGTAGGCCGTCTCTATCGGGTCTCCGAACGCCTTTGCAGCACCAAGATCGCCGACGAAAAGGCGGCCGTTCGGGACACGCTGAAGTCTTTTGCTGAAATCGGTGGTGCTTTGCTTGGAGCGCAGGACGATGGCGCATCCCTGGACGGGATAATCACCACCGGTCCAGGCTGGGAACGGTTCAGAACCCTTGTCGCCACGGCCTCTGCGTTGACCAATGTGCTCGCTGCCGACCCGCTCAGCCGTGTGCTGGACGGCTATCATCGCTTCCGCCTCTATGCGCCCAGGATGCTGCGCCTGCTCGACATGCAGGCGGCGCCGATTGCCAAGCCTCTTCTGACGGCTATCGCGCTGCTACAGAGCGGGATCAAATCCGATCCTCCTATGGATTTTCTACGTCCCAACTCCAAATGGCATCGCCATCTTCGCGCTGCGCCCGCCGGCGACTACCGACTTTGGGAAATCGCGGTGCTGTTCCATATCCGCGACGCTTTCCGGTCCGGCGATATATGGCTGGCAAAATCGCGCCGCTATGGCGACCTCAAGCAGATCCTGGTCCCGCCACAGGCGATAGAGCAGACCGCGCGGTTCGCTGTGCCGCTGCAACCCGGCGAATGGCTTGCCGAGCGCAGGGCTCGACTGGATACACAACTGAAGGCGCTTGGCCGCGCGGCGCGAACCGGTACGATCCCAGGCGGCATCATCGAGAACGGCAAGCTGCACATCGACAAGCTGAAGGCTGACACACCCGAAGGCACTGAGGATCTCGTACTCGATCTCTATCAACAGCTCCCGTCCACGAGGATCACCGATTTGTTGCTGGAAGTCGATGAGCGAACCGGATTCTCCGAGGCTTTCACGCATCTGCGCACTGGCGTGCCTTGCCGCGACCATATCGGCCTGATGAACGTGTTGTTGGCGGAAGGCGTCAATCTTGGTCTACGCAAGATGGCAGCGGCGACCAATACGCACAGCTTCTGGGAATTGCTGCGGATCGCACGCTGGCATGTCGAAGGCAGCGCCTATGATCGGGCGCTCGCCATGATCGTGGAAGCCCATGCCGCTCTGCCTATGTCCGCCTTCTGGGGACAAGGGAAATCCGCATCCAGCGACGGGCAGTTCTTCCTTGCTACCGAGCAGGGCGAAGCGATGAATCTGATCAACGCGAAATATGGCAACGTCCCAGGCCTCAAGGGATACAGCCATGTGTCCGATCAATATGCACCCTTCGCTACCCAGGTCATCCCAGCAACGGTCAGCGAGGCACCTTATATACTCGATGGGCTGCTCATGAATGACGCAGGCCGCCGCGTCCGCCAGCATTTTGCCGACACGGGTGGCTTTACCGATCATGTGTTCGCCGCCAGCTCCTTGCTCGGCTACAGGTTCGCACCGCGTATCCGAGATCTCTCTCAGAAAAGACTCTATGCCTTCACGCCCAACGCGACGCCCGCCAATGTGCGAGCGCTGGTTGGCGGCAAAATCAATGAACCGCTCATCGAGCGCAACTGGCCCGACATCCTGCGCGTCACGGCAACGATCGCAGCGGGCATCGTCGCCCCCAGCCAGATTCTTCGCAAGCTCGCTTCCTACCCGCGCCAGAATGAGCTGGCCCTCGCATTGCGGGAGATCGGTCGCATCGAGCGCACCCTGTTCATGATCGACTGGATTCTCGACGCCGGTCTCCAGCGCCAGGCTCAGATCGGTCTCAACAAGGGCGAGGCCCATCATGCCCTCAAGCGCGCCATCAGCTTCCATCGTCGAGGTGAGATACGCGACCGCTCAGGCGAAGGGCAGCACTATCGTATTGCCGGCATGAACCTGCTCGCCGCCATCATCATCTTCTGGAACACCATGAAACTCGGGGAGGTCGTGGACAGACGCGCCGTGGACGGCATCATCATCCCGCCTGATCTCCTCGCCCATGTCTCACCGCTGGGATGGGAACACATCAACCTCACCGGCGAATATCGCTGGCCTAAATCCTTAGCGTAGGATTTCGCCCCCTCCCGCAAACGACCCCATTCCACCCGTGCTCTTCTGGTCAAACAGCAGACCATGTTGAGTAATGCGTTACGGGCTCTTGCTTCCGAGTTCGGGCTGATTGCCCCTCTGGGCACACGCCGGCTGCCAGTGCTGATGGCAAAAATAGAGGCATCAGCAGACCTGCCTGCTGCCATGAAGCAGAGTGCCATGTTGTTATTTGAGCATTACGAAAAAGTCGCTCAGAGCATTGATGCTTTGGAAGGGCAGATCCGGGCTCGTGCAAAAAACGATGATGATGCGCGTCGGCTGATGACCATTCCCGGGGTAGGTCCCATAACGGCTTCCATGATTGTCGCCTCGGTCGCGGATATTGGCTCCTTCGCCTCTGCGCGCCATTTTGCCGCATGGCTTGGGCTTGTGCCTCGTCAGCATTCTACAGGTGGTAAAACCCGTCTGGGAAGGATTACCAAAGCGGGCAACCGGCAGATAAGAACATTGCTGGTTCTTGGCGCCACGGCCATGCTTCATCGTGCCCAGAAGTGGGAGAGCGCTGCGGGTCAGTGGTTATGCGAACTCATGGCGCGTCGTCCAAGGCGTCTGGCAACAGTCGCACTTGCCAATAAAATGGCTCGTATCATCTGGGTCCTGTTGTCACGCAAAGAGATCTATCGTCCGATTGGGCACAGTGTTGCCGCAGCCTGATCTGCACCAGCAGGACGATGGACACTGGGGCTTGCTCCGGTAGATCCGGCAGTATGTATATGAACCGACGTGATGGGAAGACTGTCATTCAGAGACACAGTTCAGGCCATACCGTTCGACCGTCTGTGCCCTTGAGCACGCGATACCAGATTGGTGCCTGACACGTGAGCGCACACCCATGATGGCCAGCGCATAAAGTCGCACAAACAGGCCGGACATAAGAGCGCATCTGACCGGGTCTTCACGTTAAATCGGTATTCATCATCCAGCCGGTAGAATAATACGTTTTAGAAATGACATCGGGAGAACAATGTGAGGTATTGCGCTTAAACGGCCGTCCACATAAGAAGGTCGAGCCAGACCGAATGGTGGCCGAGCGTGATACGGAAGCAGTTTTCATTCTGGGTTCTATTGGCATATCGGACATAATCTTCAGGTAGTTCGGTGCAGCAGTGGCCCATACCTGTCACTTGAACAAGGTTTCCGGAACTCCCGTTTCGTTTTCAGAAAAATTACCAAATTTGACAGCAAGAATAGGCAAAACAAACAGGTTAAGTATCATTGATGTCATGAGCCCTCCAAGAATGACAGCAGCCATAGGTCCTTCGATTTCCCGCCCAGGCGCATTCATATCAACAGCCAGAGGCGCCAGTCCAAGCGCCGTAACGAGCGATGTCATGAGTACGGGGACGACGCGGTCTCTGGCCCCCCGGAGCGCTGTTGTTACTCCCCATGTGAGATCTTCCTGCTCGACCAAAGCCTCAAAATGCGAAATCATCATCACCGAATTCCGAAGCGTAATCCCGAATAGTGTAACGAAGCCGACTGTTGCCCCAAGAGTTAGCGTTGTGCCGGAAACAATGATTGTCAGAATGCCGCCCACAAATGCGAAGGGAAGATTGACGAGTATCAGAGCGAGATTGCGCCATCCTTGTGTGATTATTGAGAGCAGAATCATGACCGCTATGGCAGCGAGCCCGGAATTTATAAACAGTTCCTTGCGTGATTGTGATTCAGCTTCCGCTGCGGATGTAAACTGAACGTAGGTTCCAAGAGGCAGTTTGATATTTTTTGCTATAGCCGTGCGTGCGTCCTGAACGAAAGATTGAGCTGATCGTCCTGTAACATTTGCGGTGACAGTCTGTGTTCTCTGTGCTCCCAGATGTGACACCTGATAGCGACCGTTCGTCTCATATATGTCTGCAACAGCGCGGAGTGGTACGTAGTTTCCGTGAACAGTATGCAGTGGCAGGGAACCGACAGACGCAACATCATTACGACTTGCGTCATCAAGACGAACCATAACATTAAAAGCCGCAGAACGCTCGTATATCTGCCCCACGGTTTCACCCTGCCAGGCTGTATGGATGGATCGGAGTACATCCGCCGACCGAAGCCCCCAGCGCTCCAGATCAGCAGGGCGTAGCCGAATAGCAAGTTCCGGAACACCAGGAGGTGCTTCTATCCGGACATCTGTTGCGCCATGTATCTGATGCAACATGCGGACAATATTATTTGCCTGGATATCCAATACATCCAGATCATCGCCAATAATATTGATTGCCACAGCCGAAGACGAACCAGAAAGGGTTTCGTTTACGCGCATCGTCAAAAAACTACTGACAGAAAAACTGGCCCCAACGAACCCGTCAAGCGCTTTGCGAACGCGGGCATCAATCTGTCGGGAAGCCTTCCCATCCACCTGATTCAAATCAACCTCAAACTCGCTGGTATGTGGTCCAGACGTGTCCTCATCCAGCGAGGCGCGTCCGACTCTCTGAGCAACCGAACGGATTTCGGGAAGCTGACGAAGTTTTTCTGTAACCTGTCTACCTAATTTCAGAGACTGTTCCAGGGAAGTCCCCGGAACTGCCGTCATATGAATGATAAGGTGACCTTCCTTGAAATCAGGAATGAAATCGCTTTCAAGGAATGGAAGGGCCGCAAACCCTATCAAGGTGGTCAGGATCATCCCGCCTATAACAAATCGGGGATGGCGCATTAATCTGGCCAGAAGACGTTCATAAGCTCTGGCGGTCCACCCTGCCAGGGGGGGCTCTCTCCGGGTTTCTCCAGGCGTCGCCAAGAGCCATGCGCAGAGTGCAGGTACAACGGTTACAGCAGCGGCAAGAGAAGCCATGACCGCAAGAACATAAGCTGTTGCCAGTGGAGCAAACAGTCGTCCCGAAAGTCCGGGAAGGGCGATGACAGGCAAGAAAACGATAATGACAGCAAAGGTCGCGTAAACCACTGCACTGCGGACTTCAACGCATGCATCGAGTACGACGCGCGCTGTAGATGCGGGCTGGACCAGAAGCCGGTTTTCACGCAATCGGCGTGTAACATTTTCGACCCCGATCACGGCGTCATCCACGACCTCGCCGATGGCGATAGCAAGCCCCCCCAGGGTCATGGCATTCAAAGTAACCCCGAGTGTCTCCAGCAACGACAGGGCTATCAGAATAGCCAAAGGTATGGTGGCGCAACAGATTGCAGCGGTTCGCAGGTCAAAAAGGAAAAGAAAGATTACGGCAACCACCAGAAAACCGCCCAGAAGCAATGCTTGTGTGGCATTCCCCAATGCGGTCGTAATGAAATTGGCGGGTCGGAACAGGTCAGCATGCAATGTAATCCCCTGTCCCTGCAATTGCGGGCGGAAATCGGTAAGTGCCGCCTCGATTTCCCGGGTCACAGCCATCGTATTGGCACCGTACTGTTCCCATATATTAACCACAATGCCTGTCTTTCCCTCGATACTGGCCGCGCCGAAGGCGGGAATAGGGGCTTCAGTTACAGTGGCAATACTGCCCAGTGTGACAGCACCATTATCAGAGCGGACAATCACAGTGCGGGCCAGACTTTCTGGCGTCAGGGCCTGACCGTCAGACTGAAGAACGACTCTTTGGTTCGGGGTATCAATAAAGCCGGCCCCCTGTATGCCAGTTGCTTCCTGGGCAGCCGCAAGGACGTCATCAAGTCCGATATGATGCAAGATGAGTTGGTCTGGATGTACCTGTATCTGGAGTGACCGACGCTCCCCGCCAAACACACTGACTCCAGCCACACCAGGCAACGCCAGCAGACGCGGCCTTAATGACCAGTCAGCAAGCGTGCGCAACTGCATAAGGGACTGTTGTTCCGACGTCAGACCAATCACCAGTACCAGACCGGCGGATGAGGTCAGTGGCGTCATAGTCGGAGCATGAACACCGGCTGGCAATTGCTGTGCAACAACATTCATTTGTTCCCCGACCAGTTGCCGGGCGCGATAAATATCGGTCGATGTCGCAAACAGGACGTTGACGACTGACAGTCCCTGAATCGAAGTCGATTGCACGCGCTGAATACCCGGGAGGCCGCTCAGGGCAATTTCCATTGGGCGACTAACCAATGTTTCGACCTGTTCCGGCGTAAAACCAGCGGCTTCGGTCTGGATCGTGACCCGTGGCGGAATGAATTCCGGAAACACATCATAGCTGGCATGTCTCAAGCCATACAGGCCATAGAAGAACAACAGACATGCGGTTGCGATAACCACGCCCCGGAAGCGGATCGAAAACCCGATAATAGCTGCCTGAAGGCTGAAAGAACGTCCCGTCATCAGTCGTCATCGTCTCCTGATTCAAGCTGAGCTCGGAATTCTTCAGACAGAAGTAATTGCGTACCCTCTACGACGATTTGCGTTTCGTGTGTGATTTGTCCTGGAGTATCTTGGATCAGGTAGCCACCTTCTCGGTCCGGCACGTCGGTCGTAAGGGGTAGGCGTGTAAATTTTCCGTGTCCGTTATCACGGTATATCCACGACTTACCTTGCAGCCAGATAATAGCTGATGCAGGTATCCGGATACCGGGACGTTCCTCTTCGGTAGGCAGGAGAACGGAAACATTCATGCCCGCGACAAGCTGACTTTCAGCCGACGCAAAATAGAAAAAGCTACGCCCCTGAATAGCAGGATCGGTCATGGTTACAGGAGACAAATAGTGGAGCATTGTCCCGTGTCCACCCGTGTTTCCATAATCGGTCACATACGCCTGACTTGGTGGGGTTGGTAGATCCGTATCTGGTGGAAGGGTCACCTTGACCAAGACCACTTGTTGTTGAAGTAACTGTGTAATGAAAATTGTATTTTTTTCGGTAGCGTCAGATATGACCGAACCAAATTGCTGTCTGATAATATTAAGTGCGTTATTCACCCGGACCTGTTCTGCTTTTACCATAGCTGAGTTGGACTGAAATCTGGCTGTTGTCTCCTGGAATTGTTCCTGAGAGATATTCTGCCGGTCGCGATACAGTCCTTTGTCACGATCGAGTTTCGCACGGGCAAGCGTCTGCTGTGCCTGCATGCTCTCCAGCCGCGCTTTCATGTCAGCATAATCACTAACAAGAGTGATAAGTTGTGTTGCGTTCAGAACGTAACCATAGGCGGGAACCAACTTTCTCCAAGGCACGATGCTGGGTCGTGCAGAAGCGATGCCACTCTTCGTAACTGCTTCCGGGGAGACCGTCACGGTCGCCTCTGCGCCAAGAACCGAAACTGGTGGATCATCATCATCTGCAATAGCAATGTCCGCCACGTTTAGAACTAGGAAGACAGAAAGACCTACAAGAGGCAGCCAGAAGGCCCTCGCTTTCATGGTGAGTTCCTTTGGTTATTTTCAAGCAGGCCGGAAACCTGCGCGGCACTGGTGTGATCAAAAATGGGCTGCTGCATGCTATCTTCGATCTGACCTATGGCTTGCCGTTGCTGAATTTCTGCTTCAAGAAGAGCGGTCTCTGCTTGAATCTGCTCTATATGAGTCATAACCATCGTTGGTCGGTCGATTGCGCCTGACTGAAGGCGGTGCTGCATCTGGTTCAGCCTTACCCGTACGGTTTTGGCAAGTTCTTCCGCCTGTAGCAGAATTGATGTCGTGCCGCGGTAATTGGCCGTAGCCTGCGAGATGGACTTAAACACCGTGTTCTCTGCACGCCGGAGACGAGCCGCCGCCTCATGCTCCTGCCCAACAGCTTCAGCTATGGGGCCTTCGTTCTGATTGAAAATCGGAATTTGCAGAGAGGGATTTACCTCAAAGCGATTTGAAAAATCCCAGTTATAGGCGGGACTGATGGTGACATCGGGATAGCGTCGGGAAACTTCGACCCGTAGAGCCTGTCGGGCGGCGTCATAAGACGCAAGAAGTTCCCGCAGATCCGCGCGTTGCATTACGGCTTGGTATCTCATGTCCTGTGAATCGCGGTATTCCATGAGGTCGGGACAGACATCAAATGCTTTTGTATCAAGAGCAATGGAATCAAGTGCTTCGGCAGGAACCCCGATTGCTCCTGCCAGAGCTGCCTTACGGACGGCATACTCGCGCCGCAGATCACTGACAGACAACTCGGCATGGATCATTTCCGTCCGTACCTGCGATATTTCGAGAGCGGATGCTCGCCCCTGATCAAAACGTGCCTGTTCCAGGGTAAAGAGTTCGCGTTTAGCTGCCGCAGTCTCTTCCACAAGCTTGAGGCGCCCGGATACAGCCCAGACGCCGAGAAGAGCAGACCGCGTGTCGCTGCGTAGTTTCCATGCAGTATTGATGACTTCCCATTGCGCGACGGCAGCCCGATATCTGGCTTCTTTGATACGGTGATAACGCCTGCCGAAAAATTCGATCAGTATTGACGCGCCGTAGCCGACGTAATGAGCCGATGGGCCACCCAGCACCGTGAAACTGGGATTGGGCAGTTGACCGGCTGTCTTGATTCCAGCGCGAGCCGTTTCCAGTTCAGCTTTAGCTACAAGGATATCGGGATGAAAATACAAGGTAGCAAGCGTCAGGCGAGTGATGTCCCATGCGTTTTCCTGACTCGATACGTTTGGTCCGAGAACTTTTGTAATGAATTCTTGCAATCCGGCATCCGTAAATTGACGGCTGGAAAATTTCTGGACATCTGATTCCGGCGAAATATTTGAGTGATCACTATTTGTACAGCCACAGAGCAGGGGAAAAATCAGGAGAATGAATGCCGCATTATAGCGTGTGCGTCTCCTTACCTGCTTAATATATTCTAGAGTATTATATGATTTATACATTGATATGTCGTGATATATCTGATTTGTTATCTGTTAGTTCTACTCTCGATTGTCGCATAATCTGCACACCTCCACTAATACCAAGCATCGCAAGGATGGCAGCTACCGCAATATCCGGCCACGCAGAACGAGTGCCAAACACGCCCAGAGCTGCCAGCACAACGGCAACATTTCCGATCGCATCATTACGAGAGCAGATCCATACAGAACGGCGGTTGGCATCACCTTTCCGGTGTGTCCATAATATGAGGGCACAGGCCAGATTGACCGCGAGGGCAAGCAGACCAATGCCGCCCATTGCGTCTGGGTGAGGCGGATGGTTGCTGTTCATTACCATCCACCCAGCATTGGCCATTACCCATATCCCAGCCACGAACAGGGTCAGGCCTTTCAGAAAGGCCGCGCCAGCTCGCCATCGCAATGCCATTCCGGCAACACTGAGGCTTATTGCGTAGTTGGCGCTGTCGCCAAGGAAATCAATCGCGTCCGCCTGTAAGGATGCAGATCCAACCGACACGCCAGCCCCAGCTTCAACGGCAAACATGCTGGCATTGAGAAAAAGCGCGATCAGGAGCGCTCTCCGCCATGATTTATTGATTGGTAGCGGCGTATCTGTGCATCCACCACAGCATCCTCCTGCCATCCAGCGCCTCCCTGACGAATCATCTGTTTTAATGTATGCTCCCTGTAGCAACTACAGGGTCAAGAGGCAGGGAATGCGATCGATTGGCGCCTTGGGAAAGGCAACGAATACCAAAGTCGAGACGATCCGCTATTATGAACGGATCGGACTGCTGGCTCCGCCACAGCGGACCGATGGCAATTATCGCGTTTATGATGATGCGGCGCTCGCGAGACTGTCTTTTATTCGTCGATCCCGTGATCTGGGTTTTTCATTAGATCAGGTAAGAGTTCTATTATCCCTAGCGGATCAGGGAACCCAGGATTGTAAGACAGTTGATAGAATTGCTCGTGACCATATGGCAGAGATTGAGCACAAAATTGCGGATCTCAAGGCATTGCGTCATGAACTTTCTACGATAATAAAATCATGCCGGGGAGGTAATATTTCAGAATGCCGAATTATTGAAGCACTTTCTCCGTTTGATAATTAGTTCTCCTGACTTTTTTCGCAGCTAGTCGATTCTGCATTTGATGGGAAGATTACCCGAAATAATTATACGGCCTCATCCTCACGTGTCAGAATCTGAAAAATCCTCATCGAAAATTCAAGGACTATACGTGCTCCCATGGTGGCAGTTTATGATCAGGCCAGTTCTGAAGCAGACATTCTGCTGCCCCCCCAAACCTGACAGCACATTAGGTCATACGACGTTATTATTTTGTCCTTCATATCCTGAATTTGAATTGTAATTTGATGAAAAAATTTACGCAAAATAGTGGTAATTGTGGTAGCAGTGTGTGGAAACTCCCGTACATTGCTTGGCTTCTTTTCACACGAGAATGCGATGCGACAGACAAAACCGTCAATCACTTCTGTTAGTGAAGATGTTTGGTCAAGAGCATCCCATCGACATGCACTGCTGCGTGGATTGTTAGAGGAAAATCAAAGAAATCATCTTTCAGTCAAATTAGTCGCAAGCGACCTGGGTATCAGTGTGCAACACACTTACCGCCTTCTGAAAAAACTACGTGAGGAACAAACCACAGCGAGTTTGCTCCCATTACCTCGTGGCCCTCGTGTCGGGAACAGACGCTTAGCCGTAAATATAGAAAAAATAATCGAAGAAGTGATAAAGAAGATATATCTCAAGCGTGAAAAACCGACATTGAAACAGGTCCATCGATATATAGAGTGCGAATGCCAAAAATCAGGTTTCAATGTGCCGTCCATGAAAGCTGTTCGGTCACGTGTTGCAACTTGCAATTCAAAAACACTTATCAAGAAACGCGAAGGAAAAACGGCGACTGAAGCTGCGTTTCACCAGATTCAGGGAAGTCTCGAAGCAGATAGGCCGCTGGAGATCGTGCAGATTGACCACACGAAAGTTGACCTCATGCTGGTTGACGATATTACTCGTGCGAGCATCGGTCGGCCTTGGCTGACGTTGGTGATGGATATTCACACGCGTATGGTTCTGGGCTTCCTTCTATCCCTCGAAGCTCCCTGCACCACTTCAGTCGCACTTGCCCTCACGCAAGCGGTTCTCCCCAAAGATTCCTGGCGTGCGGAGCGTCTAATTGAAAACAGCTGGCCAACGAGTGGGATTCCTCGCTGTATTCATGTCGATAATGGAGCGGAGTTTCATGGTCGTTCTTTCGAGCGTGGTTGTGAGCAACACGGCATTCAGATTGCTTATCGACCGCCCGCCACTCCACGTTATGGTGGACACATAGAGCGTTTGATGGGCACGCTGATGCATCGCATTCAGGCATTGCCAGGCACCACATTTTCGAATGTTGTGGAAAGAGGGGATTACCGCTCCGAAGAGCGTGCATGCCTGTCGTTTCGGGAGTTTGAACGCATATTGGCGCTGGAAGTGCTTGGTCCGTATCATAATGAAATTCATCGCGGTCTTGGTCAGCCTCCTATAGCAAAATGGACGTCGAGCATCGAAACAACTGCTTCCCGACATCCTTTGGATTCTCAGGCCTTTCTTCTTGATTTTCTTCCCTACGAAACACGGGTGATACGACGCGATGGTGTTCGGTTATTCAATGTCCAATACCAGGATGGAGGTCTTGCACATCTGCTTGGGCATCCCGATACGCGTTTGCGGGTGAAATACGACCCCCGTAATCTCTCGTCTGTTTATGTCGAACTGCCAGACGGCGACCATGTCAGGGTCCCTTACGCAGATTTGCGTCGGGAACCTATTACTCTGTGGGAACATCGTAATGCGGTCCGGTGTCTGAAAGATGAGGGACGTCGCAGTGTAGATGAAACCTCAATCTTCACCGCCATCCGGGAGCAACGGGCAATCCTCGACGAAGCTCGTGGTCTGAGCCGCGAGGCACGCAGAAATGTTGTCCGTCGTGAAATCGCCCAGAACTGCGCTGATAGCCCGTCAGAACCGAACCAAAGTCAATTTCCTGCTGGAAAACCAGAAGACGATGTCGACCGCATCCCGATGCCGCCTCCAGGCGCTCATAGCGGTGTGGAGATCTGGTAATCATGTGCCGTGCAGAATGGTCGCATCTCCCAGAAGACGTGAGGCCACTTGCTGCATTGGGGAACGAAGAGAGGATCCGTCACATTCGCGCCAAGCGTTGGGTGGATTACCCACACGCTGATCGTGTAATGAGGCGCCTCAACGAGATTTATGTTCAGCCACGTTCAGAGCGTATGGAAAATATGCTTCTGATCGGTCAGAGCGGTATGGGGAAAACGACGCTCGTCAGAAAGTTTGAACGTACTCACACTGTCAGACTTGGGAACAACGGGACGTGCCGTTTACATCCCATCGTCGTCATGCTGATGCCACATGACCCAACAGGACCTCGCTTTTTTTCGCAGCTGCTCAAAGCAATCGGCGTTCCTGCAATCGACAATTTCGAGACAACGGCACCACGCGAGTCAACGGTTCTGCGCGTGTTGGCCGAGGTGCAGGTTAAAGTCATCGTTATTGACGAGTTGAATTCTGTTTTAGCGGGTACGGCCCGTCAGCAACGACTGTTTCTCCAATTGCTGCGCTGGCTGTCGAACGAATTGCGTGTCGCTCTGGTAGGGATCGGTGTGCCGGAAACACGGCATGCTCTGCTTTCTGATGATCAGTTACGAAACCGGTTTATGAATCTGGAGCTGCCCGTGTGGGAGAATGGCCAGGATTTTAGTCATTTTGTGACGAGATTGATCTGGAGTTTGCCACTGCGGGAGCCGTCTCCTGTCGACTCCCGGCGACTGATGCAAATGTTGGTTGGGCGCACGGGGGGCATTACTTTGGGCACCTGCAAGGCTATTGAACGCGCAGCGATCAGGGCAATTCGTTCCGGTACCGAGCGTCTTGATTATCAGGCTTTTGAGCATGAAGAGGTATGGGATGGTATTGAAGCGCCTGTAATAATGGGAGGACATCGACGGAAATCCCGTCGTGGGTAAAGAGGGGACACCGTCATCCCTTCCGCTCGTCCCATTTCCACACAGGGCAGAGGCGTTTTCCTCATGGCTATCCAGATTAGCCGCCCGCTACGATCTCCATGCTGACCATCTTGCTCTTCATGCCGGATACCCTCTCCGAGGAGCGCGAGAACTGGACTGCTACCTGTTGCCTCAGGCGGACTGTGCTCTTGCACTCATGACCGGCCTGTCACAACGTTCAATCAGGACAATGCGCTGTGGAATGCCACAAAGGCGTCTTTGGGTTCGAGATCATCATGTCTGGTGTCGAGAGTGTGTACGGGAAGCTCTGCTAGAGGGAGATGAGCCTTGGGAGCGGCGGTCATGGCGAACGGGGGCTACAGTGATCTGCAGCCGTCATCGGCGAGTTCTGGAAGAAGCCTGTCCACGGTGCAATAAAATAGGCAAGGGGTGTCTTTTTCTCAGTGACAAAGGTCGGGTACAGCCGCTGTGCGCCGTCAAAGGTGATAAAATCAATTTGTGGGGGGATGCATCAGATGATCAGCTTCCCTGGGGTCTGACGATAGACAGAACAATCTCCCGGTGCGTGAACGCTCTAAGCATTGATCTCTGTCGCAGTCTTGTCGGGCAGACACTTCGCGCACAATGGCGTGGAGTCAGCAGGGAACGTCGTCTGACGACAATTATTGAAGAGCTTACGCTGATTACCCTGATCACGATTGATTATCTCCCGAGGCCTCAACCGCCGCTTTACTGGATGCTGGAGCAGTCAGACTGGAAAGCCGCTTTCCATTATACGCCGGCCATGCTGCCAACTTCGCTGGCAACCGGCATCATCATGCTGGCTTCGGTAGTATTGTCCGATCATCAGTTTTTTGAAGACAGGGTTTTCTGGGATCCTTCAGAATGTCAGGTTGCCTGTGAACCACTCACGCCAGAGACTTATGTGATGTGGCTGCATCCGAAAGTAAGATCATGGGGACGACAGATCATCAGTGCACCATTTGGTGTGTAACCTAATTAAGGAATTTTTTCACCTAATTAAGGTTGTTTTTTCGGTGCTCAACCGGCGCGGAAACGGGGATTCTCCTAATTAAGGGTTTTCGACAAACCTCCCTTTTTCCGTGCGCCCGCCTAGTTGCGATAAATGGTATTAACGCAAGTAGATATGGGGAAGGGGGCTGTTTTCCATAAAAAAACGTAGTTTGAATTTAAGTATGCGATAAAGTAAGTTGGACCACAACATGAGGGTTTGGTCGTGCTTCATTTGAAGCTGAATGATAGATATCAATGATATCTACTCCAAGGAGTTGAATATGTCCGATACGGCCAAAATTTTTATGACCGGTCGCAGCCAGGCCGTTCGTCTCCCTGCTGCCTACCGATTTGATACTCCAGAGGTCACCATCCGCAGAGATCCACGCACCGGAGATGTCATTCTTTCGCCGCGCCCTGTAGGGTGGGGTGAGACACTCTCTGCCATTCGCCAGGCCAAAGGTGCTGAACTTTTCCCCGAAGGGCGGGGCCAAGCCCAACAAGATCGGGATCCTTTTGCTGGATCCGTGCCGTGATTGCTTATATGTTCGATACCAATACAATAAGTGATATCATACGCGCTGACGAGAGAGTGCTCTCTCACGTCGAAGCCCTTGATCCCGAACAGTGTTGTGTTTCAGCCGTAACAGCCGGAGAGGTTGCCTATGGACTAGCCAAGTGTCCATGGCGACCCGATTACAACGCTTGACACGCAGTGTCATGGATCGACTGATGACACTGCCTTGGGACACTGAGGTGGCAGAGCGCTATGGAAAATTACGCGCTGAGCAAGAGCGCCGCGGTGAAATCCTTGGTGCGTTGGATCTAATGATCGCGGCACATGCTTTGACGTGTCATTTGACATTGATAACCAGCGATCAGGCATTCACCCACGTCCGTGGACTTGTCGTTCAGAACTTTCGATGTGTCTAATAGAGTAATATCTTTCGCATATCCTGCTTTTACGCTGATTGGTTGATTGCTCACTCGATCCGAATGGTGGGTCACCTTGCCCTCGAGCAGGCTCTATGCCAGAGGCGGCCAAAGGGGAAAATGCCCCACCACTCCGACAGTCAAAAGATGGTCGCTAGCTTCCGGACGGTTTGTCTCACACTCCGATCGACCACGGTAGACTGGCACTGTGAGGTGCCCGGAACGGTTTGACCCGTATTCCGATCGACCGTTGTGTCTTTCCCCGGACCTGTCGACTGTCCGGAAACACCTCGCGGAAAGACTATGCCTTGGCCATTGCCTGTGACCCGAGAAGGGCCTGACCTGATGAGGTCTCATGACTGTCCTGTCCATGCAGCGGACCTTGGCCTGGCCATCACGACAGAGAAGCGCGAGGAACCGTCATGGACAAAAACGAAGAAAGACTGCGTCAGGTTGTTGGCGGTGTCGACACCCACAAGGATCTGCATGTTGCAGCCATTGTTGACGAGCAGGACCATGTGATTGGTACACAGAGTTTCCCCACGACAAGACAGGGTTATCGGCAGATGCTGGCCTGGATGCGAGCCGCAGGTGATCTCATGCGTGTGGGTGTTGAATCAACCGGCAGCTATGGTGCAGGCCTGTTGCGTTATCTTCAGGCTGCAGGGATCGAAGTTCTGGAAGTCACGGCACCTGATCGACATGATCGGCGTCTGGACGTGTCACGGTTTAGTTCCGGACCATGGGTTATCTGTTAAGCGGCGTTGCGCTCATAATCCAGAGGGCTTTTCCATTGAAGTGCGGAGTGCAGCCTTTGCGGATTATAGAAATCATTAATGTAGGATGTGATGGCCTGCTCGACGTCCTGACGCGTCATCCATGCTTGCCGCCACAGGAGTTCCGCTTTTAAGGTCTTGAAGAAACTCTCTGTCACCGCATTATCCCAGCAGTTTCCCTTTCTGCTCATGGATACGAGAAAGCCATGGGCAGAAAGGAGTTCCGGTAAGCCTCTGAACAATACTGGGCGGATTCAACTGGTCGTCGCAACACCTTAACATTGGAGGCGTAGACGATGGCAGGGAAACGGAAATCGGAGCGGTCCACACGGCGCAAATTGTGCT
The DNA here is from genome assembly GCF_004014775.2 of Acetobacter oryzoeni. Classification (NCBI taxonomy): domain Bacteria; kingdom Pseudomonadati; phylum Pseudomonadota; class Alphaproteobacteria; order Acetobacterales; family Acetobacteraceae; genus Acetobacter; species Acetobacter oryzoeni. The sequence goes on from NZ_CP042809.1 coordinate 203,327, forward strand.
CGCCAGGACGGCGGCCTGTCTGGCAGCGTGAGACCCTTTGTCGGTTCTGGCAGTGAATTGCCCCGGGATTTGTGGAGACGTTTTTTATCTGATTTAAGCGGCTAATGCATGTGATTTCTGTTGCGCATAAAAGCGTGCTTCAGCTTCTGCTGGCGGGATGTTTCCAATGGAGGACAGGAGCCGCCGATTGTTGAACCAGTCGACCCATTTAAGCGTTGCCAGCTCAACCGCGTCCCTGTTTTTCCATGGCCCCTGCCGATAGATGAGTTCGGTTTTGTAAAGTCCGTTAATGGTCTCCGCGAGGGCATTATCATAGGAATCCCCAACACTGCCGACAGAAGCGACAAGGCCCGCTTCAGCCAATCTTTGCGTATAGCGAATGGACACATATTGACAGCCGCGATCTGAATGGTGGGTCACTTTTCCCTCTGGCCGCCTCTGGCACAGAGCCTGCTCGAGGGCATCCAGCACGAAGTCGGTATGGGCCGTTGAGGAGACACGCCAGCCCACAATGACCCGGGCAAACACATCAATGATGAAGGCCACATAAACAAAGCCCTGCCATGTAGAAACGTAAGTAAAATCCGAAACCCAGAGTCTGTTAGGGGTTGGTGCATGAAACTGGCGCTGCACCAGATCCTGTGGGCAGGGACGTTGTGGATCAGGACGTGTGGTTCTGATCCCCTTGCCACGAATGACGCCTTTCAGCCCCATCCGGCGCATCAGCCGCTCTACCGTGCAGCGGGCGACATCCAGACCTTCACGTTTGAGCTGATGCCAGACCTTGCGCGCTCCATAGACGCAGAAATTATCGTTCCAGACCCTGCGGATTTCATGACACAGATCTTTGTCTTTCTGGTTGCGCACACAAGGATTTTTCTGCCTGGCAACGGTTGCATAATAGACAGATGGTGCAATCGGCAGGATCTTGCAGATTGACCCGACACCATATGTCTGCCGGTGCTCCTCAATGAAGCGCGTCATGGCCTGAACCAGATGGGGTGGACGGCCTCCCTGCGGCATCGATGTGCCATAATGGAGGTTCACTGACCATCAGAAGGAGACCGCCCGGATGAAAGCTAGCATAGTCGGCCTTGATATTGCCAAATCTGTTTTTCAGGCTCATGGAACTGATGCGAATGGAAAGAGCATTTTCAAATGCAAGCTTGGTCGCAGTGAAGTTTCGGCATTTTTTGCAAAGCTTGCCCCCTGTGAAGTTGTGCTGGAAGCCTGCGGGTCAGCGCATTACTGGGCACGGGTGATCGGCAGGATTGGTCATGATGTCAAACTGGTTCCTCCTGATCGGGTCAAACCATTTGTCAAAAAAGGCAAGAAAAATGACGCTGTTGATGCGGCTGCAATCTGCATGGCGGCAACTCATCCTGATACGATGTTTGTTCCGATCAAGAGCGAAGAGCAGCAAGGTGTGTTGTCGCTGCATTCCACCCGTGCTCTTCTGGTCAAACAGCAGACCATGTTGAGTAATGCGTTACGGGCTCTTGCTTCCGAGTTCGGGCTGATTGCCCCTCTGGGCACACGCCGGCTGCCAGTGCTGATGGCAAAAATAGAGGCATCAGCAGACCTGCCTGCTGCCATGAAGCAGAGTGCCATGTTGTTATTTGAGCATTACGAAAAAGTCGCTCAGAGCATTGATGCTTTGGAAGGGCAGATCCGGGCTCGTGCAAAAAACGATGATGATGCGCGTCGGCTGATGACCATTCCCGGGGTAGGTCCCATAACGGCTTCCATGATTGTCGCCTCGGTCGCGGATATTGGCTCCTTCGCCTCTGCGCGCCATTTTGCCGCATGGCTTGGGCTTGTGCCTCGTCAGCATTCTACAGGTGGTAAAACCCGTCTGGGAAGGATTACCAAAGCGGGCAACCGGCAGATAAGAACATTGCTGGTTCTTGGCGCCACGGCCATGCTTCATCGTGCCCAGAAGTGGGAGAGCGCTGCGGGTCAGTGGTTATGCGAACTCATGGCGCGTCGTCCAAGGCGTCTGGCAACAGTCGCACTTGCCAATAAAATGGCTCGTATCATCTGGGTCCTGTTGTCACGCAAAGAGATCTATCGTCCGATTGGGCACAGTGTTGCCGCAGCCTGATCTGCACCAGCAGGACGATGGACACTGGGGCTTGCTCCGGTAGATCCGGCAGTATGTATATGAACCGACGTGATGGGAAGACTGTCATTCAGAGACACAGTTCAGGCCATACCATTCGACCGTCTGTGCCCTTGAGCACGCGATACCAGATTGGTGCCTGACACGTGAGCGCACACCCATGATGGCCAGCGCATAAAGTCGCACAAACAGGCCGGACATAAGAGCGCATCTGACCGGGTCTTCACGTTAAATCGGTATTTGTCATCCAGCCGATAGAATAATCCGTTTTGGAAATTACATCGAAAGAACATTATGAAGTATTGCGCTTAAACGGCCGTCCACATAGGCGGTCGAGCTCCGCCTGAGCAAAATAAGCCGAGGCCTTCTTGAGGATCTCATTGGCCTGACGCAGTTCACGAACTTCCCGCTCCAACGCCTTGATCCGTGCCGTCTCGGCCGTGGTCGGCCCCGGTTGCGCACCCGCGTCCCGCCGGGCCTGCTTCCACCAGTCATGCAGGCTGTCGCCCGAGCAGCCCAGCTTGCCACCAATCTCGCGACAGGCCGCCGATAGGCTCGGGTAATCCGAGCGATGCTCGTCCAGAAGGCGCACAGCGCGCTCACGGAACTCAGGCGAATAACGCGATGTCTTCTTCTTCTCTACCATAGGGCTCATCCTCCGAGAGTTTTACTCTCCGGTAAACCCGGGGCAGTTCACTTTCGATGATACCGCTTTTACACCAGCGGCCCAGACGCTGGTGCACGTTTTTCCAGTCCCCGAAACGGGCAAGAAGGTTGCGCCATGGAATACCCGCGCGATAGCGACACAGCACCGCCTCCACGAACAGACGGTTGTCCACCGCAGTGCCGCCGACATAGCCTTCTCGACTAGGAAGAATATCCTTTATCCGCTCCCATTGGTCATCGCGTAAACCATAGCGCCGCATCTGTCTGCCTCCTCCAAAAAACGGGAAAACAGTCAGCACACGCAGACACAAAGTACAACCCTTACCAGCCACACTCAGAGCTTAACTGACGACACGCCGTAGGCCTCCTGTATCTGAAACACGAACACCTTAGAACGACCATGTTGCATCGCAACTGAACCAGAGCATGTTGTTTGTGCCGTTATTAACAGTTGGGTTTTGCACAGTGCCTGCCTGGTTGAATGGATGCGTGCCGTTAAGGGATTTGTCCAGCCGAATTTCAGGCCGGATAGTAAAGCCGCCCAACGCCAGCCTTTTGTTCACGAACTCGGGCCTGTAGGAGACGCCCACCGTCAGCTCCCCATAGGTTGTGGGCAAGGCATTGTAATATGGGAAAGGCTGGTTGCTCAGAGCCTGCGTAAGAGAGTTAAAGCTGGAATATTCCGTAATCACCCCACCTGTATTGTCACGAAAGATTTCGCCGCGTGCATTAAATGTCAGCCAAGGGTGAATGTCGTAAGAAAAATAGGTTGTCACCCCATAAGCATCATCACGCAAAGAATCATCGTGCAGATAGGTACCATCCACAGAAACAGTCATCTTATCATTGATATGATACGTGGCCATCACATCCGCATTATACTGCATAAGGCTGTTGGCCTGCTTGCCAATGCCTGCACTCACCCACCCTGTGGGTGAAACAATGGTGCGGCCATTGTTGCCCTGCGGCCCAAAATGCCCGATGGCATGCACATCCAGCTTGCCATCCATCAGCTTGTTCCACGCCAGACCAAAATAGCCCTTGGGCTTGTTGTTGTTGCCAGAGGCACCAAAGGTTGTGGAGTTCCCTGCATCCACCCCCAAAATCCAGTCCATATGACGTGTCAGATGCATGGTGGCCAGAATGCCTACCGTCTGAAACGGTACGATATAATCTGAGGCGTAGTTATATGTGTAGAATGGCCGTGCAAGAGCGGGTGTGCCTTCTGCCCCCATAATGCCGTACATCTGGCCGATTTGCACATCAATGCCGCGCTTGAAGATCCACGGTAGATGTACATCCAGATGCGCCTGTGTGGGTGCCCATTGATACAGACCATGCAAAGACCCAGACCCCATACCGATTGTGGGGTCAAACCGTGCATCGGAACCATACATGGCCTCCAGCACAAAACCGATGCCGTATCCGCTGCCTACAGACGTGACAGGATGAGACAGAGAGCCAATGATCTGGTTCAGCGTGACCGTATTGGCACGATCTGAATAATACTGCGCAAAGTTGCGGCCAGAACGGGTCCAGGGGTTTCCTGAAATCCCTGCTTCAATGGAGACATGCCCTTCCAGACCTTCCCAGTATGTGGGTGTGTGTCCGGGTTTAACATGGAACAGGTTGCCTGCCTTGGGCTTCATGGCCTCTTCCTCTTCAGAAAGAGAAGTGGCAGGCGGCTCTTCTCCATCTGTTGGGGTACCTGCCCCCTTTTCTGCCTCTTCGGGCTTAAGGGTTTTGGCGATGTCTCCCACCTGGACCTGTGCAGGCGCAGATGTTTGTGCGTGAGCTACGGATGTACCTGTTTCACACAAAAATGCAGCGCAACATGATAGCAATACAAATTTGAAGGCACTTCGATCGGTTTTGGTCTGTCGCATGTATCACTTCTCTTGCGCAAAAGTATAATAACGATTTCGAAACATTTAGAGCAAAAAAATCCATACTCAAAGAATACTTTGTATGATCTTCATGTCAGGAATATTTCACGATCAGGTAATAATATAAATTAAAATCATATAGCGTAATCTTTCCTATTCTCCATTTCTGGAAAACTGAAGCATATCTTTAATTGGACAGCCCTCAATTTACGTTTCCTTCTGCACCAAAACTTATAGGAAGAAAATCTCCTAATTCAGGGTTCCCGGCAGTGGCTTTCCAGAAAGATCTTGTTCGCACATATCCAAAAAAGCTGAAACACGAAAAGGAAATTTCTGGTCCACAATTGTAAAAAGTCCATACAAAAGTGGTGCGCATTCATCTTCTAATGTTAGATAGGCTAAAGATTTGCCATCCAGTGCCTGCTGATTTCGTGGGCGCGCATTTCCTAACCCAAACCCCACACCTCTTGCAGCCAAACTACGGATCACATCCATACTTGGATAATGACCTGCAATACATGGTGTGACTCCCACTGAGGCAAACAACTGTAGAAAATATTCCTTCGAAAAAGGCAGATCAAGCAAAAGAAAAGGTTCATCTGCCAGATCTTGCAATCGCACACATTCTTTTGCAGCTAGTGGATGGTCACTTGAAGTAAATACATATGGCGGCAGTGCAGAAAGCGGCTGAAAACCTATCATGGGGGGCAATGTCATATTATAGCCGATCATGACTGATATTTCGCCATTTCGGAGTTTATCGATCAGTTCTTCATGATGTCCGGCAATGACACGCAAGCGTGCTTCCGGGTAAGCGGCCGAAAAATTCTGAATAAGATCGGGCGCAAGCAGAGGAAACAGCGTTGTCATGCAACCCACCGTCACTTCCCCTTGCACACGCTTGAGCATACCGTTCAGAGAGGTTCCTAATTCCTGAGCGTGCAATAAAAGTGTGCGCGCTTCCTGTAAAACCAGGCGTCCTTCTGCGGTGAGAGACAGACCTTGTGCATGATGACGTATAAAAAGTGACACCCCAAACACGCTTTCAAGATGCGCGATAGCGGCAGAAATTGCAGGCTGAGAGATCGGAATTTGGCGAGAAGCCTGCACAATGGAACCCAACTCTGCCGTGGCGACAAAATATTCAATCTGCCGCAAAGAAAACTTCACCTTTAACGCCTCCTTCTAGGTAGTGCTTGATAACCACCTATTTTCTCATCATGCCGTTCAAACCTTCTAATGTAAAAATCTTTCCATGTCGGGTTATTTTTATAGAAGTTTCTCTACTATTTTTTCTACAAACTGAACGCCCGCAGATAATTCATCCAAACGAATAAACTCATCTGCCTTATGTGCACGATCAATAGATCCTGGTCCACAAACCACTACCGGAATATCAAGATATTCTTTGAATAACCCACCTTCTGTGCCAAATCCAATATGTGAAGGCGCATTATCTCCTGTAATAGCCATAATCTCCTGCAAAAATGGCGTATCATCCAGCGTGTTTAATCCTGGATACGTATTAAGTGTTTCAATCTCTATACGTGCAGAGGGATACGTTGTGCAGAGACGAGATCCTTCCTGCTTTAATCGTTCAATATAGAGCGCAGGATCTACCCCGGGCAATAAACGCATCTCGAAGTGCACTTCACACAAATCTGGCACAATATTCAGCGCAACACCGCCTCGGATGAGTCCAGCCTGTAAGGTGTTATATGGCACCTCAAAACTCTCATCTTGCGCACCATTGTTTTGCAATTCATCTTGCAGGAACTTAATGGCCTGCACCATATCTGATGCAAGCAGGATGGCGTTAGAACCACGTGCAGGATTGGCCGAATGCGCAGCCAGACCGTGGCAGACAATGCATGCGGCCAGTTTACCTTTGTGGCCAGATACCACATGTAAATTGGTGGGTTCCCCAATAACACATCCACGCGCCTGAAATTTATGAGCAGCCAGAGAGCGTAAAAGTGAGTGCACTCCTACACAACCTATCTCCTCGTCATACGAAATAGCCAAATGCAACGGTGCTCGCAGGGTTGTTTTTTGGGCAGCATATCGCGCGGCCACCAACATACACGCGAGAAAACCCTTCATATCACTGGTGCCGCGCCCATACAGGTTTTCATTACGCGTAGTCAGGGTAAAAGGGTCAGTTGTCCATGGCTGCCCTTCTACGGGCACAACATCACTATGGGCTGAAAGCACAATGCCATCTGGGGTGTCGGGCCCAATACTGGCCAGCAGATTAAAACGACCAGCCTGCTCACCAGGCACACGCAGGCAACGCGCCCCACATGCACGCAGAAATGCTTCAACCCACTCAATAAGGTTCTGATTTTCTGTGCGGCAGATAGTGGGAAAAGCTACCAACTGTGCAAGAATGTCTTGCACAGATAGATCATACATCGAGGTCATACGGCCTCCGCCAAAATCATATCGGATGCTTTATCTCCAATCATCATCGTTGGTGCGTTGGTATTGCCACTTACCAACGTTGGCATGATGGATGTATCCGCTACGCGTAGGCCTTTTAGTCCACGCACCTTCAAATCAGGCGTCACAACACTCGTATCATCTGCCCCCATGCGGCAGGTGCCTGAGGGATGAAACACCGTGCTTGCCGATGCACGCAAATACTCTATCAACTGATCATCTGTCTGAATATTGGCTGTGGGCGCCATTTCCTTGCCTCGTATCGCATCAAAAGGAGATGCACGAAGAATAGAACGCGCCAGTTTTACGCCTTCCAGCAGCACATGCGTATCTCTTTCATCGGAAAGGAAATTGAAATCAATGTCTGGGTTTCGGCTTCCATCACGTGCCAAGCGAATGCTCCCGCGGCTATAAGGCCGTAGCACACATGTATGGAGGGCAAATCCGTGGCCCCATTCAAACAACCGTCCACGATGGCTGCGGTAACCTGGCACAAAATGAAACTGAATATCTGGTACATCCTTGGCGTAACGTGTGGATGCAAAACCTCCAGCTTCTACATAGTTTGTTGTCAGCCAGCCCTTACGCTTAAGCAGAAATTGCAAAGGTGATGGCACAACAGAGGAGAGCGAAGCTGTTGAAAAGCCAAGCGTTGAGGCTGAATCAGAGCGAATGGTAACCAACCCATCAACATGATCTTGCAGGTTGCGCCCCACTTCTGGCAGATCAGCCACCACGGGCACGCCAGCGGCCAAAAGTTCATGGGCGTTACCAATGCCTGATGACATAAGCAGATGTGGTGATCCGATAGCTCCTGCGGAAAGAATGGTTTCTTGCCGAGCGCGCAGAACATGGAACTGCCCATTCCGCTCTATGGTGACGCCCTGCACTTCCTTGCCATCGGTTACAAGGGAAACAACCTTGCAACCAGTAAGAACATGCAAATTTGGGCGGGAACGCACAGGCGCAACAAAAGCACGATAAGCACTTAAGCGTTTTCCGTCCTTTTGTGTCACATCATAAATACCTACACCATCAAGCTTTGCACCATTAAAATCAGTGTTCTCTTTCAGCCCTACCTCTTCGGCGGCTTTAATAAACAGGCGTGAAACCCCCAATGGATCACGCGGCTGATCTACAACCAATTCACCACCCGTGCCATGAAAATGCGGGTCTTGGTGCAGATGATTATCTTCTTCCCGCATGAAGTATTTTAGTACTGCGTCATACCCCCAACCAGTACAGCCCATGGCCTCCCAAGCATCGTAATCCGAACGCGCACCACGAATGTAAATCATGCTGTTCATGGAGGACGATCCACCTAGCATACGGCCCCGTGGCACATGGATGCGTCTATTATTCAAATATTTCTGCGGTGTGGAATAATACTGATAGGTATATTTACGGCTTTTATAAAGTGAGATCGTGCCTGCTGGAACATGAATACGCGGTGTATTGTCTGCTTGCCCTGCTTCCAGAAGCGCTACACGCAAATTGCTTCGCGCGCTCAAGCGGTTGGCAAGCACACAGCCAGCAGCGCCAGCACCCACGATAATGAAATCAAATTCTGTCGGAAAATCGTTCTGGCCACTCATTATTCTGCACTCCCTGCAACAGGCTGCGTATGCCGCTCATGCCGCATCAGCCAGACGTAAAACACAGTCACAAAGATCAACCCTACAATCCACGAAATGTCTGCCCCACCAAGCATGGTGGCTATCGGGCCGGTATAAAGACCGTTTGAAACAAAGGGGATCTGGATAAGGATGCCAAAAATATAGGCAATCAACGCTGGCCAGCAATAACGGCCATAAATGCCCCCATCAGCCCGAAAAAAAGAGGCAACATCATATTCGCCATGTCGGATCAAATAGAAATCAGCAAGGTTGATCGCAGTCCACGGTACCATGACGTAAAGCAGTAGAAGAATAAAGTTTGTGTATTCCTCCATAAAGTTTGCTTCTGTGCCAAGAGCGATAAGAAGAGAAAGGCCAGATAGAACAACAGCCGTGCCTGCGCGCCCTACATGCGTGGCTTTCCATAAAGGAAAGATGGTCTGAATAACTGTAATGGCCGACAACGCACCACAATAAAGGTTCATGGCGTTTGTAGAAGCAATGCCCAAGGACAGAACGGGAATAATAAAAAGTGCAAGTGGCCCAACTTCTTTTGTAAGTGTAGCGACCACATCTCCCCCACCCGCAATGACACCCAGAAGTGCGCCGAGGATCATAGGGAAGAGCGAGCCAAGCACACATCCCCAATAGCTTGCCATAAATGCCTGACGGTTACCGGTGCCAGGAGGCAAGTAACGTGAATAGTCTGAAACATAAGGCGCGTAAGCAATTTGCCACAAAGCAGCGGTAGACAGGCCGCCAAGAAAGCCAGAGATGGTAAATGTGCCGTGGGTCAGTGTGGCAGATGAAACACCGTTAATGCACAGTATCCATACGAAGCACAAAACCAATGCAATGCCGGATACAACCGTCATAAGCCGCGTATAGGCGTGGATTAGATCATGCCCATAAATAGTGGCAATCAAGCTGACGAGGCCAAGCAATATAACGCATGTTTTTTCAGGTAAAAATGTTGCAACAGTGTGCAGAGATTCTCCACCCAAAACGAGATTGGAAGCAAAGAAGCCAACATACATTATCACCACCAGGCAGATAACAGCCATAGCCCCTACTGAACCAAACTGCCCGCGTGTTTGCACCATTTGCGGCACGCCAAGTTGTGGCCCCTGTGCTGCATGTAGCGCCATGAACAGACCGCCAATCATGTTACCCAAGACAGCCGAAAGCATGGCGGGCCAGAAAGGCAGACCAAACACAGTTGTTGCAAGCGCACCTGTGATAATGGTCAGCATCATGATGTTTGAGCCAAACCACACCGTAAACAAATCACGCGGACGACCATGCCGCTGATCAAGGGGGATTTGATAAATGGTATGAGCTTCTGGCCCTCGTGCCGTCGTGGTGTCAGTCATCGGACGGTTCCTTCCTCTGGCATTCGGCAGCAATTGCTGTTTGTATGCAGGATATCATATTGGAATCGTAACATTAACAAGGCATAAAAACCCCGCCAAAGCATAGCGGGGTTGTTCGCAATCATTCACGCTCAGCGATAACATCTACCTCAATCAGCCATTCTGGACGCGCAAGAGCCACAACAACCAACCCTGTAAATACAGGGAATACGCCCTTCATGCGGCGCCCCAATACACGATAAGTGGCTTCACGGTAGCGAATATCTGTGAGGTATACTGTAACTTTGCAGATATCTGTTAGCTTTGCGTCAGCTTCAGATAGCAAAAGTTCAATATTATCCATTACCTTTTCAGCTTGAGCTGCCGGGTCTCCAACCCCTACATTCTCACGTGTATCAAGATCCTGAGGCACCTGCCCGCGCAGATAGATTGTATTTTGCGTAATAACGGCCTGACAAAGATCGTTATCAAGTTCCTGCTCGGGATAGGTATCCTTCGTATTGAAGGGACGAAGACGAGTATGAGCCATAATCTATGTGTCTCCTGTATGAACTGTTTCGATCCGGCGACACGGCACGTATCAAACGATCATATTGCGATTGTGGAATGTTTTGAGGTATCAGAAAAAGAAATTATTTCTGACCCTCTACTTCCAAATTCCTGATGTTAGTACTGAATCCAAACTGTTTTCAACGCGGTGTATTTATCAAAGCTATGCATTGATAAATCCCGCCCAAAACCCGATTGTTTAACGCCACCAAAAGGTGTCATGGGAGAAAGGGCATCTACGGTATTCACAGAAACCGTGCCAACCTGCAGTCGTTCCGAAAGATCAAGCGCTCGTCCAATATCTCGTGTCCAGACAGAAGCAGCCAAACCGTAAGACGTATCATGCGCTAGCTGAAGAGCATCTTCTTCATCGCGAAACGTTTGGATAGCCAGAACCGGCCCAAAAATTTCTTCACGCGCGATCAAAGCATTCCGAGGTACATCTGCAAAAACTGTTGGCTGAATAAAGGCGTCTGACGCACCAACCGTAATACGATTTCCCCCCGCAACAAGGCGGCTACTTTCCCGACCAGAGTTTAAAAACTCTGCAACACGTGCTGCATGGCGACTATCCACCATAGCGCCCATTTTTGTATCGGGGTTTAGCGGATTTCCTAGGATAATTGCTTCCGCCCGCAGCCGCATACGCTCAATCATTTCATCTACAATAGACTCATGCACCAACAGGCGTGAGTTTGCAGAACAGACTTCCCCCTGATTGAAAAAAATTCCAAAGGCCGCTTTGTCTGCTGCAACATCAAGATTTGCATCCGGGAAAATAATGTTGGGGCTTTTCCCGCCTGTTTCTAGCCACACCTGCTTCATGTTGCTCTCGCCTGCATAGCGCATGAACAACTTACCCACCGTGGTGGAGCCCGTAAAAACCAGACAATCTACATCATCATGCAGGCCAAGTGCCTGCCCAGCTTCTTCCCCCAGCCCTGGCACCACATTCAGAACGCCATCGGGTAGACCGGCTTCGGCTGCAAGCTCCGCCAGACGCAAAGCAGAAAGTGGAGATTGTTCTGCTGGTTTAAGAACTACGGAATTGCCTGCTGCAAGGGCTGGAGCTAATTTCCAGATAGCAATGTCCAGCGGAAAATTCCAAGGTACCACAACCCCAACTACACCCAGAGGTATACGCCGGATCATCGCAACATCACGACCACCCGTTGGAGCCACCTCATCGTATAGCTTGTCTATAGCCTCTGCATGCCACTGTAGGCATTGCGCCGCCCCAGGCACATCCACATTCGTGGTCTCGGAAATTGGCTTCCCCATATCCAGCGTATCAAGAAGCGCAAATTCATCAAGATGTTCACGTATCAGCACAGCAAGGCGCAGGAGTGTTTCCTTACGAGCGCCCGGAGTAAGGCGAGACCACCGCCCATCTTCAAACGCCCGACGGGCTGATTTTACAGCCCTATCAATATCCTCCACACCTCCTCGTGCTACCTGTGTCAGAATAGACGCAGTTGCTGGATTTATATCTTCAAAACACTTTCCCGATTTGGCGGGTACAAATTTCCCATCAATCCAGCAATTATTACGAAATTTCAGAGCATCCGCGCGCTGTGTATAATAGGATAGGCTTTTCATTATCCCTCCTCGCGCGATGGCTTGTAGGCCATATAACCACGCTGTTTAGCAATGTGATCTGCTACATATTTTGCATCATGCCACACGCCCCATATGAAGGACGAGCCACGGCGTGTCTGCCACGGCAGACCGAGAAAATAGATCCCGGGTTCAGCAGAAACGCCACGCTGGTGGTGTGGGCGCCCCTGCTCATCCAACGCTTCCACCTTTAACCAACTGTAATCTACTCCAAAACCGGTTGCCCATATAATGGTGTTAATACCAGCGTTTTGCAGATCCAGCTCCAAAACAGGATACTTCATGCATTCTGGATCTGGCAGCATATCACGAGCTGTAGGTTCTTCTGGCAGATCAAGACCATTACGCGTAACGTATGTATCTGCCTCCCCTAGCAAGGAAAGGTAGTTTGCATCCCCTTTGGCAATATTTTCGGCCAGATCTGGGGCAAACGTTAACACGCCATCATGAAATGTCTCGGTACGCCCAAGAAGTGTCATGCCCTCAGATGCAAGGTGCCGGAAATCAAGCGTATGCCCACCATTTGCGCCACTTACGGCAATTGTTGTGTGTTCTACCCCCGGCGTTGCTTCTGCATCCCATTTATTGAGAACACCTAGCCACCATACGAAATCACGCCCACGATAATGCCGAGGGGGACGATCATGCGGGCCGACAGACAAATAAACCTTCCGTCCACTCCGCATCAGCTCCTCAGCTATTTGTGCACCAGAAGATCCTGCCCCTACAACCAAAACAGCACCTTCAGGTAGTTGTTCTGGATTACGGTAAGACGCCGAATGAATTTGGGCAATACCGGAAGATTCTGGAACTACAGGAGGAATAACGGGTATTTGGAAAGGCCCTGTAGCAGCAACAACAGCCTTGGCCTCAATAACACCTTCCGATGTTTCCACAGTAAAGCCAAGGCGCCCGTCGTTACGCCGCACTTCTTTTACCTCTACCCCACAACGAATGGGAGCATCGATTTTTTGGGCATATGCAGCAAGGTAATCAGCAACACGCTCTTTAGGAACAAAATCATCCGGGCCATCATGCTGAAATTCCAAATGCGGAAAGCGATCATGCCATGCTGGACCATTGGCCACGAGAGAGTCCCACCGGCAACTGCGCCACCGTTCTGCCACGCGGTTACGTTCAAGCACTACATGCTCAATGCCATAGCTGCGCAAATGTTCGCTCATGGCAATGCCAGCCTGACCGGCCCCGACTACAAGAACTTCTGTTTTCTCGATGGTCATATTGGTGTCTTCTTCCAAAAATAATCGCTAATTTTTCAAGAAATCAAGAATCTATTTTTTACTCATCACCAGGAACGCCATAAGATGGCGCAGCTTCTGGGTTAAGGCAGCGTGTGACATAGTCATGCATTTGGGGCTGCCAAATGGTCCACAATTCTTCCAGCTTTGTTATCGGAGCTTCGTCCCAGTCCACACGCAGATCGGCTAAGGGCCAAGCTTCTTGATCCACCACTTGCAACCCGGCAGAACGAACGGGGCCAGCCTCTCCTCCTGCGGCAAGTCCGGCCTTCATGGCCGCAATAATGCGGGCTCCCAGTTCTTTGCTTTTTTCCGATTGTTCAAAGCTGCGAACAATGGCTTCCACTACACCTTTGGATGCGAGAAGATTTCCGGCAGATGCAATATTCACGCCACACAGATCAGCGCTCAGACCCAGCGCTTTGCTTCCAGAATACACTGCTGCGCGACCATCACGGTCAATTAAGCTCATCTGTCGGTAATGAGGAAAATTACAGTTGCGCACGATGATATCGCGCGCTTCTGTAGCCGATGCTCCTGCCTCTAGTAGGTCCAGTGCCCATGGTCCAAGGCGTGGGTCCGTCACATTTTGTGTTGTAACAGCTCCCACTCCTGCCCGCGCAAACCCACAACGTGCAGCAACAGAAGGAGAGGATGAAGATACAGCCACTGCGAATTGTCCACTTTGTGGGCAGCGCGCCACGATTGAAAAGGTCATGAAAGAACGCCTTTCTTAAGAGACATAATCTGACCAGACAGCAGGCGTCGGGTATGTCCTTACGGTGCCACCATCATTTCCAAACCGAAACATTGACTTTTGGAGGTTATGCTTTTGTTTTTCTGATTCAGAAAATATCTAGCATCTGGAATGCCGTGGATTTGCTTATCATTAAGAGGTTTATAAGCGGCGCAACGATGCAGGATTGCTAACATCCACACGGCACTGGAATCAGTCTGTTTGGCCAGCGCAAAACCATAAAAAACAGACTTTTTTGTAGAAAGAAGCCTACCCAAACATGTAGGATCACGAGGGATATTCATCCGTCCCGCTGCACCATCTTTGGTTATCCCTACGGCGTGTCGTCAGTTAAGCTCTGAGTGTGGCTGGTAAAGGTTGTACTTTGTGTCTGCGTGTGCTGACTGTTTTCCCGTTTTTTGGAGGAGGCAGACAGATGCGGCGCTATGGTTTACGCGATGACCAATGGGAGCGGATAAAGGATATTCTTCCTAGTCGAGAAGACTATGTCGGCGGCACTGCGGTGGACAACCGTCTGTTCGTGGAGGCGGTGCTGTATCGCTACCGCACGGGTATTCCATGGCGCAACCTTCATGACCATCTTCGGTCTTAAAGGTCCGGAACTAAACCGTGACACGTCCAAGAGTGGCATAATCACTTCCTGACCGGCACAAAACCGTTACAAGTCCAGATAGGGATCGGTTGACGTTCGTGCCTATTCTGCACTTTCCCCCAGAGCGGCCAATGCTTAGGAGTGCAAGGCTGTGATGTCATTTAGATACACCCGACTTTCAGGTGGAGGTGGTGGGACAACACCATAATGGTTCTCATAAGGGGAAGGCAGGTGAACCAGACACTCTCTGACGCCTCCAGTTAAGTCCTGACGGTTCATGAGAAAAACCTTAAACATGGGACAAAATTGCGATCCATATTTAAATTTTTTGTAGCAAACCTAATTTAAAATCTACCGCCTGATGCTTTATTTAAGTTTATTGAAAAGAATTTTATGCATCAAAAGACGGGTCGGATGGGAATTCTGTCATCGGTTTGAGTGTATCAGAGGAGCGGGCAATTCTGGAGACAGCACTTTCACTGAGCCCATAGGTTGTTGCCAAAGACTTAAGTGTCGTTCTGTTTTTTCTTTTTGCTCTGATGTCCCGTTTTTGCGCAACGGTCAGTCTGGATGGACGTCCCATTTGCTTTCCCTGCTGGATAGCTCTTACGCGACCCTCGGAAGTTCTGGTTCTGATCAGATCGCGTTCCACATCAGCAAGGCCTCCGAGGACAGCAAGCATTAGCCGCCCAGTGCTGGTGCTGGTGTCAGTCCATGGTTCAGCTATTGAATGAAACTGTGCCTTTTGATTCGTAATTTCTTTCACTATAGAAAAGAGATCGAAAGTACTGCGGGCAAGTCTGTCAATACGGGTGACAACCACGATGTCACCTTCAGTAACCGAAGCAATCAGCTTTTTGAGCTGTAAACGCTCGGCATTCGCACCGCTCGCTTTTTCGCGATAAATTTTCACGCACCCAAACTCTTTTAAAGTTTTTACTTGTATATCAAGGGTCTGACCCGCGCATATCCTATTTTTCGCCCCATGACCCACCCATTTACCTTGTAGAAAAGGGACACCTTATCACAATACTTGTTTGATTAATTCCTGATTTGCGCAAATCAGGATTTTTGCAAGGAACTTTTGAACATTCTCAGTCGTTTAAGCCCGAATGCAACCAGAGATAACACGTCGTAAAGTTGGATATGCCCGTGTCAGCACAGTAGGGCAGACTCTTGAACTTCAACTGAAAACACTTAAGGAATTCGGATGCCGTCGTATCTATCGTGAGAAAGCAAGTGGTGCAGATGCTACGCGTCCTGAACTATGTAAATTGCTTGCCAACCTTAAGCCTGGTCAAACCGTAGTCGTTACCCGTCTGGATCGACTGGCACGCAGTACATTTGATCTCTTCTCTATCGTAAAGACAATTACTGATCGTAAGGCTCAGTTTTACTCTTTAGCTGAACCCTGGACTGACACCAACACAAGTACAGGTCGGCTTATGCTTGCAGTCCTTGGTGGCTTGGCCGATGTGGAGCGCGATCTTATCCGTACACGCACCTCAGAAGGACGTGCACGTGCCATTAAGCAAGGCAAACGCATGGGAAGACCATCTCAGATTACAGACTTACAAAAGCATAAAATCATTGAAAGACGAAAAGAGGGGGAGTCCCTGAAATCGATCGCTGCTGCATTTGGAATCAGTGAAAGCACTGTCTCTCGCCTAGCTCGTGGCAGAGACAGCCATCACCATTATGGTCGGAAAATCGAGAAAGCTCGTAAATCTTACGGCATATCATGAGGTAGATAGCGCTTGGTGAACTCAAAGCTGTGATTTTGGCCATGTTGAGGAACGTACCGACAATGCGGGTTTTTGATTGATACCTGATGCATCTCATGCAGATCGTGCTTTTTCAGTCAGGAAGTAGCACAATGCAATCTGCATCTTCGGCAGCCGATATGGTAATGCCCTGGAACCTGAACTTTGCGGCCTATGGCTATTTCTCGTTGGATCACACGACAATTTCTTCTGAACGTCTGCTCCAAACCATTCTGGTTAAACAGCAATGAGCCCACCGGATGATGCCAGAAGATTATCGCAGACTCACGTTGCTGATTTATAACCACGTCAATTCTTAATGGGCATTTCGAGCTGGATCTGGACACGTGGATAGATTTTGACGTTCTAGCCGTATGAGAGGAAAAATTCTCATAACATTAGGGGGCTCTTTCTTTACACTGGGATTCAACGATCCCACGAATATTACCAGTAATATTCAACGCGGTAATAAGATATTATTTTGTATTATATGATAATTTTAAAAATTAAATAACAATAAAATTTCGAAATTTTGGCAAAATAAAATCATTATTATTGAGTTTTTTACTTAAGTTATCAATGATTTGGAATAATGGAAAAATGTCGGATCTTTTCTCAAACATTTCCTCTTCGCATTCTGGACCACTTACTGTGTTTCAAGCACAGTTAAAAACTTATCGGCAGCAGAACTGGTCCGAGGTTTTCAAGGGGTATTCTGCTTTACGTGCGATTACCTTTTCAAGTTCTCTGGAATTTTTGCTCGATCTGACAGAACAGTTTAAAGATATCGAAATTGTTTTTGGCTCTGAGCATATTCTGACCAAAACCCATATTGCTTTGGCTCAAGCCAGTCAGCTTTTTGAAGACTACGGGTTTAAGGACTGTCTCACAGATCAAAAATCGCTTGTAGAAAGCTTACGTCAACTTCTTGGGTTACGCAGCAGTCTCTTTCTTCCGCGTTTGCAAAATGGTACCTTGCGTTTCAGGCTTCTGACTGGCCGGCCAAGTCATGAAAAACTTTATTTGCTATCAGGTTCCAACGGTCAACGCGTTATCACAGGATCCGCTAATCTCAGTATAGCGGCTTTCCATGGGCATCAACATGAAGTCATCATCACTTTTGATGATTTAGCAGCGTGGGATGCTTTTGATGAATATTACCAACGTGACTACAAAAAAAGTGTTGCAATCGAAAGGGATATTTTGATCAGCGTGTCTTCTGACGGCAAGAATAAACAGCCTGATATCTCTACAACATCCCTTCCTTACGAGGATGTTCCCATCGTGCGTGCGATACGGGCCGGGCTGGTTCATGTCGAACAGGGTGGTATGTCGATTTCAGAGGGAATAACCATTGATACGTTACGAAAGGCTCAACGCTTACGGCAGGAACTTGAAACAATTTCTCTGCCGATGAGCCGCAAGGGGGTAACGTTGGTCACTCCCACAATCGTTTCAACTTTTCTGCAGGCACGCAATAATCTGCCTGCTGTGGACTCTCCGAAAGATGAAATTCCACGGGCCTCCCTCTCTGTTCGGACAGGAGAGATTTTTCTCAATGATCAGTTATGGCTTTCTGAAAAAGATACCATTTCAGAACATGACGTTGCCCGAGATGTACATCTGCTTGTGAATTATATCAGCAGTTTTTCGGCATTTTATGGAAATAGCCAAAGTGCCATCGCCTCCTACTGGGCATTTCTGGTCTGGCTTTACATGGCACCTTTTGCACCGTTTTTAAGACAAGGAGCCGTTAGTCATCATATCGATCCGTGGCTTTATCCCCCGTACGCGGTTTTATATGGCCGCTCCAGTGGTGGGAAAACCCTGTTTACGCAGATTATTGCACAATCCATGTTCGGGGTTGTCAAAAGTATTCAGTCATCAATGTTTACGGCACAACGTGTTTTGGGCTTACGTCAGCAATTAGGGGCCATTCCTCTGTTGATTGATGACGTGACGCCAGATCGAATGAGTAAATATGTGCCTGACATGGTGCGTACTGATCGGGATATGGCCGAATGCTACGCACCTATCGTCCTGACGACCAACAAGGACGTGACAAGCATTTCAGCTGATCTGACCAAACGGATGGTGACGTGTCACATTGATGCCTCTCTCCCGGATAGTCGAGCGCTTCAGACGGAAAGTCCCCGTCGTTTACAAAAAGAAATCGGGACAGCTTTATACCGGCGTTATCTGACTCTTATGTTCCCTCGCGTTCGAGATATGCGGATCGAGATGGATCAGAGTGATGGCAAGCAGATTCCAGATGTTTTTACGGTGTCGTCTCATCTCTTGTTGTCGTTGATAGAACAACACCTTCCTGTAAAGCCAGACTGGGTTTGTCCTCTTTCTTATCGAACCTATCAAGCTATGCGGGCTGTTCAGTTCCAACGTGTGCTTGTCGAAATGATTAGAAGTCATCCTGAAAACATCGCTCTGTCGCGAGACAAGCGCTTTATGCAAGTGCGCTTTGGTGGAGATATTCGCCAAGCCATGGCATTTGAAAAATCTGTACCAGAATTTGTTTCCAAAGGGCGCATTGCAGATACCGTCAAGCTGGATATTCAAGCAATGGAAAATGAGCTGGGATTTTCTCCAATTCATCATAGTTCACTGGTTGAGAGGCTTATGAAAGTTTGGAGGAAGCGTAAGTAATTAATGCATCAGAAGCTGGTGTTTGTTTCGTGACAAATTGGATTGTCCATGTCCTTGCGGCACAGTGACAAAGTAACTGAGGATTTCCCCATGACTGCCGATCTGAACTGGTATGTCTGGCTTTTGCCCTAAGTTCTTTGAAATCGCAATCAAGGCGGTTACCCTTGTCTTCCAGCGTTCCTGCTGGAAACCGTTGTCGTGCAGACGTAGTAAAGCATATTCCGGTCAGAATAGAGAAAACCGGGCGACATAGATAAGTCCCATAGAACGATTGTTTCTCACGTGGTGATGCCTTGCCAAACAGAGCCGAACAAACTCCGATCTGCTGTTGTTGTCGAAGATAAATAGTTCCCACCTGAATGGTCAAACATCATGCTTATTCCTCTGACCGACGACGAGAATCTCGTTATTCCAGATCTGGCGGTTCGGATTGATCCGAGTGCTAATAATGGATGTTCAAAGCTATGTTGGGCAGTCAGCGTCTTATTGACAACTACATCCAAGCATCGTCTCCGTGTAACCGGAAGCAAGGTGCGTCCTGACCAGTTACTCGCAATCAGACGTCAGATTGCTTTGTTGGTCGGAGCTGATGGCTAGATTGAATTGCCCCAAGTTTTGTGGTGACAGCAAGACCCGGAGCAACTCAGATAGAGCCAGCGGCAAAGCGGCAGTCAATGACGAGTGTCTTATGATGCATGCCATCGCGACGTTATTTAAGTCTGGTCGAACAATGACGCCCGACCAGGCGCGTCGTGAAGCTCTGTCGCTCCGTGAACCAACACGCCAGGAACTGCAATCCGGGATTGATGCGGACAACAGAACACTGAACGCAGGCCAGGCAGATAGTGCCACGTTGAAAGAACTCAGGGGCTTACGGGGAGAACTGAAAGCTTTGGAAAGCGACACGCAGGTTGGCGCCGTTCTGCGTCATATCGATCAAGCCCAAAAGGCGGGCATTGAAAAGCTGACCGTTCTCCCCGGCCGCGACGGTTCTGCGCGTGACGCCATTTATGCCATCGGGCGGGCTGCCGTGCGTAGTCTTGACTTGCAGGACGATCAACGAGCAGTGCAAGGTATGAGTGCCGAGCAGACACGATCACCTGCATCGTGGTTCAATCGGGCCAGCCAGAAACTTTCTGGGTCGGAAGAAACACCTCCTCAGCCAAATAGCCCAAAATCACGTGGCCCGCAGTTTGGCTAGTTCTTGCTGAATTTAATCAGGCCGATGGCGTCTGATCACACGTTCTGCGTGATCTATCGCACGCTCCAGTTCCTCATAATTAATGGGAGCAAACGTGGGCGCCGGCTCTACCGGCCGGATGTCCACGTTCTCATCTGGAGGACAGGTTTCCTGACTTTCTTTTTTTCTCGGTCGCCCACGTTTTCTGCCTGGTTGGGGTCTTTTAGGGGGCCTGACAATCTCGCGAAGAGGTTCCAGATCTTTCAGGGCGAACAGACGTCGCGCCGCGCGATGTGTGACTTCAACAATCAGCCCCATTTCCAGAAAACGTTCCAGATAGATGTAGGCAGCTTTGAGCGACAGGCCGAGCTCAGCTGAGAGGCGTGTTGCCGAGACCACTGGATAGGCTGCGAGAAGGTCTACCACCTTGTCAGCGCGCGAGGTGCGACGTTGGCCACCCGATTTTGATCTGGCCTGACGCCAGCTTTGTTCCAGAGTCCGTGTGCGGTCCTCAACGGCCGCGATTTCTTCATTCAGACAGTTCAGGAAAAAAGGGAGCCATGCAGTTGGGCTCCAAGGTGCTTCCGGTACGAAGGATCTGGCTCCAACAAGGGGAAGCGGAAAATGAAGAACATTGGTCAGGCGCCAGTGACGGATCAAAGCGGCGCGCATCGGGGCACGAGCATGTCCTGCTTCTATCCAGGCATGAAAGGCTCGGGCGGAGCCAAGAAGAGGGCCTAATCTGACACTATGCTTGCTGAGCCAACCTGAAGCCTCTTCTATCGCGTTGCGTTGCGTATCTGTTGGCCTAACCAACCACTGATATTGCTCAAACGCAGCGTGGAGAGCGTCCACAGACGTTCCGCGTTCATAAATATCACATCCGAGTGGTACTGATCTCAAACCTTCCAATTCCGCCGCCAACCGCCACGGATCTATGAGATGGCCATCGACTGCTGCACAGGCTCTTGCAGCTTCCAGCTGCTCCCGAAACAGGATTGCAGGGAGGAGAGGATGATGACGCAGGCGCTGATCAAGTCTGCCTATGGCCAGCCCCGTCTGGCTGAGGCTTTCGTATAACTTTCCGTCAGGAGATTTAACTGAGGCTGTCCGGAACATGCTCAGACGCGGCGGGTTGCATCGTCGTAAACCTCATTGGCATCCCTGCGTCCAATCGCAACAACCAGCACTATGAGTTTCCCCTCATGAACCTGATACACCAGCCGATATCCGGAAGCTCGACGTTTGATTTTATAGCAGCTCACAGATCGTCCAATGAAACCGGAATAGACGGTTCAGGCGAGGCAAGACGCTCTCGAACGACGGGAAGAAGCTCCAGACCGTCATCCGATACAACAGTGCGCCGGACAGGGAGCTTGCCAGTAGCGACGACATATTCAACGGTCTGGCGGATAAGATCTGAGGATGTCACGCCGAGTTCTGACAGACGATCGTATGCAGCTTTCTTCAGACTGTCATCGATGCACAGGTTAATTGAAGCCATGATGTGTCCTCCAACAAACACATCATCTGATTATGCCTTTACATTTGCAAAGACAAATTAATAAGGACTGTGACTAGGCTCAGGACTCATTCTTTAAGATAGAAGATGAAGCTTGCTGCAATGTGGATTGCGGACATGAATGTATGAGCACAGCAGTCATATCGTGTTGCCACCCGTCGCCAGTCTTTCAGCTTTGCGAACATGTTTTCGATCAGATAGCGCTTTTTATACAGATGCCAATTGTAAGGTGGCTTTGATTTCCTGTTCTTCTTTGGTGGAATACAGGTGGTGATATTCCGGCATGCGAGAGACTGTCTGATCTTATTGCTGTCGTATCCTCGATCACCGATGACTTCCTCTGTCTCATCGGGGTGGTCTGCCAGAAGCACGTCTGCGCCCCTGAAGTCACTGACCTGTCCAGCAGGCGGACAGGTCGGCTCTGATCATCGCACACGGCATGAAGCTTTGAGTTCAAACCGCCTCTTGTGCGTCCAATATGGCGGGGAAAAGCCCCTTTTTAAGCAGGGACGCCGATGTCCGGTGTGGACTTGTAACGGGTTTGTTCCATAAATGGTGTATGGGGATTCCGATTTTGTCTTCGGTTTGTTAGCCGGGTGGGAGGAGTAAACTGCAACCGATGGGTTACCCAGCTTTGGCGCTACAATCACCGTTCATCGATTCCATGGCATGACGCGCAGAAGAGTGGCCATGCCGCACCACCCTGTCACTCCGGCGAACATCAACCCTACACCGACGAACGCCGACAAGCCAAAAAAGCCAGGGGAAACAAACAGACCGAGCAGCACACCGGTCAATACCATTGTACCAGCAGTAATCTGGACCTGTCGCATGATTTCAAGAGGTTGTGACCGATCCGTGATGGTGGGCAGTCCTGCCTGCCGCCATGCATCGATACCTCCTTGGAGAATATAGGCCGGAATTCCGTCTGTTACTGCTTCGAGACGCTTTGTATTGGCAGAGGTGCGCATTCCGGACTTGCAGTGGAATACGATCGGACGACCGTCATGCGACAGATCGCCAATCCGGTCGAGCGGTACGTTCCTTGCACCGGGAATATGCTCGCGTGCATATTCATCCGCACTGCGGATGTCGACTAGGCTCGCACCCGCATCGATCGCTGCACGAGTGTCGGCGGGAGAAAGGGTCGCAAGCGTCACAGAATTAATCCTTGCAGTAAAGATGGCAGAGGGTGGAGAGCAGTGTTGCAACGCGGGTATCTGCAATGGCATACCAGAGCATCTGGCTTTCCCGCCGGTATACGACAAGGCCTTCATCGCGCATTTTGGCGAGGTGCTGCGAACAGGCTGATTGCGACAGCCCGATATCGCGTGCCAGATCTCCGACCGTTACTTCGCCATGGTCGACCAGCTTGCACAGCAGCATTAACCGTCGTGGGTTGGCTATCGCCTTCAGCATATTGGCAACCTGCCCGGCTTTCGCCTCGAAGGTCGATAGGTTCATTGACGGCTTGAGCATCACACCATTCCATTAGCTATATCTAATATATTATTATCTAATATATTTAGCAATCCCTAATGGAATGATGCATGATTTAGCCCTTCACGAGGTTACGACACGAAAGCGCGTTTTACGTAAGAGCTTAAGGTGGCCATGAGACACCTGCCAGATGTGCATCGGGATCCTTTTGACCGGATACTCGTGGCACAGGCCACGGTGAAAGGATTGCTTCTGCTGACCCATGATCCGCTGGTAAAAGCTTATTCGGGCCCGATCGAAGCAGTCTGAAGGAGATATGACATCTCTTACGGATGTTTTTCAGACTGCTTTTTCATCCTTTACTTTCTCAATTCCTCTGAAGTGGAATGCCACCCACACATTTAACCCCTTCGGGCTCTCACCCACAGGGCCGTAGTCTTTCTTTTCCGAGCATGAAGAAATCGCCCTAGAATGCGCACGCAAGACCGGGGTGCGTGCTATTGCCCGCAAGCTGGGACGTTCGCCCAGCACGATCTCTCGTGAGATCAGACGCAATTCCGCGACCCGCAACGGGGATTTCAATTACCGTGCCACCACCGCACAATGGCATGCGGATTGTGCGGCCCAAGGTCCCAAAGTGAGTAAGCTGGCACAAAAATCTACCTTGCACGATTATGTCCACGATCGCCTTGCAGGCCTGATCGCCACGCCAGATGGCATCGCACTGAAAGGGCATGGAAAAACCAGAGTGATCAGGAATGGTCCAGCCCTTGCTGGTCATGGGGCCCAGACCGTTCGTAACGCGATTACAGGGACCATCATGGAGCTACCTGTTAGTCTGCGCAGATCCCTGACTTGGGATCAGGGAGCGGAGATGGCACAACACGCCCAACTCCAGATTGATACCGGTCTTGATATCTATTTCGGCGATCCACAAAGCCCCTGGCAACGTGGCAGCAACGAAAACACCAGCAGGGGCACTCGACCAACTGCTCAAACAACATATAATCGAAGGTGTTGCGACGACCGGTTGAATCCGCCCATGATCGCTCAGTGCTATTAAATTTTTATTTAGAAATATACTTGGAACATAGATAGAATGCTATCAAAATCATTATATGTTCCTTTTCTATAAAATTTTGTGTGAGAATAATCTAACGAAAGTCTTAAAATATCTAGCGGATACCAATTTATATTTAAACTCCATATATTCTGTTTTCCGCCTGATATATCATTGCTTTCTAAATCCATTTGAGAGAATCTTGTCGCCAGTTCTATAACTCCAGTACCGTGGCAAAAAAAAGAATTTTTCTGATCGCATGATGGAGAAGTAAAACTAGCCGATGTTGCTTTCCAGCTACGCGCTTTTCCAACTAATGTGTAAGCTGCAGTCACGTACCATCCATAAAAATTTTGCCTAATTATCGTGGGGTTTGGCTTTGCATTAACAATTAAATTATAATATTCGCTCGTTATAAGTAATTTTTTCCAAGAAATAGCCCCTTCCAAACCAAAAGCACCCGCGCTTTTTGCGAGAATATTTCCCGTTTTTATGTATTTATCTTTCAGGCCGTCCCCATTTTCAGGTGTATCCGAAAACGATACCCCACCTTCCATCGAATTTTTGTGAGATGGTTGGAAAACCCATTCCCCTGAGATGCCTATGTGCATGAGAAAAGATTGGCTACGGATAGGTAAAATAACAGATCTGAAAACGATTGCCCTTTGATTGCCGTCTTTCCCAGGGCCAGCGGTTCCTGCTGTGCCAGAAATAGCCACGTGGTAGTGATTTCCATAAAATAATGCCTGAATGGCTTGCCGATTAGCACCAGCGGCAAGGCCACGAGTAATTGTTGAAACACTTGCTCTTTCAGGAAAAATACTATCACCTCTGGGCTGCATAGATGACAACCCAAAACTAGGATTAAAAACCCCAACTGAAAATTGGAAATGTTTCAATCCCGTATAACTAGCCGCTCCTTCGAAAAGACGCATTTGTCCTCCAGGAGCTGCTCCAAAATCCCAAATAGCACCTATTCTGACCTGATTAGCTATATTGACCCTCACGCCATTACGAATATGCGGACCGCTGGCAGAAGGAGAAGACGAAGATGTGTTACCTTGTATATTACTACCAACCTCAAGTTGGTCTTGTGCAAAAGGATGCACAATAACTTTTCCGATAAAAATATCTTTAACAGTTTCAGCAACGGCATCTGAATTTAAAAAACACAAACTTAATATAGTATGTAAAATATAATATTTATCTTTCCTCATGATTATTCATACGATTCATATCGTTTTCTTGCGGAACTGAATTTATCAGTATGTTTTTTTCTGTTAAATCAAGAAATTTTTTTGTCCCGGAGCGGACAATAGATAAGCCAATGCTAACAAAGTCTTTTTGTTTCCATGGTTTCTCTTTGCCCAAAGATAAGCACACAGCATAAGCCGCACCAGCTAGATATGAATCTAGTTCTTGCACTGTACGACTTTCTTCAAAGCATAACTGCCCGATTTGCTCTCCTATGAATTCAGGATCAAACCTAACTCGTAATGACATGACCGAAGATACTCACTTTCCAAAGATAAGCGAACCTTTCCTATCGTGTTTTTTTGGTTAAAAAAAGACATATTAAACTACAAATGTTTTGTTTATATTGCCCTTTTTTAAAAAGGCATAATTTTAGTTATATGATATATAAAACTATTATTTTTTGTTATTTGAAATTGTATTTTTCACTTAATGCATGAGGTATTTAGAGCATAATCCGATCTAACGGGCTAATTTTAAGACTCCCATACCTGCCGTTCAGCGCGTCAGGTGGGGCTTTTCTGTTCCATCTGCTCAGCCGTCTCTACGAGCGGACAAGTGTCATTATCACAACTAATCTGGGGTTCGGGGAATGGAACGATGTTTTCGGAGACCCCAAGATGACAACGGCGCTACTCGATCGACTTACCCATCACTGTCATATCCTCGAAACAGGAAATGACAGCTACAGGTTCCGTGCCAGTAGCGCCAAACCAAAAATCAGAAAGAAAAAGGCAGAAAAACACGCTTGAATATCTCCTCAAAACAGGAGACATACACAATCAGGACGGGTCAATTGTTCATGAAAAACCCGGGGCAGTTCTCAACGAAAATCAACAAATTGGCATCTGTATAAAAAGCGTCATCTGATCGAAAACATGTTCGCAAAGCTGAAAGACTGGCGACGTGTTGCGACCAGATACGACCGCAGCGCGCATACATTCATCTCCGTAATCCACGTCGCAGCAAGCTTCATCCTTCATCTTCTATCTTCAAGAATGTGTCCTGAACCTAGTCGCCCTGTTCGCCAGTCTGGGTTTCCAGATCAGGAAAGCGGATGGAAATACCAAAACCACGTGTTGTTCCGGCAAGGGGGGAACGGAGCGAGAGCGTGGCATCCATTTGTTTGGCGATATTGCTGGCAATAGCCAGCCCCAGTCCGCTGCCATGCACTGTATGGCTTCCACGCACAAATGGATTTGTTAATCTGGCAAGAGTTTCAGGGGATAATGCGGCACAGTCGTTCGTAATATCAATACAGCCGTCAGGCAGAATGGTTACCACAACGGGTGTTGCGATATTGCGGTGTAACAGGGCATTTTCCAGAAGGTTACGGATTAGGCTCAGGACTCATTCTTTAAGATAGAAGATGAAGCTTGCTGCAATGTGGATTGCGGACATGAATGTATGAGCCCAGCGGTCGTATCTGGTCGCAACACGTCGCCAGTCTTTCAGCTTTGCGAACATGTTTTCGATCAGATGGCGCTTTTTATACAGATGCCAATTGTAAGGTGGCTTTGATTTCCGGTTCTTCTTCGACGGAATACAGGCTGTGATATTGCGTTCTGCAAGCGATAACCTGATCTGGTTGCTGTCGTAGCCTCTGTCGCCGATGACTTCTTCTGTTTCATCGGGAAGGTCAGCCAGCAGAACATCAGCGCCTTTGAAGTCACTGACCTGCCCCGCAGTCAGATGTAGACGGACCGGTCGGCCATGATCATCGCACACGGCGTGAAGCTTTGAGTTCAGGCCGCCTTTTGTCCGTCCGATATGGCGGGGAAAAGCCCCTTTTTGAGCAGGGACGCCGATGTCCGGTGTGCCTTGAGGTGTGTTGCATCAATCATCAGACGCTTCGAACGGCCAGCCTGTTCTGTCAGGGCGACAAAGATCCTGTCAAAAACACCGAGGCGGCTCCACCGGATAAAGCGATTATACAAAGTCTTGTGCGGACCATACGCTTTCGGGGCATCCTTCCATTGAAGGCCGTTGCGGATGACATAAACGATCCCGCTCAGAACACGCCGGTCATCCACGCGTGGCACGCCGTGCGCCAGAAGAAAAAAAGGCTCAATCCGCTCCATCTGGCGCTCAGACAGCATAAACACATCACTCACAGGCTACCCTCCATCGGTAAACCTGTGAATCACAACCTCTTGCTCAGTTCAATAAATTAATAGGTCCTGAGCCTAGCTGCGGTTTGTCCAGGACACGGGTTGCGGCGGATATGGGGATTAGCAAATCAACGCTGAGCCACTGGATTTCGCAGTCCCGAAATCGGGCCACCGTCAACTGTTCGAAACAGTGAAGATAGGTGAGATACAGTGCTTAACACCCAATATCAGGTTGAGTCGGAACCAAGGCAGGACTGCCATAAAGACAGTTTCACTCTCTGCCTACGGGCTATTTCTCCACGCAGGCAGGAAAGGTAAGGCTTCAGAACGTGGCGGAAAGGCTCACGTTGAATGAACGGCCCATGCCCGGCAAGGCGCGGGTGGTGCCGATATAACGTGTATCACCAAGAGAGAGACCACCCAGCGGCAAGTAGTAAGGCTGGTTGAGCACGTTATCAATTCCGGCATCCAGCGTCAGCATCTTCCAAGTGTAGCTGCCGCCAAGGTTCAGCAGGGCATAGCCTGCGGTGCGGGGTTCGCCGCGCAGCCAGTCCACGGTGTCCTTGGGTTTGACAAAGTTCATCTCCACCCGACCGGTCCAATGGCCCACTGTTTCATGTACAGCCACCGTGCCGTTAAGCGGCATCATGTGGTACAGGCCGGAATGTGTGACCTCATCCTGTCCACGCACCCAGTTGAGGACGCCGGTGACTTCACCCTTGCCATATTTTGCTGTGTCCCACAGCGTGTAATGGCCGGATGCGTTAATGCCGTAGGTCTGGGCATTGTGATTGGCAAATTGCAGCAAATGGTGCCCGTTGGAGAAAGTGCTCAACTGTACCACGTTGATGTAATTGTGCACGTAACTGTAATAGGGCTGGACCGTCAGACCCCAGCGGTTGGCGGCAGTGGGGTCATGCCAGTCCAGCGTCACGCTGGCCGTGTTGGCGATTTCTGACTTCAGAT
Source organism: Acetobacter oryzoeni (assembly GCF_004014775.2). Classification (NCBI taxonomy): domain Bacteria; kingdom Pseudomonadati; phylum Pseudomonadota; class Alphaproteobacteria; order Acetobacterales; family Acetobacteraceae; genus Acetobacter; species Acetobacter oryzoeni. Next base: position 232,163 of record NZ_CP042809.1, read on the forward strand.
CCATGTTGCCCACATAGCCGTTGCCATCGCCAAACCAGCCGATCATGCTGGAAGACATGGTGCCACGGCCCCACGCATAGCGTTCATACAGGTTGGGCGCGCGGGATTTACGGGCGTAGCCGCCTTCCAGCGTAAAGCTGTCTGTTACCTTCCAGCGAGCCATGGCGGTGACATCAAAATTCACATCCGTCCGCCCCCGGTTGTGGGCGTTGAAGGCGCGGGCAGCCATGGCATCCTTGATGTTCATCATGCCTGTCCATGAATAGGGAGCCACGGCTCCCGTGTTCATCATGATCAGATCATTGCGGAACCCCAGCAGGGTAGAAACGCGCGGCGTCCAGTGGGCTTCCCACTCGGCATAGTGGCCCAGCCGGTCGCGGTGGCCGTTATTGATGTTGTGGTAGGTGTCCGGCCCCATCATCATGCTGCCTTGCAGCGGTGGCCACCAGTCATTCAGTCCCACATGGTCAAACCCGCTGCCCAGCTTGAGGGTATGAAAATGCCCTAGCGGAATGGTGGCCTTGAGCGAATAACCCGCCAGACGGGAGTCATTGTTCATGGGCATGCCGGTGGTGGCTGAATGGCCGCCCTTGTCCGCCAGCATGTTCATGGCGTGGGTAATGCGCTGCCAGTAGCCGCGGGCTTCAAACGTGCCCCAGTCAAACGAGCCAGTATATTTGCCGTTTACAAAAGTGGAGCGGTTGTTGGTCATGTCCATATACTGGTTGGCAAAGCCCTCACGCGGGGTGTCCTGCTGCCCCACGGTAATGGCCACCAGATGGTTGTCCTTGTGCAAGCCCACCGTTACGGCGTGATTATAGGTCAGGTAATTGGTGGAGTGCACGGTGCCCATGCCCGCCCCCCCCCGATAATTGCCGGACTGATCATAAGAACCCGTATAGCTGATGCTGAGCAGATGATTGGCAACTGTGACAGAACCAGAAGCCCCGTAGGCCCCGCCATTGCTGCGGTAGGTGCCGCGCACCCGGCCTGTCACAAGAATTTTGCCCTTGCGGGCAAAGCGTGGGTCTGCCCGTTCCACATCAATGGTGCCGCCCAGACTGTCGCCCCCGCTGCTGACAGGGGTCAGGCCCGCAATGCTGGTGGCAGTCTGCACGCTGTCTGGATCAATGTAAGAGAGGGTGGGGTTCATGTGGTTGGGGCAGGCGGGAGAGATGCGCACGCCATCCACAATAGTGGCGACGCGATCATCCGCCATGCCGTTCAGCACGGGCAGGTTGGCCAGCCGCCCGCCGCCATAGGAACTGAACCCCGGCTGGTTACGGAACAGCGAGGACACATCCGGGCTGGAAAGCCGGGACATGCGCTGTGAGCTGGCATCGGGCGAGGACGCTGTCAGTGGGGCATCGGAGAGGGAGGTTTCCTCTTCCTCATCCGTTGAGATATCCAGCCGGGGCAGTGTGACAACGGCACTGCCAGAGGCCGTGTTGCTCTTGCTGGCGCTGACCTGCGCAGCCGCTGTTTGCGCCAGCGCAGCGGAGATGGTGGAGGCCGCGCACACCGCAGCAATGCCCCACGCCCACGTCGGCACGCGGCATCGGTTGATAAGCGTGATCATAAAAACAATCCTGAAAACAAAGCGTGCAGAACCCTTTTTTCTTCGGTCATGAGGCCAAAAGGGCACGAAGAAGCTTTGTTCAGGCAGGAGGCCCACGTGAGGGCGGCAAGCCAAGCTGAACGCTGGGCGGTGCGCGTGGGGTGGAGGCGCTGCTGCCGCGCCGCATCCACCGCAGAATGGGCGGGGGCACCAGTAATAAGGCCACGGGGAGCGCCGCTGGGAGCGAAAGAAGCGGGCAAAGCGGGCACTGCTCCACCCCATGATGGTGGCCGGAATGCGGCTGCGTGGATTTACCCGCAATGGCCGCTGCCATGTGATGGGCATGTGCGGCCATCATATGATGGTGCTGGGTCGGGCCCACTCTGGTGGGCAGGCCCACCGCGCCTTCTGGCGAGGCAAGGCCAGAACCCTTCTGCCCTGCGCCAGCGGACGTTGCATCCAAGACTTCATCGGGCGCGGAGAGGGAAGCTGCAATATCCACGCCCAGAAGGCGGGCTATGGTGGCGCGGGGCAGTTCATCCGGTTGCGCAAAGCTCTGAAGGGCGAGCAGGCTGAGAAAGCCCACCAGTGTCACCACCACCAGCGACAATTTCAGCAGCGTATGCAACGGGTGGGTGGTGCGGGCCATCAGAGCAGCCGGAACTCCTGTCTGTGCGGGCCATGGTGGGTTGGACCAAAGGTGGGACGTGGCTTTGCTTTATTTATCTATGTGAGGATTTGTGTCAAACGTATGACTGCCGCAAAAGTGATCTTTCTGATTGAAGGCGGCGGCGAGAGGTATAAAATCACGGGAAAAAGCCCACACAGACCACGCAGAAAACAGGCAGGCACGCGTGCAGGTCGGCATAAGTGGCAAGGCGTCGCAGCTGTTTGGGTGCTTGGGTGTATCTGCCTTGTGTTGTGGGTATGGGCCGTTCAGGACCAAAGGATGAAGGAACGCGGACGGGTGAAACCGCACGGCAGACTAGGGCAGGATGACGATGCACTAACGCCAGACGTGCGTGCACGGTTAGAGGGGGGCGTATTTTCTGCTCGACAGAGCCGGACTAGCCGGGTGTGGCATCTGGCTCTTCTGGCAGCAGTAGTCGGGCACGGGGTAATTACAGCCTGCCTGCTAGTGACATTTCATCCATGGCATCCGTCGAAAGCACCGGGGCAGAAAGCTGTAGAGATGGTGTTTGAATCTCCTGTCAGCAAGCCCGTCAGCGCTGCGAACCTCACTTCTGTAACCCCGCCTCAGGAACTGGTTCCTACTCCTGAGCAGGTAGAACCACTCAGTGTGCCTCCTACGGCTAATCTCTTTTATGCCACTCAGTCCTCTGAGATAACACCGCCAGACGAGGCGCTTGCTTCCTCGCTGGGAGCGCCTCCCATGCCAGCGGATACACCACCCGTGCCGCGCATGACAAATATCTTTCCGCCTGTTGCCACACAGCGGGCCGCTCCAGCACATGAGCATCGGCCTTCAGCTCACTCTTCTCAAATATCCATGCCTCGCAAGGCGGCAGTACCATCTACACCCAAGACGAGTTTGACTTCGCATTCTCCGAAGGTGGCGACACCTCCTGTTTCCACTTCTGCTCGTACTGCGGCCAGTCAAATTCAGTTGGCTCCTGCAGCACAGAACTCTGCTGCTGCGCAACCAGCGGCGGCATCGGTGGCTCATGTAGCCAACGGGAGCGGGGCACGCACGCTTACTTGCTCCCCACCGCAGACGCATTATCCTCCCATGGCCCGGCATCTGCACGAAGAAGGAGAAGGCGTGGTAGAGATCACTTTGGCAGCAGACGGAGCCATTACTACAACCCGACTGGTGCAGAGTACTGGCTATGATGATCTGGATGCACAGGCACTGGCTGCTGCTCGTGGGTTGCACTGTGCCGCACCGGCTTCAACACCTATGGTAGGGCGAATTCCGGTCGGATTTCATATTCGTTAGGTGGAGGGTTCGAAAAACCCCCTAGTTTTGAGTTCTACTCTGTGATTCCATTTTCCTTGCGTTGATTGGAGTATGGATCATGAAGCAGTCTGGTTTCTTTGATGTTGAAGAGCGGCTTGCCCGGTTGAGCGGGCTTGGCGATCAGCTCGAAGCATTTTCCCGGACTGTGGATTTTGAAGTGTTCCGCTCTGATCTGGACAAGGCTTTGGCCTATTCAGACGGGAGTAAAGGCGGGCATCCGCCATTTGATCCAGTGCTGATGTTCAAAATCCTGGTGATCCAGACGCTCAACAATTTGTCTGATGAACGGACAGAGTATCTGATCAACGACCGCCTGTCGTTCATGCGTTTCCTTGGCCTGGGGCTGTCGGACCGTGTGCCTGATGCCAAAACAGTCTGGCTGTTCCGTGAACGCCTGACCCAGGCGGGGGGCATTGAAAAACTGTTTGACCGGTTTGATGCAACTCTGCGGAACGCAGGCTATCTGCCGATCTCCGGGCAGGCCGTATCCCCGAAGACTGGCAGGACAAGCCGGCAAAGCTGTCGCACAAGGATCGTCATGCGCGATGGACGCTGAAGTTCACGAAGGCGAAGCGGCAGGATGATGGAACTATGCCCTCCAGCGATCTCGTCATTCCATTCTTTGGCTATAAATCGCATGTTTCCATCGACCGGAAGTATCGGTTCATCCGGAAATGGAAGACAACAGACGCCACTGCCAGCGATGGCACCAGACTACGCGAGGGCCTGCTGGATAAAACCAATACGGCCTCAAGCGTCTGGGCTGATACAGCGTATCGCTCAAAAGCCAATGAAGACTTCATGGAAAAGCAGGGCTTTGTCTCCAAGGTTCACAGGAAGAAGCCGCATCTCAAACCCATGCCACTCCATATCCAGCGGTCCAATGCAGGAAAGTCCGTGATCCGATCCCGCGTCGAGCATGTCTTTGCTGACCAGAAATCGCAAATGGGTCTGTTCGTCCGAACTGTCGGTATCACCCGGGCCACCATGAGGATCGGGCTCGCCAATATCATCTACAATATGCGCCGCTTCATCTTCCTGGAGCGGATCAGCGCGAATGCATAGCAATCCAGCGGGGGGCAGCCCCCGATCTGCTCAAAACGCAGAGCGAAAGCGACCCAAGAAACTGTCAATCAAATCGCCAAAAGCCAGAAATTACTAGGGCCTGTTAGGTCTTGATATAGTCTGCTGTAGCAGCGATGAGGATGACGGAGAAAAAAGATGCAGCGGTCTTCTCATATCGGGTCGCAACAGCCCGCCACTCCTTGAGTCTTGCCCACAGGTTTTTGACCAGATGCCGGTGTCTGTAAGCCCATTTGGGACAGGCGACTTCCGGATCATTCTTCCTTGGCGGAATGACAGGACGAACTCCCCGGTCCCAGAGATATTCACGGAATTTATGCGAGGCATATCCACGATCACAGACGACATAGGTCGGTGGGTACGGCAGATCGTCGAGCAAGGAATAAGCGGATGGCAGTTCATGTGCCTGTCCGGGTGAAAGCGTGAAAGACAGTGCCCTGCCATGTCCATCCGCAGCTACGCAAACCTTGGTGCCAAAGCCTCCACGTGAGCGGCCAAGCGCCTCACGATCTCTGCGGCGTCCACTGTATCCTCTTTTTTGGCGGCCCCGGCCGCCTTGTGATGGGCACGGATCGTCGTGCCATCGAGAAAAACCATGCCGAGGGCCTGATCCCGGTCTTTGACCTTTTCAAATAGGCGCTGCCACACACCGAGCTTCGACCAGCGAATGAACAACTGTGCGGCAATCCACCAGGGACCAAACTCATCTGGTATGGCGCGCCATTTCGCGCCGTTCTGATGGCGCCAGAAAATCGCGGATATCGTCCGTCGAAGGTTCTTCGGCGGGGTCTTGCCCTTCGGGCGGACTGCCTCGATCAAAGGCTCCCAGACGGACCATGCGGTATCGGAAAAGACAGACTGCATCATGCTCATCATAAACAGCTATGCAGTCCGTTCTGTCATTCAAGGTCTAACAGGCCCTAGAAGTGTATATTTCATGATAAATATATATATAGAAATTTATATAATTTTATTAAGTATTAGTGAGTGACCATTCCTTCCATATGGAAGAATATTTTGAACTTTCGTCTCAGATTTTCAAAAATAATATAACCATGATTTGTTCTATAAGAGCTGAGTCTACAAATGATCGGTGTGTGTCTCCATTATTCAGTACTGACGATCCGAATAAATTTAATAACGTCAGGATATCAGAAGACGTTTCCGTGTAATCTTGCCAGATACAGTGGTCGGCAGATGCCTGACGAAGCGGACTTCTTTTAGACCAATCCAGCGCCCAAGGATTTCGTTGACCTGTGCAACGATTTCCTCGGCAGACTGAACATATTTCATGCCGGGATCAGTCACCACATAGGCGACAGGCCGCTGCCCTCTCAGTTCATCGGGGATCGCCACCACGGCGCAGGCATGAACGGCCGGATATGCTGCAATGATCTTTTCGATCTGCACGCCGGAAATCCTCCGGCCTGCGACCTTGATGACATCATCGGACCGTCCGAGCATATGCACCGCGCGATTATCCTCGATTACGCCTTCATCGAAGGTGCGGTAATACCTGCCCGTTTCATCAAGATAGGCCGCAGGAACATGGATTTCTCTGTCTCTCCAGACACCCGCCAGGCAACCGGGCGGCAACGGCAGGGGCAGGACGATCTCGCCGCACCGTTCACCCGGCATGGACGACACTATGGTCGGACGGAATCCTGGCGCAGGCCGTCCGATATCATTCATGAGCGAGACCGGCTCACGCTCGGGCAGGCCGAAGAAATGGGCGGTAATGCTCCAGCCGGTTTCGGTCTGCCACCAGTGATTGACGACGGGTTTACGAAAATATGCCCGCGCCCAGTCCAGCAAAGTTGGGTCCGCATATTCCCCGGCGACAAAGATGCGGCTCAGCGCGGGCACTATCGCTCCTGACAGATGGCGGCTCTCCTGTCGCATGAGTCGCATCTGTGTTGGCGTCGTGAACAGACATTTCACCTCGTGCTCATGACTGAGCGTGTGAATGGCGGAAGCAGATGCGCCACCTTCCACGATTACGCTGGTGCAGCCGCTGATCAGAGGGGCGTAGACGCCGTAGGAGTGACCGACAACCCAGCCCAGATCTGATGTCGTAAAGAAGGTGTCACCGGGTTTGCAGCCGTAGATCAAATCCATGGATAAGGCGAGGGCCACAGCATGACCGCCATTGTCACGCACAATGCCTTTCGCATGACCCGTCGTTCCGGATGTATGAAGAATATACAGGGGATCTTCGGAGCGCAGTATGACCGGCTCTGCTGGCGCGGACTGCTCCAGCATGTGGAAATCATGATCGCACACCGGCAGAAGTGAGGCCGGACAGGCTTTGCGCTGCACGATCACGCAGGCCTGTGGTCTATGCGTCGCTTTGTCCAGCGCCTCATTCAGGACAGGTGCAGATGGGATTGCCGTCTGCCCCTGAAAGCTACAACTGGCGGTGATGATGACTTTGGGGCCACATCATCAATCCGGCGCGCCAGTTCCGGCCCCGCATAACCGGCAAAAACCACCACATGCACCGCCCCGATCCGCGCACAGGCAAGCATTGCGATGGCTGTTTCGATCATGGTGGGCATAACGATCAGGACACGGTCGCCTTTTTCCACGCCGAGCGAGCGTAGGCCGCCAGCAAAACCGGCCACCCTGCCCTGTAGTTCCCGGTAAGTCACCACCTGCCGTTCCCTGGTGGCGCAGGAATGCCAGATTAATGCTGCCTGCCCGCCGCGACCATTTTCAACATGCCGATCCACGGCATTGTGGCAGGTGTTGAGCGTAGCGTCAGGAAACCAGTCATGCCAGCCATCCGCCCGTGTCCTGCATGCGGCCACTGGCGGCTGCTTCCATGTCACGCGCTGTGCCGCAGCCAGCCAGAACTGCTCTGGCCGATTTAGCGCCGCATCATACATCGCCTCGTATGTCGTCCATGGAAGCATGGTATTTTACTCCGTTCAGGCTACGGGCACGTCTTTGCCGGTGATCTGGCTGGCCAGCCACGCGGCGTCACGCGAGACACCGGAAAACCGTCCCGATCCCCATGTGTGCAGCCACGGCAGGCCGAGGAAGTAGAATCCTGGCGCGTCGGTTACGCCGCGATGCCAGACCGGTTTGTTGGCCCCGTTGAAGACCGGAACGTCGATCCAGCGATAGTTCGGGCGGAAGCCAATGCACCAGACGATCGAGGTGATGCCTGCGGCTTTCAGGTCCAGCGGGGTGTTGCTGCCATCAGGCTCCCACACAGGTGCATAAGGGGCTTCGGTTGGGGCCGTGATCCCTTCGCGGGCGATGTAGGCGTCAATGGATTTCTTGATGTCGGCATTGGTTTTGTCAGCATCATCAAGGTTTTCCGCAAGATCCGGTGCGAAGTGCGCCACTTCATCGCGGATTGTCTCCAGCGTGCCATGCAGGCCCACGCCCTCCTTGGCAAAGAGCCGCAGATCAAGATCATGGCCTCCATTTCGGCCGGTGACATAATGATTGGTTTTGTCGCGTGCGCCGTCACGTAAGGGGTGATTGTCCACAGTAAGATCGTAGAAGTGCATGTCCGCAAGCCAGTCCACGACATCGCGGCCACGGTAGAAGCGCGAGACACGCGGGGCGGAACCGACACAGAGATGAACCTTGCGTTTTTCAAGAAACAGGTCCTCGACGATCTGCGCACCGGACTGACCGCTGCCCACGACCAGAACCGCGCCGTTCGGAAGCTGGGCGGCATTGCGGTAATCCTGCGAGTGGACCTGATGGATGGTGGGATCGATGGCACTCGCATAGCCGGGGATAACCGCGTCCTGATACGCTCCCGATGCAATGACCACATGCTTTGCATGCCATGTCTCTCCAGCCGCCACCACGCGGTACCCGCCGCCTTCATGGCGCGTGATGGAGGTGACAGCCGTGTGTTCGTGCAGCGGTGGGTTGAACGAGTTAACAAAGCCCTTCACGTATTCGATAATTTCCTGTTTCACCATGAATCCGTGAGGATCGTTCCCTTTGTAGGGATGACCTGGGAGTTCGCACTGCCAGTTCGGTGTGACCAGGCAAAAATTGTCCCAGCGTTCATCCTCCCACGAATGGCAGGCCGTCTTTGCCTCAAAGACAATGTGCTCCACCTTCTCGCGGCAGAGATACCAGCTCATGGAGAGCCCGGCCTGTCCGCCACCCACGATAATGACGGGAATGCTTTTTTCGTTCTGTGTCATGGTCGTTCTTTTCGTCTCAACAACTGAAAGACAGGACGCGCACCTGCGCATCGGGTCGATTAAGGAAGGGCGCACCGGCCTGTCGAATGGCGTGCAGCTGGCCAAGGGCGCGGCTGCACGGGAAGCCGTAGCGGGCGCGAACCCGCTCACTGGCCTCTGTCAGGGCAGTATCCGCCTTTTCAAGAAACTCCCTGACCGGATAATCCTGACCAGGCGTGAAATGGTCCCTTATGACCAGTGATGGGGAGTAGCAGTCGGTCTCCTTCCCATCGGGCCAGCGCACACGAAAAGTCATTTCGGGCATGGTTATAAAACTCCGGAAACAGGGGCATCGGCATGCCATAGGACTGCCAGACGCCGGTACGCAGGGAGGTGCCGACTGGCCACGCGGCTCCAGTCGAAACGGCGGGCCGTTGCGGGGCCGCTGACCCGGAAATGATCGCAGTTTTTGACGCTTAGCGCGTCCCGCAAGGCCATAAGCAGGGTGTCGGGGCGCGTCAGGTCGCACCACAGCGCATCTGCCCGCGAAAGGTGCCCGGTAAAGGGCGCGACTTCTGGCACAATGGCGGGCGTGCCGCAGGCCAGCGCTTCCAGCGGGCACAGGCCGAACCCTTCTGTTATGGACGGATAGGCCAGCACGGCAGCCTGCCGGTAAAAGGCTGGCATATCGTCATCCGCAACCGGTCCGGTTATGGTCACGTGATCCGCTGCACCGCTTTCATGCAGACGTGCCGCGAACAGCGTGCGGTAGGCAGAATGATCCAGCAATGAAGCCCCGCCCGCCACGACCAGATGCACATCAGGCTGTTCGCGGCGAAGGGCCAGAAACGCGTCGAGCAGTTGCAGGGTATTCTTGCGGCGCTCAATGCCGCCTACGGTCAGGATCAGGCGATGGCCAGCCGGCAGACGATACCGTGCCCGCAGCGAGGCATCATACGTGTTTGGTGCGGGCGAAAAGCGCACGGGATCGACCCCGTTGCCGACGACGGGGGCCTCGCGACCATGTTCGTCACGCAGGATGCCTGCCCACAGGGTACTGACGGTAAAGAGTTCGGTCGCCGCCATGAAGCCCCGCCCCTGCCGCGTGGCAAGGACGGGGTGGGAGAAACGGTCGAGATGGTGGACCGTGCGGGCAAAGCCCGGTATCCGCCCCTCCATCACCAGATCGGCCAGCGCATTGGCGCTGATGGGGTCCTGCGCGTGCAGCACGTCAAAATACTGCCCAAGCAGTGCGTCCCTGATTTCACCAATGCGGCGCTCCAACAGCGTTGGTAGATCGCTCTCTGGCACAGCCGGAATACAGTATGTGGCGCAGCGGGGCGTGCGGAAAAAACCAGTCCCGGTCACATCCGGCGCGATGAGCGTTGCGTCATGGCCCGCGTCACACAGGGCTTCCGCCAGAGCCATGCCGTGCACCACACCGCCGCGCGGATTGGTCGAATGGGTCAGGATGCCGATGGACAGACTCATGGCGTAAACCCCATGAGTGGCGTCCGGTCCAGATCCCAAAAGGTTTCCTTCTCATCCGTCCATGTGACATCCACACGCCGCGTCTCATTGCACTGGCCGATGGCAGAAGCTGCAATGCCCCGCCCATGAAAGCGGGCGATGACCGCATCCGCATCTTCGGGACGCGCCGTGAGCAGATAGCCATAGCTGGGGAATGCGGACAGCCAGCGTTCCATAGGCGCGACATCGGGGCGTGGAATATCATCAAGCGTGATCGTCATGCCCACGCCTGAACATTCGGCCAGCATGAGGGCGGTACCCAGCAGCCCCGCCATACTGATGTCCTTGGCGGCACGGCATAGCCCATCCTCGGCTATGCACGGAAGAAGTTCGAGATCCCCCCGCAGCCGGGCCGCCCCTTCGGTGCCGCACAGGGCGGAGCTTGCATCCCAGAACGGGTGCGGATCGTGCCAGCGGCCACGCAGGTCGATGGCGGCGATCAGGACTTCGCCCGGTCGGGCATCGAAGCTGCTCAGCAGATGACGGGCACGGCCAAGGATCGCCACCGACAGCGAGTTGTGAGTGCTGCGCATGTTGGTATGGCCGCCGACAACAGGCACGCCATAGGTGCGTGCCCCGTCATGCAGACCCGTCAGGATGGACGCGGCCACCTCGGACGTATCGCTCCACAACGCATCCACCACGGCCACGGGACGGCCTCCCATGGCCACGATATCGCTGACATTGACCATCACGCCGCAATACCCGGCAAACCACGGCATTGAGCGGACAAAGCTGTCCTGAAATCCCTCGCTGGCCAGCAGGAGATAGCCGTCACCGTCTGGAAGCGCGGCACAGTCATCGCCAAGACGGATGGCATCGGGATCTGCCGGTTTCAGGATCGCTGCAGCTTCAGCAATATCCTGTTTGCCCGCAAGGGCGCGACCATGGCGGAGCGTGCGCAGCAGTGTGGCAAGTTGATGTGCCATCACGCCACCTGCCGTATCCGGGGCTGCGGACGTAGCAGCCAAGTCTGATCCTGACGTGTGCCGGATAGCGCGAAAGATCGGCCTCCATGTCATGATGTGGCAGGCCATGCAGCGTGATAACGCCGAGACTCCTCCAGTGCAGGCGGCGGAAAAACAGTACATTCTGTTCCTGCACCTGGGCCAGAAACCGGGTGGCCCCAAGTTCATGCGCCGTGCTGACTGCCATACGGATGAGTTCCGCTCCGATCCGCCCCAGCTTGCGGTAATCAGCATGCACAGCCAGGCGGGAACCGCGCCAGATGCCGGGTTCAGCTTCATGAATGCGCACCGCTCCCACAACCCGATCCGGCATCCCCGCCAGGCAGCAGGCCGCGATGATGGGAATGGCAACTGCGTCAGTTGCATCCCGGTCGTCGTCCGCGAATACCTGCTGTTCGGTGCAGAACACTTCGCGGCGCAGAGCATGATAACCGGCGCGTTCCCACGGCGTGCGGGCAAGACGCACAACATATTCCGTGGGGATGAACGGCCGGTCTTCCATGCCTTCGAGGATCGTGCTCATTGTTCGTATGCCGAGAGCGAGGAACAGGCGCCACACCGGCCACATCCAGCACGGATATCGGTAGATTTCATGTTCGCTTCGCGCAGCATCCGGCCCAGTGGCGCCAGCACGGATTTCATGAACTCGGCTGAAGGCGGCGCGTGATTTTCCAGCGGTGTGCCGGAAATGGGCACGAACGGCACTACGAAGGGATAGACCCGAACGCAATCAGGCGTTCGGCCAAAGCCAGAATGTCTTTGGCACTGTCGCCAAGACCCGCGAGAATGTAGGTATTGACCTGTCCACGCCCGAAGATCGGCACGGCACTGGCGAAAGCGTCGATATAGCGATCAACGCTGACCGTGGCCTTGCCAGGCATGATCTTCTCCCGCACCGCCTGTGTTGCGGCTTCAAGATGCATGCCCAGACTGTCAGCCCCTGCATCCCGTAAGCGCTGGAACCAGCCGTGATCGCGCGGAGGCTCGCACTGGACCTGAAGTGGCAGGTCTACTGCGGCCCGGATGGCACGGGCTGATTCCGCCAGCACGGCAGCTCCCCGATCAATTACGTTGGGTGTGCCGGTGGTCAGTACCATGTCGCGCACGCCGTCCAGTTCCACGGCGGCCTTGGCAACTTCGGCAAGCTGCGCGGGTGTCTTGTAGGCAATGGTGCGGTCGGCCTCCAGCGACTGGCCGATAGCGCAGAACTGGCAGGAGGTGCGCCGGTCGCATAGCGGATGCAGGTCTGGTGCACCGTGGTCGCCAGCGTGTCACGGCCATGCAGAAGGGCGATCTTCCAGTAAGGAATGCCGTCCGCCGTGCTCAGGCCATAAAAGCGCGGAGCCCTCGGAAAATGGATTGTGCCCAGCGTCTGGCCATCACGCAGCAGCGTGCTTGTCCCACTCTGGTCAGGCGGACTGGCCTGAAACGGAGACCGTCGGGCACCAGATGTATAAACCGGGACCATGACGGTCTGACCCGCGATGGTGATCGTCTTGTGATCTGAAGGCCCGGCGCCCCCTTTGCGGGCGATACCCCCGGTCTGCTCACCGATCTGAAGCCCGAAGGATTGCAGGTCAGTGACGAGCTTGCGGCCGGAAAGCGTGCCGAGTATCGGAATAGTCATGACGCAGCCTCGTCATTGAGGAACCAACCGGCCCAGTTGCTCCGTGCTCACCAACATAATGCACCGTGCGTGCGGGCCGCCGGTCCTGCAGTAGGCTGAGCAATTCCGGGCGTGCGTAATGCCCTACGGAATCCATCATCCGCTTGCGCTTGGTGATCAGTGCAAAGTCGAGATCGGCAATCACCATCCCCTCGCCTTCCGTCAGCGGCGTGCCCAGCAGCTTGCCTTCAGTGAGACGATGGCCGTGAAGCATCCACCCCGCAGCGGTCCTTCCAGCGCGGGATCGCGCGCTATATCCCTGATCTGATCTTCCGTGAGCCAGCCTGTGCGTTCACGACAAAGCAGCCGGATTCAAGCGCATGATGCCGGATGTGACTTCCATCTGTCGGCGAAGATCTGGCCTACCAGCGACCGGAATTGGCGCAATGGATTTCCTCGTGCTGGTCATCAGCGCGTAGCGGGCGAGCGGATTGTAATGCTCCCAGCAGGCCAGCGCCCGATGCGCCAGCAGCACTCTCAACAACTTTCAGCCCGCACCATCGCCTGCCCCAGACCATACGCTCATGGTAGGTGGGCGTGATCTTGCGGCGCTTGAGCAGGATCTCGCCTGTCGCATCAAAGATGATCTGCGTGTTGTAGAGCGTGCCGAAATCGCGCTCGTTCACGCCCAGCACCACGACCATGCCGTGTCGCGGGCGGCTTCAGCCACCATGTCGGTTACCGGGCCAGGATAATGACGCGCGCTCGTAGAGCTCCAGATGCTCTCCGCCGAAGCGGAAAGCAGGCTGGATAAATGAGAAATAAGGATAATAGGGCACGAAGGTTTCGGGAAAGACCACAACGTCACGCCTTTTTCGCGCGCATCGCGGATGGCCTGACAGACTTTCCGGGCAGTCCCCAGACCATCGTCACCAAGACGGGGCTGATCTGGATGGCTGCGGCGCGAACGATACGGGACATGGCTTGCGGTCCTCCCTTGGCCTTCAGAGAGTCCAGGTATTGAGGATAAAGGCGTTGTCGCGGCGGCCAGCAGGATGATGTCGAGCACGTCCTGCGGATTGATCGGCGTAATGCCGGGATCAGATTCTGCTCGCCGTAGCCATAGAGAGCTTGAAGCGCAAGCGGCAGGCATAAACCTTTCCCCTTCTTCAAGGATTTTCGCGATCTGCTTGTTGCAGTTCATGTGCCCCGGAAAGGCCTCGTCACCCAGACGGGGAAAGCCACGCTGCACGCCAAGCGTCACACCCGGACCGTACAGCAGCACCGACGTCTCGAAGCCTTTGCGGATCAGACGTGTGGCCTGCAGAAGATTTACGAACCCAACCGATCCTTCATTGGCGACAGTATGGAAGGTGATGAGGGCTTTTT